>CAKZQI010000233.1 GCA_937139515.1 uncultured Armatimonadota bacterium | reverse complement strand
CACGACAACGGGCAGGACACCCGCGATCCGAGTGATTTCTCGAACGTCCTCTACGATGTGTTGCCATCTTGCCCATCTTGCTCTGGATGAGGAAGTAGTGCGGGCGGGAGATGCTGATTAGCGCACAGTGCGAGATTCTTCGCTTCGCTCAGAATGACAAGAAGGGCTACGCAATTGGCAGTTGGGTACTGAGGTTGTGAAAGGCTAATGTGATTCTGAACCCGATGTTTGGAGGTCTTCCCCCAACTCCGCTACATCATAGTGGAAAGGATTATAACTAGGTCCTACGCTTCAAACCAAATCAACTCCGTAAAATCTCCACCATCACCTGCACCGCTCGGTCGAGGTGGGGTCGCTCGATGCCATAGTGGGTCACGGCGCGCAGGCGCGCTCCCGACTGGGAGAGCAGAACACCCTGTTTCTTCAGCACCTCTATCAAGGCGGGTGTGCTCCACCCTGTGGAAGGGTCTACCTCAAAAATCACGATGTTCGTCTGCACCCGCTGAGGGTCTATGCGCACTTGGGGGATTTCGGCGAGCCGTTCGGCAAGGTAGCGGGCGTTCTCGTGGTCTTCCGCAAGGCGCTCCACCATCTCCTGAAGCGCCACGATGCAAGCGGAGGCGAGCACCCCTGCCTGACGCATGCCCCCGCCCAGCATCCGTCGCGTTCGGCGCGCCTCGGCAATGAAGGTGCGCGAGCCACACACGATTGAACCGATGGGCGCACAAAGCCCTTTGGAAAAGCAGAAGTTGACCACCTCGAACGGTTCAGCAATCTGGGCGGGGGACACTCCCAACGCAATACTGGCGTTGAACAGGCGTGCCCCGTCCAGATGAAGCAGTACCCCGCGTTCCTGCGCCAGCTGAGCCACTTGCTGGATGTACTCTAAAGGTAGCACCGCACCCGAACAGCGATTATGCGTGTTCTCAAGGCTAATCACGCGGGTCTTGGGAGTGTAGACACCCCTTCGGATAGCGCTTCGGAGGCTGTCAAGGGGGATTGTGCCTTCGGGCAGGTTAGGCAGGACATGCAAAAACACGCCCCCGAAGATGCCCAACCCGCCCACCTCGGAGGTGTAGAGGTGCGACTGGTCGCCCAGAATGACCTCTTCATTGCGCCCTGTGAGCGTCATCAAGCTCACAAGGTTCGCCATAATCCCACTGGGCACGAACAGCGCATCCTCCTTGCCAACTCGTTCGGCAGAGAGCTCTTCCAGCCGACGCACGGTGGGGTCATCGCCCAGCACATCATCGCCCACCTCCGCCTCTGCCATCGCTTGGCGCATAGCGGGGGTGGGTTTGGTCACGGTGTCCGAACGCAGGTCAATCAGCCCGTCTGCTTCGCGCACCAAAGCACCCCTTGATAAATGATTTTGCGCACGATGGGGTGATGATAGGTCGGCAGGGTCTCGTGTCCCGGTCGGAAGTAGAACACGCGCCCGATGCCGTAGCCTTGATTGACGCCGTTGCCCGGTCCAGAGGTAAAGTTGGGGTCAATCCCCTTGCCCACCGTCCAACACAAGCCTGTGGGGAAATACTCGCCCCCTTCGGGGAAGTAGGACTGGAACACGACCACGAGGGGCGGGGGCACATCGAAGGGCGCACCGTACATCTCTTCGTGGTCTATGATGAAGTCCTCCACGCCCTGAGCGATAGGGTGTTGAGGCGCGCTCACATAGATATGTTCGGGTTCGGCAGGGTCTTTCTCGCGCCAGCCGCCCTTGAGGTGCCCTGTGCAGTTCAGGGTGCGCTGGAAGGGCTTGGAATAGTGTCCCGAATGGAGCACCACCAGTCCCATCCCCTCTTCGTGCACGCGCTGGCGCACGCGTTCGGCGGTCTCGTCCGAGACCTCGCCGTGCCGAGCGTGCCCCCACCAAATGAGCACATCGGTCTGTCTTAGTCGCTCCAGCGAGCAACCTTGTTCGGGTTCGTCCAAGTGGGCGGTGTGGATTTCAAGGCGTCCGTTGTTCAGTTCCGCTAAGCCTTCAGCGACTGCGCCCCGAATGCCGTTGGGGTAGTAGGTTTTGGAAGCGTGGGGCGGATTCTCATCCCAGACTAAGACGCGTATCGTTACCATTCTTATCTCCCATTTCTCAGGATGCGGGAATTATACCGAGCGAGTAGCTGGTCGCCAGCACCTGCATATCGGCTTCGGCAATCTGTTCGGGTAGATGCGATAGCACAGCGAACCGAGCCTGCTTGCCGGGCGCCAGCGTGCCGACCTCTGGGTCGCAGGTGGCGTAGGCAGAGCCGACCGTGAACAGGCGCAGGGCGGTGAGGGGGTCAAGCGCCTCTTCAGGGTGGAGGCAAGTGCCATCGCGCCCTGTGCGCGTGACCGCTGCGCGCCATCCGACAATTGGGTCGCCGGGCACCACAGGCTGATCAGAACTGAAACCAACAGGTATGCCCGCCTTGAGCCAGCTTTGGTAGGGCATCAGGCGTGTGGCGCGTTCGCCCAAGCCCTTGAGGTACGCGCTCGTGAGCCACCATATGAACTCAGGTTGAGGCACGACGACCACGCCGAGCCGAGCCATCCGCTCCAGCAGGTCGTCTGCCATTAGCATCGCGTGTTCAATCCGGTGTCGGTGGTTGGCGCGGGGATGCTTGCTGAGTGCGCGCTCGTAGCCGTCTAGCACAATCTCGATGGCACGGTCGCCAATTGCGTGCACTGCGCACTGCCAGCCCGCTCGGTGTACGGTCAGAATGCGTCCGATGAGGTCTTCGGGATCATACATGAGCACACCCGTGGTGTCGGTGTCGGCGTAGGGTTGGCGCAAGGCAGCGGTGCGTGTAGTAAATGCGCCATCGGCAAAGAGTTTCACACTGCCCCATCGCAAGTCGGGGTGTGCGTTGGGCGGGTGCGGTGAGGTGCCTGTGGCTTCGCCCGCGCTCTCGGTGGTGTCCAGCCAGCCTGCGCGATTTGCTGAACCGAACAGGGGCATCAGCGTCATTCGCACGGGCGCGCCCTGCTCCAACGCCTTCGCATAGGCGCGTATCTCCTCATCCAAGTCGTGCCAGCCCGTGCTGGCGTCGGAGGCGCACAAGATACCGCGCCGTGCGAGGTCTTCACAGGCGCGATGCACTGCCTCCACCAGCTGGCTCTGGCTCAACTTGGGGATATGGCGCGACACGAGGCTTGTCGCGCTCTCTAACAGCACGCCCGTTGGCTCGCCTTGCTCGTTGCGCACGATGACGCCGTCGCTGGGGTCAGGTGTGTTTTGTGTAACCCCCCCTATCTTGAGCGCGAGCGTGTTGGCAACCCCGCCGTGCTTGCTCACATGATTGAGATACACAGGTCGGTCGAGGCACACGGCGTCCAAATCGTGGCGCGTGATGTGCTTACCGTCGGGGAGCAGGTTTTGGTCGTAGGCGCGCCCCAGCACCCACTCGGCGTCGGGGTTCGCCTCCATCCAACGGCGCAGTCGCTCTTGGATTTCAGCGACCGAGGTGCATCCGCGCAAATCGGCTTTGCCAAGGTCGATCCCCAACGGCAGGATGTGGCAGTGGCAGTCGTTGAAGGCGGGGATGATGGCTTTGCCATCTACCGCAATCGGTTTGGCTTCGGGATAGCGGGCACGCAGGTCGTCGCGCCTTCCAACCGCCACGATGCGCCCCCGATGAACCACGAGGGCTTCTGCAAGCGGGTATTCGTCCCAAAAGGTGTAGACCGGTGCGCCTTGAATGAGATGCATAGACACTGGTTTCGGCAAACGGAGCTGTCTTCCTGTCAGTCATCCAGCAGGAGAGTGGGTTGTCGCGAGGGCAGAGACGAATTTCTGCCGTCTGAGGCTTGCACTTCCGCAAGTCGTCTCTCCGCGATGTGGATGTACTCAGGATTTATGTCTATGCCGATGTAGTTCCGATTGAGGCGCTTCGCGGCAACAGCCGTAGTACCGCTCCCTACGAATGGGTCAAGCACTGTAGCTCCCTCTTGAGTTGAGAGCAGGATGAGATACTCACACAAAGGCACGGGCTTGACCGTCTGGTGATGATTGTAGTCTCCCTTCTCCTCTGCACTTGGCTTATCGAGTAAGAAGTACTTGTCCATCAACTCTTCTACGCCGTCCACAATCAAGATGTTGCTTGGATAGTAGTTGATGCCTATACGCAAGTTCGTGTTGAACAACCCCACGCCATGCTTGATAAAATTATCCAAAAGCGTGCGCTCATAGGACTTTTGAGCGACCACGATAGGCTCATAACAGGACTTGATTTGGGGTGTTCTCCAGCCCTCAAGCCGTTTCTTCAGAGCCTCTTTCGCTTCGGGGTCAATCGGCATTCGCATAATGAAGTGGTTCAAGCTCATGGCTTTGGGCTGATTCTGCAGGTAGACCCAGAGAAAAGTGTCCCGAATGAGAAAGCCGGCGTCCTCAACAGCGCAAGTGAGCCGATGGTAAAGGCGCGGGCTTGAGAACGAGAAGAAGAACCCGCCGGGCTTCAGCACACGCATAATCTGTTGGGACACCTGAAGATACCACTCGTAGAGCCGCCTGCCCTGCTCTGGGTCAAGCTTCATTCCCGCAGGAAGATGCTTGATGACTTGTCCAAAAGTCATGTGCCTCACTCTGTCTGCATCCCAATCACTATCCAGCTTGTCTAAAAAGTACGGAGGGTCTGTAATCACTGCGTCCACCGAGCTGTTTTCTAGGGTCGCCAGTATCTGCAGGCAGTCTCCTACTATTAGTTGATTGAGAGTGCTCATGTCTCCAGAATCTTCCTAATATGTTCGTAGATGCGCTTCAGATCGTTGCGAGTAATATACCCCCTATCGATTGAGCGAATCACAGGGGTAGCGCTTGCAACCCCGACAACACGCCCCCGTTCGTCGTACACCCACCAGTTCCTATCTGCACGGTTGCAGAATTGACACTGTGGAATAATGTTGTCTGCTTCCAAAGGCAAGTGAGGATTGCGGTGTCCTGCTTGCAAACTGGTACGGGATTGTGGATAGCGCAGATTCGGTTTTCCCTCCTCGGAACCACAGGTCGCACAGCGATTTGCATATTGAGCCTTTAGACTCTCGAAATCAACACCCTGCTCCGTGCGTCTTTGAGGACTGTAGTTCGGGTGGGCTTTCTCAAGGCTTTCCAGTTTGTAAGCACTACGCCCACGCACCTCCTCAGGCAGGCTCTCTGTATGATTTCCACGAACGGTCGACTTCACGAAGTAACCTTTCTGCGGTCCTAAATGCCTCGCTTGCTGAACATCGTTCGTGTTGGGATAGAACTGCCGAACGAAATCAGTCAACTCTTCTTTCGTCACCCAGCGTGTGTTAGGATAGCCTTGAGCCAAGTACACCAGTACAAGTGCATCTTTATTATATCCACCGCTGCTACTTTTTAGATTAACCCTCTTTACACCTTGAGGTGCAAGGTGTTGTTCGTAGTTCGTCTCAATCACACCCCATATCTCCTGTATCTCATCAGGGGTTAGACGCCTGGCTTTTCTTATCACACCTCCACAATCTCCACCTTGCACTCAGGCAAACTGAGCAGAGCGAAGCTCGCCTGCCCTGTGAGCCAACCACACACCTCGCCCGGATTCAAGATGAGCGCTTTGCCCACCCTACGCAGGTCGCGCTGGTGCGTGTGCCCGTAGATGACCACCTGATACAGACCGCTGTGCGCGAACGCCTCCACTGGCTCAGGCTCGTGAACCATCGCAAGGCGCACGCCCTCCAACTCTAAGAAAAGCGGTTGCACTGAGACCTGCCCAATCTCGCTGAGGCGCCTCGCTAATCCTAAACGCTCGCCGTCATTGTTGCCGAAGATACCCATCAGCCGAGTGTTGAGCCGAGAGAGTTCGTTCACCACAAAAGGAGCAACATAGTCCCCCGCGTGAAGCACGAGGTCAACCTGCAGGTCATTCAGAGCATCCACCACCTTGCGCAGGTTCGCCATGTGGTCATGGCTGTCCGAGATTATGCCGACACGCATACACCATCAATACGGCAGGTATTTTGTCGTTCCTGCTCCTCCTAAGGGTGTTGGAAAAATCGGTTGTGACCTCACCCCCTAACCCCCTCTCCGTAAACGGAGAGGGGGAAGCTCCGCTTCTCCCCCCTCTCTGCTTGCGGAGAGGGGGGACAAAGGGGGGTGAGGTTCTCTGGAAAGACGAGGAGTGAACAAGGTGCAAGGACACCTAGCTATTTTTCAAACAGCCTTGCTCCTCCTCGACTCGAGTGGTATACTCTGTATATGGCACGCCGAACACAGGATACGGAATGGAGACCGAAGACAACCGAGAAACTTCTCATCATCCATGCGGACGACCTTGGAATGAGCCACTCTAAAAACCGCGCGACCATCAAGGCACTGGAAGTAGGGGCTATCAGCAGTGCCAGCATTATGGTTCCCTGCAGTTGGCTACTTGAAGCAGTGGAGTGGGCGAAGAAGCACCCGAACGCCGATTTGGGACTGCATCTAACCCTCACCAGCGAGTGGGGAGTCTACCGATGGCGACCTGTCGCGCCTGCGGACAAGGTCAAGGGGCTGATAGACCCGAAAGGATACATGTGGAGCAGTGTGGAGCAAGTAGTGCGCAACGCTACCCCTCAAGAGGTGGAGACCGAAATACGCGCCCAAATTGAAATGGCACTGAACCTCGGACTGAAGCCAACACATCTTGACTCGCACATGGGCACTCTCTATTCCGATGCTCGCTTCTTTGAGGTGTTCTTGAAAGTGGCGGTGGAGTACAAGATTACGCCGATGGTGTTCAGCCCCACTTCAGAGATCCTACTGATGTCGTCGGCACGCGGGATTAACTACCGTGAGGTGTACAAGCGCATCCAGCAGTTGGGTATCCCCACGATTGACTATCTGAACCCGCAGTATGAGCTGGGCGATACCTTTGAGCAACATCGTCGGCGATTGCACGAGTATGTGCGCACTCTGAAGCCTGGCGTGAACGAGCTGATTGTGCATCTGGGCGAGGACGACCCCGAAGGCAACGCCATCACACCCGGCTGGCGCTACCGTGTGAACGAGCTAAAAATCTTGATGGAACCAGAGTTCAAAGCCTTGCTCAAGCAGAGCGGTGTGCGCCCCTTCACCTATCGCGAATTGGCGCAGATGAATGGCTGAGCTGGAGTATGGCGCACATTGGCATGGGTGTACCCCCGAATGGTGGTCTTCTGGTCAATCCGAAGCCCCCACTCTGGCACCTGAACGAAGCGAAGAGTTTTGACCCCTCTCTCCCTCAGCTTCGGAGGAGAGGGGGCGGGGGTGAGGCAAAAGTCAACCCCCTCCCAAGGGTGTTCGAAAAATCGTAGCACGGGCATCCTGCCCGTGAAAAATCGGGTAGGTCAGGGCAGAATGGGTCCGCTGG
>CAKZQI010000232.1 GCA_937139515.1 uncultured Armatimonadota bacterium | reverse complement strand
CACTTGAAACACTGCGACCTCGGTATCCAATATCTCTTTGATACGGTAGTTGTAAGAGATACCTTCCGCTTTCGTCTTGGCGAAGCCTATAGTGGCAGGTTGAAGTTTAGACGAGGCTTCGTCAATCGTCTTGGCGACGGTCTCAATCACGAAGTTCACATACTCGTTGTCGCGCCCCGATTGGGTGGGTGTGGGTCCCCAAAGCCCGATGGTGTCCACCGACGAGTGGACATGCGTGCAAGCCACAATCACCTGATTGGGGGGCACCGATTTGACAAGTTGACGAATGCGCTGGACATCGTCGCGGAGAAGTCCGAGCAGGTCGCACACGGCGATGGCTACCCGCTGTTCACCTACTTGAAGTACAACGGCACGCACCCAGATGTCGTCATGCACTCCGCCTTTGTTGGGGCGGTTGCTGGCGTAGCCAGCGAGGTAGACCTGCTTGGAAGGTGTGATTTTATTCGCCGCTGCGCCCGCCTGAAAACCCTGCGCCAGTGCAGAGACTGCCATCGTCATCGTCAGCACCAGAGTCGTTATTTGTCTCATATGAACCTCCGTTTCTCGAGTTTGAGTTCAACAAGCGATGGAGAATTCCTGCTGAGTAGCCGAAGCACGGTTGTCCTGCTTGGGGTGCCTCTATCCTTGCCTAGGGGATAACGATGCGAAGCTTAATGCGAAACTGGTTTTGGCGTTGGTTGCGCCCGATGGTGCGGGAGTGGCTGAAGCAGGCAGAACTGTCGCCCGCCCAGCGCTCGGCGTTGGCAATGCGGTTTGGTGTGAGCCTACAGTGTGTGGCGTCTATGGAACAGGTTCTGCGGGAGCTGCTGTTGCAGAAGGTGTTGGGAGGCACGGAGTGAGCGATGGAGTGGGGCCCGTTTCTGTCTATCGTGAGCGCGCTGGTGGGTTGGGCATTCGTGCTCACCCGCCAGATGCTCCAGCGGATGGACCGACTGGTGGAGAGCGCCCAGCGTCAGGAGCAAGCGATTACGGACGAGTTCATCGCCTACTTGCGCGAGAGCCTTGAACGCACCGAAGCGAGCTACGAGCGGTTAGAAGGCGCCTTAGAGCAGGTTCAGGACGCGCTCGTAGCACTCCGCTATGCCCTGCAAGATTGGACAACCCGCTACAAGGTCTGAGGTGAGCCGATGCTGACGGTGACGCGCCAAGCAGTGAAACGCAAACTGCGTCTGACAGGCACCACTTACGATGCGGAGATTGATGCGCTGATTGACGAGATGCTCCCTGCCATTCGGTATGCGATTGAGCCGAGCGTGCTTTCTAACCCTGAAGCCGACCTGCTCAGCACTTTGAACTTGGGAGCGTTGGAGGTGATAGCGGGCGAGTTTTCGGCGACTTTGTGGCGTGAGATGGGGGCAGGGGTTGGCTTTCGGTTGGGTTGGCTTCAGGTGTTGCCTCCCCAGCGCTACGACCCTGCCGACCCCTCCGGGCTGAAGGCACAAGGCTGGGCGCGCCTATCGCCCTACCTACGACGCGAGGCACGCCTGCTCTACATCGCCCGCCCCAAGCCAGAGGAGGACGAGAGCCGATGGTAATCCAGCTCTGCTTGAGATACTGGCTCCAACGGTATGGCGAGTCGTGGCGGGTCGGCACACAGTACTATCGGGGGCTGTTTTTTCAACCCCCTGCAGGGCTACTACGCTGGCTCTACAGCACTGAGCAGTTGGCGGAGTTGTCGCGCCCTCTGTGGGCGATGGTGTGTGAGCCAAGCATAAACCTTACGGTCGGTATGCAACTGGTCTGGCGTACCGAGCCGCATACGGTGCTGAGGGTGCTGGAGTTTCGCCACGACACAACGGCTGTGTACCGAATGGCACTGCTGGAGCCGAGTGCCGTGGGCCCCGAGCCAGAGGGGTGAGGTCAACCTCCCCCTGCCCTATCGCCCCATCACCCAAATCCGCAGGAAAACCAGAGCACTGAGGCGAACCGGGCGGTATGCAGTTTAGCTTGCATATCGCACCCAACGGCAACGACGCTTGGTCGGGCACACGCCCCGCCCCTAACCGTGCGCGCACCGACGGACCGCTCGCCAGCATCCAGCGTGCCTTGCAAATCGTCGCAGAACGCAAACCTAACAGTACTACCCTCTATCTGCGTGGAGGCACTTACTTTCTGGGCGAGCCGATAACGCTCACTCTGGAACATTCTAACATTACCTTCCAGCCCTATCGCACCGAGAAGCCCATTTTGAGTGGTGGTGTCGCGCTGACAGGCTGGCAAGAGACCAGCTTAGATGGCAAGCGTGTCTGGGCGGTTTCTGTACCCCGTTCCGTTCAAGGTGTCTTTCGCCAACTGTTCGTGAACGGCAAGCGCGCTGTGCGTGCCCGCTCCCCGAAACAAGGCTACCTCAAGGTCGCCGAACTGCCCGACAGCACGCCCGACTGGTTTCAGGGGCATATGCGTTTCCGCGCGCATCCGAATGACCTGCCCAACCTGTGCAATCCCAGCGAGGGCGAGGTGTTGGTGTTCAATCGCTGGGTGGAGTCGCGCCTGCCCCTCCGCGCCATCAACCTGAGTGAGCGATTGATTGAGTTCAGCAAGCGTAGTACCTTCCAACTGCAGGCGGACGATTTGTACTTTCTGGAGGGCATACGCGAGGCACTGAGCGCTCCTGGCGAGTGGTACTTGGACAACCAAGCACGCACTCTGTACTACATTCCCCGCCGAGGCGAACGGATAGACCGAATCGTGGCGATTGTGCCCGTATTGAGCCAGTTGGTGCGCATGGTTGGTGAACCTGAAAAGGGGCGCTATGTGCAAGATGTGGCGTGGCACGGTATCACCTTTGCGCACACCGAGTGGAGCCTGCCCGCCGAGATGGAGACGGGCGGATTCGTGCAAGCGGCATTCGGGGTGCCCGGCGCATTCTATGGGGAAGGGATACGCAACTGCCGAATTGAGAAGTGCCAGTTCGTGCAACTTGGGGGCTACGCGATTGAACTGGGGCGGGGCTGTCAGCGTAATCGGATTGAGCACTGCACGCTCACCGACCTGGGCGCTGGGGGCATCAAGATTGGCGAGCCGAGCCTGCGTGAAAACTCTAACGAGCAGTCGTTCGGCAACACCGTTGCACACTGTACAATCACCGATGGGGGCAAACTGTTCGCCAGCGCCATCGGGGTCTGGATTGGGCAGAGCTACAGCAATCGTATCACACACTGCGAAATCGCCGACTTTTACTACACAGGCATCTCGATCGGCTGGACTTGGGGCTATGGGCAATCGCTGGCGGGGGGCAACCGCGTGGAGTTCAACCATGTGCATCACATCGGCAAGCGAACCAACGGCGACGGTCCGCTCCTGAGCGATATGGCTGGTATCTACACGCTGGGCATCCAGCAGGGCACGGTCATCCGCCATAACCGCTGGCACGATATTGCAGGCTATCGCTACGGAGGCTGGGGCATCTACTTCGACGAGGGCAGTACAGGCATTATTGCCGAGTACAACCTCGTGTACCGCACGACCCATGGCGGGTTTCACCAACACTACGGGCGCGACAACATCGTGCGCAACAACATCTTCGCCTACGGGCGCGACCACCAACTGCAAGCCACCCGTCCCGAAAATCACCGACGGTTCCGCTTTGAACGCAATATTGTGATTGGGCAGGGCGAACAGTGGCTGGCGGGAGGGATTGACACCAACTTTGAGTTTGAGAATAACCTTTACTGGCGCGAGGACGGCACAGATTTGCGCTTCGGCAACTGGAGCTGGGACGAGTGGCGTGCCAAAGGCATGGACAAAGGCTCCCAGATTGCCGACCCGCAGTTCGTCAATCCTGAGTCCGACGACTTTCGGCTCAAACCCACCTCACCCGCTCTCAAGATGGGCTTTGAGCCGTTTGTCAAAAATCGGTGAGGAGGTTCGGAAAATAGCAGGATGCATAAAGGAAGTTCTATTCCTGTGTAACAGGAATAGCAATCTCCCTGACGAACAACGACGAGGCGATAGTTATGCAGTCGTCGGGTGCGCCAATCTCAGTGGACTATGATGCGGTCTGGAAGGAGGTGGTTCAGAACCTCTTTCGCGACTGCCTGGCGTTTCTCTTCCCTGAGGTGGAGGCGATGATTGACTGGAGCCTCAAACCCACCTTTTTGAATGTGGAGTTGCCCAAACTGTTTCCTGACCTCCCTCAGGGGATGCGCCGCCCAGACCTCGTGGCACAAGTTGCTCTCAAAGAGGGTCAGCCTGCGCTGATTGTGCTTCATACTGAAATCCAAGTCAGTCCTGACCCTCAGTTTGCAGAGCGGATGTTTGTCTATTTTTACCATCTGCGGGAGCGCCATAGACTGCCTGTGATGAGCCTCGCTATCCTCGCGGACGCAAACCCCAACTGGCGACCGAGCGATTACGAGTATCAGCTCGGTCGTACCAGAGTGCAGTTTGAATACGATACGGTCAAACTATTAGATATAGAACAGCGTGCCCTTCAGGAAACCGAGAACCCGATCGCTTTGTTTGTACAAGCGCACTTAGCCTCGCTGAAATATCGGGGCAACTACCGCCTGTTGGCGGACGAGAAGAAGCGGCTGTTCCGAGGCATGCTGGAACGCGGGTATAATAGAGAACAGATACGCTATTTGTATCAGGTGGTGGACTATCTCATGGCTTTACCGTTTGATTTAGAGCGTGAAGTGGAAGCGGTGGTGGAGGAGATTAAGCGTCGCCGACGGCGCAAGTGGATTGCGCCCCAAGAGCGCCTTGCCGTAGAGCGCGCCCTCAAGCAGGGATTGGAAGAAGGGCGGGAGCAAGGCATCCGAGAAGGTATTCAAGAAGGTATCCAGCAAGGTATCCTTACGGTGCTCCGCACTCGTTTTGGAAATCTACCTGAAGAGGTTCCAGCTCTGCTTGAGAAAACGACGGACAGCGAAGCGTTGCAAGAATTGAATGTGTTCGCTGTCCAGGCGGAGACGATTGACCAATTCACAGAGAAACTGAGGCAGGTTGCGGGGCAGGAGTAGCGGTCTCTAAGGAAAAATTCCTCACAGGACACAGGATGAATCGTACGGCAGGAATCGCGATGTTATGCCTCTTGAGCCTGAGCGGGCTGGGAGCCGGCACTACCTTTCGTTACCTCCAATCAAAAGCCCATATCTTGCAGGGGCAAGTTAGGTTGGGGGCGTTCTCGCTGAGTGGGGTTCCTCTGGACGATTTGGAATCGCATTTAGAGCCGATTCGTGAAGCGCTGGCAGAGACGCCCCTCTCGCCCCTTGAACTGCCGCGCTACACTGCGCCCCTCAGGGATTGGGGGATTGAACTTGACCCAGTGTGTACTGCTCTAGCGATACGCGAGGCTTGGGCACACCTGCCCCTGATGGAACGCCTGTTTGGCAACCCCAAGCTCACCTTTGAACCCCAGTGGGTCATCAACCGTGCGCAGTTGCAAGAGCGCTTCAAGCCGTTCCATCAGATCAATCGGCAACCTCAAGACGCCCGCGTGCAGTTTCGGGCGGGACAGGTGGTTATCATCCCTGAGCAGGTGGGGCGTCGCTATCACCCTGCGGTCGCCGAGCAGAACCTGTTTCTCGCGCTAAATCAGCACCTGAACCACCCCCTCCCCGCCGACCAGCCCGTTGTGTTTTCACTGGGACTGGAAGAGACGCCCCCTCGCATCACACAGGAGATGCTTCGCCCCATACAGGGCGTGCTTGCCTCGTACACCACACGCTTCCCGGGCTACCAAATAGACCGCAATCACAACATTCGGCTCGCTTCGCAAGCGTTGGACGGGCGCGTGCTGATGCCTGGCGAGCGTCTGTCGTACAACGAGGCGGTCGGCTCACGCACCCTCAAACAAGGCTTTAAACCGGCGCCCGTGATTATCAACGGGCAGAAACGACTGGGGATTGGCGGAGGGATTTGTCAGGTGTCTTCCACCCTCTACAACGCGGTGTTGCTGGGCGAGGTGAAGGTCGTTCGGCGGGCGAACCATTCTATCCCTGTGGACTATGTTCCGCTGGGGCGCGATGCCACCGTCACTGACAACGGCATAGATTTCGTGATAGAGAACAACTACGACCACCCGATCGCCCTGTCCGTTCAGCTGGAGCGCTCGTCACTCACGATACGCGTGTTGGGACAATCGCGTCCTGGGCGTCAGGTCGTGCTTTCTACCGAGCGCACCTATCTCAAATCGCCTCCCGTTCAGGAGGTCGTGAACCCCAATCTTCCTGAGGGGACACGCAAGGTTCTCCAAAAAGGCAGGGCGGGGGTGCGTGTGGTGCTGTGGCGCACGGTGTACCAAAATGGCGCACAAATCAAGCGCGAGCGTGTGGCAACCAGCATCTATCGCGCCCAACCCCAAATTGTGGCGGTTGGGAGTCGCAAGCCTCCCGATGCACCGCCCTCCACCGATTAGCGTGCGTCGCTTGACCCCTTCAAACGAACAGGTAAACCGCAAGTATTTTCCACAGATTTTGACGAGTTGGGCGAAAATCGTGCTATAATAGTGCCAGCCGGGTGTCCTGAAGCGCACAGGCATTCGGCGATGCTGTTTTTTGAAGGAGGCATGTGATGATTACGGTAGGTTCGTTTCATGTTCGGCATGCACGCTATGAGGACTTAGACCGAGTCGAGGAGTTGGACCGGCTGTTCGGAGATGTGGCTCTTTCGCGCGAATACTTTGAGGCTTGGCTCAAACATCACCCAGAGGGATTCCTTGTCGCGGAATTCAACGAACGAATTTATGCCTATAGTATGGTCATCTTAGTTTGGGGCGACCAGATTAGCGAGAACTGGATGGTAGACACGGGAGGCGGAACCTGCAGCACTCACACCCCAGGTGGTGACCACCTCTACGCAGTCAGTATCGCCTCCCAGAAACCAGAAGCGGCGCGCGCCCTGTTTATCGTGAGCCGACGCCTCTTCGCTACCTCCAGTCTTTATCGCACGGTCATTTTCGGACGCTTGCCCCGATTTCGTGAATGGGTGGTCAAGCAGGGGTACGACCCTCAAACGCTCACCCGCCCCCAAAAGCAGAAGCTCTTAGACCGCTACATCAGCCATCCGAACGACCCCTATCAAGTGTTCTACGAGGGGATGAACTTCATGGCGGATGGTGGCGTGGTAGACTACTTAGAGGGCGACGAGCCGTCGCTCAACTGCGCGCTGAGGCTGTATTGGAGCAATCCGTATTATCGTCCGCTTTACGACCGCGCTGTGGTGTCTATGCCTTCTCTGCAAACAGCCTCAGGCGACACGCGGCTGAGCAGGCGATGAGGGCACGAACTCACTTCTCGGTCTCTATGGACTCTTTCAAAACCGCAATAAAGGGCAGGTTGCGATAGCGTTCGTTGTAGTCCAAGCCGTAGCCCACCACAAAGCGGTTCGGAATTTCGAAGCCGAGGTAGTCAATCGGCAGGCTCACGCGATGGCACTCAGGCTTGCTCAACAGAGTGCAGAGACGCAGGCTCGCTGGCTGACGGTCGCGCAGAAGGCTCACCAGGTAGTGGAGGGTCAACCCGCTGTCAAAAATGTCCTCCACTACCAACACATGGCGCCCCACAAGGGGCGTGTCGGAGTCCTTGAGGAGGCGCACCTGACCGGTCGTCTGGGTTTGCGCGCCATAACTGGAGATGGCTACAAAGTCAAACGAGACCGACAGCGGGATATGGCGCATCAAGTCGGCGACGAACACCAGCGAACCTTTCAAAACTCCCAGCAGGACAGGAGGGTCGGTGTCGCGATAGTCTAAGGTAATCTGATGAGCGAGCTCGGCGACGCGCGCATGGATTTGCTGAGCGGTGAGCAGAACCTCCAGCTCAGGGAACTGCTCCAACCAGACAGTTTCGGACACCTCGCTCGTCATGATTATTCCCATTCTATAGTGGCAGGGGGTTTGGAACTCAAGTCATAGAGCACCCGATTGACCCCGTTGACCTCGTTCACGATGCGGTTGGCGATGCGCAGGAGCAAGTCCCACGGCAGCTCGGCGGGTTCGGCGGTCATGGCGTCTTCACTGTGAACCACGCGGAGCACGATGGGGTGTTGGTAGGTGCGTTGGTCGCCCATCACACCGACCGAGCGCACATCGGGCAACACGGCGAACGCTTGCCACACGCGTCGTGCCCAGCCGGTTCGCTCTAACTCTTCGTTTAGGATGGCGTCTGCCTCACGGACTTGTTCTAACTTCTCGCCCGTGATTTCGCCCAGCACACGCACTGCCAGTCCCGGACCGGGGAACGGTTGACGCCACACGATGCTGGGGGGTAGCCCCAACTCTTGGGCGACGGCGCGCACCTCATCCTTGAAGAGGTAGCGCAGGGGTTCAATCAGCTCCATCCGCATCCATTCGGGCAGACCGCCGACATTGTGGTGCGTCTTGATTTTCGCTGCGAGCCGGGTGCCGCTCTCAATCACATCGGGGTAGAGGGTGCCCTGCGCTAAGTACTGGCAATCGCCGATTTCGTCGGCATGCTCTTCAAAAACGCGCACGAACTCCTCGCCGATAAGGCGCCGTTTCTGTTCGGGGTCTACCACGCCCTGAAGTCGGTTCAAGAAGCGTTCGCGGGCATCCACGAAAATCAGTCGTGAGGGAAAATGCTGGGTGAACAGCTCACGCACCTGCTCTGCCTCGCCCTTGCGCAGAAGACCGTGGTCTACGAAGATACAGGTCAACTGCTCGCCAATCGCCCGCTGAACCAGCCCTGCGACGGTACACGAGTCGATACCTCCACTGACCGCGCACAGCACATGGGCATCCCCCACCCGCTGACGAATCGCCTCAATTGTCTCATCAATAAAGTTGCGGGTCGTCCAGAGGGGTTGGCACCCACACACCGTGTAGAGAAAGTTTCGGAGCAGGTGCATCCCGAACACGGTATGCGAAACCTCAGGGTGGAACTGCACGCCAAACAGGTTGCGTTGTAGGTCGCCCGTCGCTGCGACAGGCGTGTTTTCGGTCTCGGCTAAAATGACGAAGCCCGGAGGCGGTGTCTGCACATGGTCGCCGTGGCTCATCCAGCAGGTCAGGTGATAGTCCAGCTGGTCAAACAAGGGTTCGCTGTGGACGACCGTGAGGAGAGTGCGCCCATACTCACGCTCTTCTGCGGGCTGAACCTCACCGCCCAGAAGGTACGCCATCAACTGTAGCCCATAGCAGATGCCCAACACCGGTATCCCCATCAGGAACAGCTCGGGGTCAACGCGGGGCGCGTTGGGTTCGTAGACGCTGGCAGGTCCCCCAGAGAGGATAATCCCCTTCGGCTGGCGCGCTCGGATGGCAGGCAAGGGCGTATCGTAGGGCAGGATTTCGCAGAACACTTGGCACTCGCGCACGCGCCGAGCAATCAGCTGAGTGTACTGACCTCCAAAATCCAAAATGACGACCTGCTCGCGCACGCCTGTTGGGCGGTGGGGAACTGTCGGCTCCATCTTGCCCCAAATGATACCCGACACCTCAGGTATCATTTTGCTCTGTGAGGTTGAAGCGTCTGCTTTTGAACAGTTTCATCTTGCTCGACCCCACCCTGCGCGTGTGGGCTGGATGGATGGAAGGTGAGGGACGACGCGACTACGGCGGGGCAGTGGGATTGCACAATCACACACGCCGACGCGCCGTGTTAGGGGCTGAGTGGCAACCTTCTCACCAATGGAGCCTGCGCGCCGAAGGACTGGAAGGACGCGATATCAACCTCCAGACACCTCTCACTGCCGATGTCCGAGGTTGGTATGCACAACTCGTTTAGCGAGTGCCCAACAGCCCGATTACGCTCTATGCCCGACGCGACGCTACGCCCCCAACACAAACCAAAGGGGCGACTATTTCTTGCGCTACGGGCTGGGGATGGCGTATCAGCTGGACACAGCGACACGGCTCAGCCTCGCTTGGGAACAGGAGCAGTCGCCCCAACGCTCGGAACTCTGGACGACCCAGTTCCAAGTGCAATTTTGAAAGGGTGCTTCCATTCTGGTACAATAACTCGCGATGAATGCTCTCTGGACGGTGCAGGTGGACGACCTGATTGAGCGTGCGCTCCGGGAAGACATCGGCAACGGCGACATTACCACCCAAGCTCTAATTCCTCCAGAGGCGCGCTCGGAAGGTGCCATCCTTGCCCAAGCCGAAGGCGTGCTGTGTGGGCTGGAGATTGCCAAGCGCGTCTTTCAGCGGTTAGACTCCGAAGTGCGCTTTGCGTCGGCTCTCCGTGATGGCGACCGCTTAGAACCTGACTTGCCTGTGCTTCAGATTCTCGGCAAGGCGCGTGCGCTCCTCACAGGCGAACGCACGGCGTTGAACTTCCTGCAATATCTATCGGGTATCGCCACACTCACTCACCAGTTTGTGCGAGCGGTGGAGGGCACGGGCACCCAAATCGTGGACACACGCAAGACCACACCCACCCTGCGCCTGTTGGAAAAATATGCGGTTTCGGTCGGTGGAGGGCGCAACCACCGCTTCGGGCTTTACGACGGTATCCTCATCAAGGACAATCACCTGCTGGCGTTGGGAGGCGATATTCGTGAAGCGGTGCGCCAAGCGCGCGCCTTCGGACACCACCTGTTAGCTGTGGAGGTGGAGTGTACCACTTTAGAAATGGTAGAAATCGCTGTGGAGGCGGGTGCCGATGTGATTCTCTTGGACAATATGCCCCTTGAGACCCTCCGCCAGGCGGTACAAATCGCCAAAGGGCGCGTCAAGGCGATTGAAGCGTCGGGTGGGGTGAACCTACAGACCGTGCGAGCGATTGCCGAAACTGGGGTGGACTATATCTCGGTCGGCGCGATTACCCACTCCGCACCGATTCTGCCGATGCATCTGGAGTTCTAAAATGCGCTGGCAGCCCTTTTACCCAGAATGGATAGACGCTCTCAACCGCCTCAGCCAGTCGGACGGGGCTGTTTTTATTCTGGGAGCCACCGATGTCGGCAAGTCCACCTTCAGCAGCCTGCTGATACGGCTCTGGCAGGAGCGCGGGCTAAGTGTCGGGTTCGTGGATTTAGATTTAGGGCAGACAGCTGTGGGATCGCCTGGCATGCTCAGCTGGGCGCTGATACGCGAGCGGTTTGAGCGGTTCAGCGACCTGGAACCGAGCGGGATGGTCTTCGTGGGCGATACAAGCCCCGCGCGCCACCTCACCCTGAGCCTCACAGGGGCGCGACGACTTTACGATGAGGCGCTCCAAGCCCAGCCCGACCGCATCGTGATCGATAGTTGCGGGTTCATTGGCGGGGCGACGGGACGGCAGTACAAACTGATGCTGACCGACCTGCTTCGCCCGCGAGTGGTTGTGGCGATTCAGCGGGAGCGGGAGTTGGAGCCTATCTTGGGCGCGTTGCGTCGTCGCGCCGATTGGGAACTGATAGCGTTGGGCGTGCCCAACGCCATCGGACGCAAGTCGCCTTTGATGCGCTCGCAATACCGTCGGGTGGCGTTCGGGCGCTATTTCCAGCGAGCCTCGTCTCAGACCCTTTCGTTGGAGCAAATCAGTTTCACGGGGCGACGGCTGGGCGCTGGCGAACCGTTCTCGCCCCAGCGCCTACGCTACCTCAGCGAACAGGTCGGTGCCGAACTACTCCACGCCGAGAAGATTAGCACCTCGCTCCATGCAATCGCGCGCGAACCGATGAGCGACGCCCAACTGCAACTGCTGATGACGCTCACGGGCACTGACCGCATGGTCTTTATGCCGCCCAACGCCTATCAGCACCTGTTGGTGGGGCTGATTGATTACACAGGGCGCCACTACGGTATGGGTTTGATTGAGGAGATAGACTTTCCCAACAAGACCCTTCGCCTGCTGACCCCTGTGCGCTCGGTTCAGCCAGTGCGGTGGGTACAATTGGGCTTCCTGCGCGTGCTTCCCGACGGAACCGAGTTGGGCGAGCCACTGCGCGACGGCTAACCCTATGAGAAGCACAACCGAACAGGGGTACTCTCTCTGGTTCTTGCTGGTGGTTGCGACCATGCTCACCAGCCTGCTGGTGTCCAATGTGGTCGCCTCCAAAGTGGTGCAGATGGGTCCCTTCATCATTTCCGGGGCGGAGTTCATCTTCCCGATTAGCTACATCGTCAACGATGTGCTTACAGAGGTCTATGGCTACCGTCGCTCGCGCATAGTGATATGGATAGGGTTCGGGGCGAACCTGTTGATGGTGTTGGCGATTCAGGGGGCGATAGCGCTCCCCCCAGCGCCCTTCTGGGAGCATCAAGAGGCTTATGCGACCGTGTTGGGCGCTACCCCACGCTTGCTCGTCGCCTCGTTATGTGCTTATCTGGTGGGCGAGTTCATCAATGCCTATGTGCTGGCGAAGATGAAAATCCTCACAAAGGGACGCTGGCTCTGGACACGCACCATCGGCTCTACCTTCGTGGGTCAGATGTTTGACACGGCGATTTTCAGCATCGTCGCTTTCTGGGGTGTCATCCCCCTGCGCGAACTGGGCATAATGATTTTGACGGTGTGGTTCATCAAGACCGCTTACGAGGCATTCGCGACCCCGCTCACCTACGCGATCGTGAACTTCCTCAAGCGTCGAGAGGGCGTGGATGTGTACGATTACGATACGCGATTCAATCCGTTCGTGTTGGAGTAGCGTGTCAAATCCAGCAGAGGGTGTTTGAAAAACGCCGTGAGCGCGGGCGTCTCGCCCGCTTTGTTCGTGGCACGGGCATCCTTGCCCGTGTTGCTTCGTGTGGCACAGGCATCCTGCCCCTGATGTTTTTATGGCAGGCGAGACGCCTGCGTTCCCAGCAGACACATCCTACCCTACCTCGTGGCTTGCGTGCTTCGCTACACGGGCAGGATGCCCATGCCACGATTTTTCAAACACTCTCTGTCCAGCAGGAGTCTTGTTGTGAAATGAGCAGGTAAAATCCTGC
>CAKZQI010000231.1 GCA_937139515.1 uncultured Armatimonadota bacterium | reverse complement strand
TCCGCCCCGCACTAAAATCCCCCGACGCGCTGAGGCGGTGAGCGCACTGAGAATCGTCACAGGCACCGAAATCACCAGCGCACAAGGACAGCCCAGAACCAGAAGCACTAACGCACGATAGACCCCCTCCGAGTAAGGCACTTTGGCTATCGGGGGGAGCAGAAGCGCCACCAAAATCGCTAACCCGAACAGGATGGGCGTGTAGACTTGAGCGAAGCGGTCAATCCAACGCTCAGCGCGGGTTTTTTGGGCGTGGGCTTCTTGAACGGTGTGGGCAATCTGGTCCAGTTTGGTGTTGCCCGCTTCAGCAGTAACGGTGATTTCCAGCGCGCCGTATTGATTGAGCGTGCCTGCATAGACAGGGGCGCCTGCCTGCTTCTCAACAGGGACGCTCTCGCCCGTGATGGGAGACTGGTCTACAGTAGAGGTGCCCTCGGCAACCGTGCCGTCCAGAGGAATGCGCTCGCCAGGGGCAACACGCAGGCGCGCTCCCAGAGGGACTTGCTCCACCGACACGCTCTGCCACTCGCCGGTGGGGAGTAGCATCGTGGCGGTAGGCGGATGCAGGTTCAACAGGGCTTGAAGGGTACGCTCGGAACGCTCGATGGCGCGCTCTTCCAGCAGTTCCGCTAAAGCGTAGAGCGTTATCACGACCGCCGCCTCGCCCCAGTGCCCCAGCACGATTGCCCCCAGCACCGCCACCGTCATCAGCAGGTGAATATTCAGGCGTCGGTTCAACAGCGACCAGAGTCCCTTGCGTAGGGTCGGCACTCCCACCAACCCAATCGCGCTCAGTGCCAGCCCGATGGTGATCGGATGCCCTTCGTTCAGACCCCACCCGATTGCCTCGGCAGTCAGCGCCAAGAGCAACCCGAAGGCAATCCGAACGCTCTCACGAGTGAACATAGGCTATCGCAATACGCGCCCCGCTCGCGCCCCTGTGTAGACCCCGTCGCGGATAGTCCAGTGCCCGTTAATCAGCAGATGCACCACGCCCGTAGAGAGCTGGTGGGGGTGGTCAAAGGTGGAGTGGTCGCTGATGGTGGCGTAGTCGAACACCACGATGTCGGCGTAGGCGGTCGGCTGGAGCACGCCTCGGTCAAACAGTTTCAAGCGCGCGGAGGGCAGACCCGTCATTTTGAAAATCGCTTCCTCCAACGAGATTGTGCCCTCTTCACGCACATATTTGCGCAAGACGCGCGGGAACGAGCCATAACTTCGGGGGTGGGGGCGTTCATCTTTGTGTTTGTGGGGGTCGTAGCCAAGCCCGTCCGAGCCGACCATCGTGAGGGGGTAGCGCAACACGGTGCGCAGGTCTTCTTCGCTCATATTGAACCAAGCCACTCCGACATGCCCCCCTGCCTCAGCAAGCAAGTCCAGTACAAACTCGGCAGGCTCTTTGCCCGCAACGCGCGCTGCGTGGGCGACGGACAAGCCTTGAAACTCGCGGTTGTGGGGCGTGGAGCCAATAATGGTGCGTTCCCAGTCATCGGCACGCGCCCGCATCTCGGCAATGATGCGCTGGCGCGAGTCAGGGTCCGTAAAGCGCGCCAGCACCTCGTTCGGCTCGCCCTCTATCGCCCAGTGGGGCAGACACGCCACCGCCATAGAGGTCTGGTAAGCGGTGTAAGGGTACACATCCAGCATCACATCCTGCCCCTGCTCCACCGCCTGCGAGACCCTCAGGAGCGTCTGGTGGACTTTGCCCCAGTTGTGGCGTCCCTCCGCCTTGTGGTGTGCCAACTGCAAGGGAATCTCGGCGCGCTCGGCAATCTGGATTGCCTCTTCCACGCACTCCACAAGGTAGTCGCCCTCACTGCGCAGGTGGGTGGTGTAGAACCCGCCGTACTGGCTGGCGACTTTGGCGAGCGCGACAATTTCGTCCACATCGGCGTAGCTGTTGGGCACATACTCCAGCCCTGTGGAGAAACCCCGCGCACCTGCCTCCATACACAGGGCAACCTCATGGCGCATCGCATCCAGCTCGTTCGGCTCTGGCGGGCGCTTCTGGAAGCCCATCACCTTCTTGCGGATGGTTCCGTGTCCACACAAGGCGATATAGTTCGTGCCCAAACCCAGCTCGTCCAGCTGTTGAAGGTACTCGCGGAACGAGCGCCAGCGAATCTCCACCCCGTGCGGTTTAAGCCAGCGCTGTTCTTGGCGGAAGAGGGGCGTATCATCAATCAGCCCGACACAAATCCCACAGTTGCCCCCGACCTGCGTGCTGACGCCTTGATACAACACGCTCAGCTGTTCGGGATGGTGGTTCAGCGAGAAATCGGCGTGGGTGTGGATGTCGATAAATGCGGGAGCCACACACAAGCCCTCTACCGACACCTCTGTTGCGCCGTGCCAGTCGTCCAGCTCGCCGATAGCCACGATGCGCTCGTCGGTGATGGCGACATCGGCACACATGCCGGGATTGCCCAGCCCATCAAAAACAATACCACCTCGCAACAGAATATCACAGGTCCGCTGGCTTGCGTCGTGCATACAGGTAGGATACCCCAGAGGGATTATCGGCTACCACGCTTCGTGAGGGGAACCCCCTGCTGGCACAAGGGGCAGTTCTCAGGTGGGTAGCTCTCGGCGGGGATGCGAAGCGCGGAGAATAACGGCACGCCGAAATCGGGCATTTGCTCCGAGCGGTCAATCAGCACGCCGATGGCTTCCACGCGCGCCCCGACCTGCTCCATCAGCGCTAACACCTCTCGGATGGAGGTGCCCGTCGTTAGCACATCATCCACCACAAGCACCGAACTGTTGGGCGCTAAATCGCTCCCGCGTCGGAAGGCGCGTCCCTCTCCCTCACGCTCGGCATACAGTGCAGGCACACCCAACTGTCGGGCACACTCATACGCCACCACCACCCCGCCGAGCGTGGGACCGACCACCGCATCTATTGAATATTTGCGAAGTGGCTCCAGAAGCTGGCTCACCATCGGCACAAGGCGGTCGGGGCGTTCCAGCAGGCGGAACTTCTCAAAATAGAGCGCGCTATGCCTGCCCGAAGTGAGCAGAAAATGTCCGTGTAGCACAGCACCGATCGTCTCCAAGGCTTGAAGGCTCATCACGCGTGTTGATGATACCGTATTCGTTTTGCCCAGTGCGTCAGTAGGGAAAATGGGGGTATCGTAGAATAACTGCGGATGCGTATGTCCACTCAGCAACCCACTTCAAAACCTGACTATGATGCCATCTGGAAGGAGGCAGTCCAACACCTCTTCTGAGATTTCTTAGCCTGCCTCTTCCCCACCGTCGAACAAGCCATCAACTGGAACACCAAACCCACCTTCCTGAATGTGGAACTGCCCAGACTGCTCCCCAAAACCCTACGCGGAATGAGACGCCCCGACCTTGTGGCGAAAGTCCAACTCCACGAGGGCACGGATACCCTCATCGTCGTCCATACGGAAATCCAAGTCTCCCCCGACCCCAAGTTCGCCGAACGGATGTTCACCTACTTCTACCACCTGCGCGAACAGTATGAACTGGATGTGGTCAGTCTGGCGGTGCTTGCCGACGCCAATCCCCGCTGGCACCCCACCGAGTACCGCTACGAACGGCTCGGCACTGCCGTCCACTTTGCGTATCTGGCGACGAAACTGCTGAGTTTGGATGAGGAGCGTCTGCGGGCGGAGCGCAACCCGTTTGCGTTGTTTGTGTTAGCCCACCTTGCTTCGTTG
>CAKZQI010000230.1 GCA_937139515.1 uncultured Armatimonadota bacterium | reverse complement strand
CGGGGCATCGCGCCTTGAGCGCCACCAGCTCCCGCACCCACTCAAAAAAGGGCACCTTGTCGTTATATCCGCGAAGCGCGGTGTACTCCAAGTGACAGTGCCCGTTGATGAGACCAGGCATCAAGATAGCGTCGCCAAAGTCTATGGCGTCGGGAGCGGGTTGTCCATCTTGCGGGCGCACCTCCACAATCTGCCCCGCTTCCACCACGACCTCGCCGTTTGGAATCGGGTCTGTGCTAATCGGAAGCACCCAGTTCGCTCGGAGCCTCAGAGTTCGGTTGCCCACGCGCGCCACATCTCCTCCAGCGTGATGTTTTTCACATGCAGGTCAGTGAACAGGCAGTTGTAGCGATAGTTGGGGTCGGGCGGATATTCGGGCGCGAGCCAGCCTTTGCTCCCATGCCACTTGCCCGAACCATCAAACAGCATATTCGTCTGCGCAGGGAACTGCACCCCCCCAATTCGCAGGAAGCGGAAGGCGATTTCGGTGCGGAACAGATAGCTGGTGCCGTAGCGCTCGTACAGCGAGGGGCGTGCAGGGAATGGCATCCCCGTGAAATCTTGTACCTCCAGCCCCGTGTCGGACGGACAGCGCCAAATCTCGCGACTCTTCTGATAGGGTTGAAGCACCTCGTGAAGCAGGGGCAAGAAGGGAATCCAGCTCTGCCACTGCGGATAGTCCGACCAAATTTCTGGGGTGTACTTGTCGGTGGGGTCTACCGCCAGCGGGTAGAGGTCATCGTAGTCCATCCCATACATCTCGATGGACATCCCGATCTGGCGCAGGTTGGAGATACAGGTGTTTTGGCGTGCTTTAGCGCGTGCGCTGGAGAACACGGGGAACAACAGCGCCGCTAGCAGGGCAATAATCGCAATCACCACGAGCAGTTCGACAAGGGTGAAACCGCGCTTTCTCATAACTCACATCCAAGCTGACTCACGCGCCAGCCAGCACGATTATACCTTTTATGGCACAGTTAGCTGCGGAGCAACCTGAGAATCTATCCTGAGGGGAGTGCCTTTACTGGGAGTATACAGAGATTCTTCGCTTCGCTCAGAATGACAAAGTGGGGACGCTCAGAATGACAATCCCTACCCTGTCACCCTGAGCGAAGCGAAGGGTCTCGA
>CAKZQI010000229.1 GCA_937139515.1 uncultured Armatimonadota bacterium | reverse complement strand
GCACTCTGAACGCAGTGAACCCAGTCTCATCTGGTGCTGGGCAGATTTACTCGGTCACTGGAGGAGTAGTCAATTTTGCTATAACGTTAGCCAACCTTCCTGGTACTGCATTTCCGTTTTTCAACTATGGTGGAAATGCAGAAGCCATTCAGAAGGGGCTTTTCCTAACGCGAAACGGTCCTGCAACTAACGCAGCGAATCGACTGTCTCCAACCCTGCGAGTATACTTCAACAACTTCACACGCTTCCAGCCCACCACTTACTTCACACTGGTTGATCAGAGCCTGATCAACGCCGGTAGCCAGCGTTTACCTCTGAATTTCGTTGGGCAGGTTGAGATCGTCCCCGAGCCTGCGAGCATGATTGCTCTGGGTACGGGTCTGGCGGGTCTGCTGGCTCTGCGCCGACGCCGCAGCAACTAAGCTTATCCGATGCGTCCCTGATTCTTCAGGGGAGACCGCAACCGAGAAAACAGGCTACGCCCCGGTCATCCGGGGCGTTTGCTTCTTTAAGACCCCTCGCTTCGCTTCGGGGTGACAGAAGGGGGGTGTTTGGGGTGACAGAAGGGGGTGTTCGGGGTGACAGAAGGGGGGTGTTCGGGGTGACAGGGTGGGGACTGTTATTCCGCATCCTCCTCTTCGTCATTCTGAGTCTCCCTCTTGTCATTCCGAGCGTCAGCGAGGAATCCCGACCCCATCGCCTGCAGAGACCCCTCACTGCGTTCGGGGTGACAGGGTGCGGACCGTCATTCTGAGCGAAGCGAAGAATCCCAACAGCACTCTAAGCAGAGACCCTTCGCTGACGCTCAGGGTGACAAGGGTAGGGCTTATGGGTTTCCAACAGCACTCTACTTTGAGAAACAGGAGGTACCAGTCCCTCGCCTCTTCCTGTGCCCCCCTTTGTCATTCTGAGCGAAGCGAAGAATCCCTGCTGACCCCCAGTAGAGACCCTTCGCTAACGCTCAGGGTGACAAGGGTAGAGCCTGTCATTCTGAGCGAAGCGAAGAATCCCGACAGAACCCTAAGTAGAGACCCTTCGCTAACGCTCAGGGTGACAAAGGTAGAGCCTGTCATTCTGAGCGAAGCGAAGAATCCCGACAAAACTCTATGTAGAGACCCTTCGCTTCGCTCAGGGTGACAAGGGTAGAGCCTGTCATTCTGAGCGAAGCGAAGAATCCCGACAGACCCCGAAGTGGAGACCCTTCGCTAACGCTCAGGGTGACAGGGGTAGAGCCTGTCATTCTGAGCGAAGCGAAGAATCCCAACAGCACTCTAAGCAGAGACCCTTTGCTGGCGATCAGGGTGGTAGGCTGAAGACAGTCAGTCTAATCGGGTAGACTATCAACATACAGCTATGCCTAAACGACGCGAATTTTTCGTGTACATTATGGCAAACCGCTCCCGTACCCTTTACACGGGGGTTACCAACGACCTTTTCCGTCGGGTCTATGAACATAAACATAAGTTGATACGCGGTTTTACCGCACGCTACCACATCGACCGATTGGTATACTACGAGGTTTTTTCGGATGTTCGTCAAGCAATCCTCAGGGAGAAACAAATAAAAGGTTGGAGGCGTGTCAAGAAGATACAGTTGATAGAGTCGTTTAATCCAGAATGGCGTGATTTGGCTGAGGAATGGTATCAAGAACCGCTGCCAGATGATGGTGCTTCATTCCGATGCGAGGAACGACGATGAGACCCTTCGCTTCGCTCAGGGTGACAAGGTGGGGTTTTCGAACCGCTCCACGGCTTCGTCCTTAGAGAAACAAGAGGCACACAGCACATTCTACCCACGGAAGCCCCCTTTTGTCATTCTGAGCGAAGCGAAGAATCCCGACAGAACCCTAAGTAGAGACCCTTCGCTAACGCTCAGGGTGACAGGGGTAGAGCCTGTCATTCTGAGCGAAGCGAAGAATCCCGACAAAACTCTAAGTAGAGACCCTTCGCTAACGCTCAGGGTGACAAAGGTAGAGCCTGTCATTCTGAGCGAAGCGAAGAATCCCGACAAAACTCTATGTAGAGACCCTTCGCTTCGCTCAGGGTGACAGGGGTAGAGCCTGTCATTCTGAGCGAAGCGAAGAATCCCGACAAAACTCTATGTAGAGACCCTTCGCTAACGCTCAGGGTGAAAGGGTAGGGACTGTCATTCTGAGCGAAGCGAAGAATCCCGACAGAACCCTAAGCAGAGACCCTTCGCTAACGCTCAGGGTGACAGGACAGGGGCGCAACCCCCTCAATCCAAAATCTCGTAGCGGGTGTTGCGTCGCTTCGGAATGAAGCCCGCCCCGCGTATCACGCGCTCAATCTCGCTGGCGCTCAGGATGAACTTGGAACCCTGCGCCGAGACCACATTCTCCTCTATCATCGTGGAACCCATATCGTCTATGCCATAGCGGAGCGCCACCAGCGCGATTTTCGGTCCCTGCGTCAGGATGCTCGCCTGAAGGTGGTCAAAGTTATCCAGCATCAGTCGGGCAATCGCCACCGTGCGCAGGTACTCGATCGGGGTCGCCTTCTGGATATGAGGCAAATCGGTGCCCTCAGGTTGGAAGTTCCAGCACACGAAAGCGGTGAACCCGCCCGTCTCATCCTGCAACTCGCGGATGCGGATAAGGTGTTCCACCCGCTCCTCCAGCGTCTCCACATGCCCATACATCATGCTGGCGGTACTGCGCAGACCCAGCTGATGCACCTCGCGCATAAAGTCCAACCACTCTTGGGTGGTGTCTTTGAACTGGGCAATCTCCTTGCGCACGCGGTCGACCAGGATTTCGCCTCCGGCGCCGGGCACCGAGTTCAGCCCTGCCTCCTTCAGTCGGATGAGGCAGTCGCGCACGCTCAGGCGCGAAATGTGGGCGATGTACAAAATCTCGGCAGGCGATAGCCCGTGGATAATCACCTGCGGATAGTGCTGTTTGATCAGGCGGAACAGGCGCTCGTAGTAGTCTATCTTCAGTTTCGGGTTCAGCCCGCCCTGAATGAGCGCCTCCACCCCGCCTTGTTTCACCAGCTCGTCGATTTTTTGGAGGATTTCTTCGTCCGAGAGCAGGTAGCCCTCATCGTGCCCCGGCGGGCGATAGAACGCGCAGAACTTACAGCGCACCCAACACACATTCGTGTAGTTGATGATGCGCCCGATGACATAGGTCACATAGGGGTTGGGGTTTTTGCGCATGCGCACGAGGTGTGCCAGCGCGCCGATTTCCGTGATATTCGGATAGTGGAACAGGGCGACACCGTCTTCAAAGCTCAGTCGCTCCCCGCGCTCCACTTTGTCGGCAATCTGCTCAAAGCGGGCGCGCTCGGTACGAACAGGTGTTTCTAACATCGGTAGTGATAGCCTCCACCAAGAGTATACCCGTTATTAGGTACACTTGTGCTGGTGAGTAGTCGCGAACCACACGGACGCCTGGTTGACCCTGCGCGCGCTCGGGAAGAGGTAGAGACCGAGGCGAGCCTGCGCCCACGCCGACTGGCAGAGTTCATCGGGCAACAGCAACTCAAGGAGAACCTGAGCATCTTCATCCAAGCGGCGCGCGGGCGGGGTGAGCCGTTAGACCATGTGCTCCTGTTCGGTCCGCCCGGATTGGGCAAGACCACGATTGCGACCATCGTCGCCAACGAGATGGGCGTGCCCATCCACATCACCTCGGGACCTGCCATCGAGCGTCCGGGCGACCTTGCGGCGATTCTGACCAGCATGGAAGCTGGACAGGTGCTGTTCATCGACGAAATCCACCGCTTGAGCCGAGCGGTGGAAGAGGTGCTGTACCCTGCGATGGAAGATTTTCAGATTGATATTGTGCTGGGCAAGGGGGCAGGGGCGCGCTCGATCCGATTGGACCTGCCGGCGTTCACGGTGGTGGGCGCCACCACGCGTGCGGGCTTGCTCACCTCGCCCCTGCGCGACCGCTTCGGGATTGTCCACTACTTCAACCTCTACACGCCCGAAGAGCTGGCTCAGATTATTCGTCGCTCGGCGCGTATTATGCAGGTGCAGATTGACGAACCTGCGGTGGAGGAGATAGCCACCCGTTCAAGGGGCACGCCCCGAATCGCCAATCGCCTGCTGAGGCGTGTGCGCGACTTCGCCCAAGTGTTGGGAGGCGGACATATCACGCTGGAAATCACCCAAGATGCGCTCGCTCGGCTCGGAGTTGACCCACTGGGTCTGGACGAGATGGACCACAAAATCCTGCGCACGCTCATAGAAAAGTTCGGTGGGGGACCCGTCGGGTTGGACACGCTCTCGGCGTCCGTGCAGGAAGACCCCGGCACGATTGAGGATATGTACGAGCCGTTCTTGATGCAGTTGGGCTTCATCCAGCGCACCCCACGCGGACGCATAGCGACCCCCAAAGCGTGGCAACACTTGGGGGTTCCGATAAGCAGTTCTACCCAGCCCTCTTTGGGCTTGGATGCGAACTAATTCGTGCCTGTCGGCGTGGAGGTGTCAGGCTGGGGGATGCTCCCACGGTCTTGGCTGGTGAGTGTCTCCTGCTTTGTGGTGATGCGCCCGTTCTTGCGCACTTGCAGGGTCTGCAGGGTTTCGGCGGTCTCGCCGAAGACCGTGACCGTGATTTTGATGGGTGGCTCGTGTTCCAAAATGACCGTTCGGTCTCCAGCGTTGGGGGCGGGGCGTCGGTAAACTAGCTTGACTTCGGTACCGTCGCTCAGTTTGATGGGTGCAATCGCCTCCGCCGTGAGATACTGGGGCACGAGCGCCCTTAAGTTCGGCGGGTAGTTGCCGTTGTTCGCTTGGGCATACTGCTGAATCGCGTCGTAGACCGCAGCGAGGCGTGGGCGAATGGTCTGCTCCATCTCGGAGGCTTGGCGAATGGTCTCGCCTAACCCTGAGGACTGAATCTGGCGCCCGACAAGGAAAAGCCCCACGAAACACAACGCCAGCATCCCCAAGCATCCAACGCCTGCTATCACCCACCACGAGACGCGTCCTTGCCTTCTGATACCAAGTCGCTTCATAGGCACCCATTTCGGTGGGGGTTCCGATTTTCCTGCAGGGAAATCAGGCAGGATAGCGAACAGGGAACCGAGTGGCTTGCTTGATTCGTATACGATTGAGGTGAATCTATGCCAAGACGGAAGAAAACAGACGAGTTGCCTGAACCTGAACAGAAACCCACGCGTCGGCGTAGCAATGCGAAGCGAGCGCGCCGTCCCGAAATCCCGAATGTGTTGCCGATTTTGCCCGTGCGGGACAATGTGTACTTTCCCAACACGCTGGCACCGGTCTTAGTGGGGCGCGAGAAGTCCTTGCGCGCCGTCCAATATGCCGTCACGCACCACAAAATGATGCTCTTGCTGACCCAGCGGGATGTGGCGGTGGAAGAGCCGGGCGAGGAAGACCTCTACACGGTCGGCACGGTAGCAGAGATTTTGCAAGCCATCCATGTGCCCGACAACACGATGCGCGTGGTGTTCCGAGGTATCGCGCGCGCCCAACTGGAGCGTTTTGAGGATACCGGCGAGTTCTTGGTGGCTCACATCAAGCCAATTCCAACGAAAGAGGTGCGCGTGAATGAGACCATCGAGGCGCTGATGCGCACGGCGTCCGAACTGTTTGAAGAAATCGCTTCGCACGAGCGGGGTATCCCCCCCGAAGTGGTCGCCACGGTGGAGTATATTGAACAGCCCGGGCGCCTGGCGGACACGATTGCCCACTTCGCCCCCATCCGCTTCACCGACAAGCAGGCGATTCTGGAGGCGTTTGAAATCCCCAAGCGCTTAGATCAGCTCGTGCGCATCCTCCGACGCGAGCTGGAGGTGATTGAACTGCAACAGCGCATTCGCGACCGCGTAGACCAAGAGCTGGGCGATACCCAGCGCGAGTACTACCTACGCGAACAGCTCAAGATTATCCAGCGCGAACTGGGCGAACGCGACGACCGTGTCTCGGAAGTGGAAGAGTATCGCAAGCGGATTGCAATGTCCGGGATGCCGCAGGAGACCGCCGAGCGCATCTTGAAAGAGGTTGACCGCTTGGAGAAGATGCCCTTCGCCTCGCCCGAAGCGTCGGTCATACGCACCTATCTGGATGTCGTCCTCTCGCTCCCATGGAACAAGCAGACTGAAGACCGCGTGGATATCAGCGAGGCGGAGCGCATCCTCAACGAAGACCACTATGGGCTGAAGAAGGTCAAAGAGCGCGTGCTGGAGTTTTTGGCGGTGCGCAAGTTGTCTGGGTCGCTCAAGGGACCGATTCTGTGCTTTGTGGGACCGCCAGGCGTGGGCAAGACCTCGCTGGGGCGCTCGATTGCGCGTGCTTTGGGGCGCAACTTCATTCGGGTATCGCTGGGGGGCGTGCGCGACGAGGCGGAAATCCGCGGGCACCGACGCACCTACATCGGCGCGATGCCCGGACGCATCGTCCAAGGGCTACGCCAAGCGGGTACTCGCAACCCGGTGTTCATGCTGGACGAGATCGACAAACTGGGCTACGACTTCCGCGGCGACCCCACCTCCGCCCTATTAGAAGCGTTAGACCCTGAACAGAACGACCGCTTCTCCGACCACTATCTGGAAGTGCCGTTCGACTTGTCCAATGTGATGTTCATCACGACGGCGAACACGCTGGAGACCATTCCGCCACCCCTGCGGGACCGAATGGAGATTATCCCCTTTTCGGGCTACACCGAAGATGAGAAGCTCCATATCGCCAAAGACTATCTCATCCCGCGCGTGCTGGAGCGCCACGGGCTGACCGCTGAGCAGTTGACCCTTTCCAGCGAGACGCTCCTTCGCGTCATCCGAGAGTACACCCGCGAATCGGGGGTACGCAATCTGGAGCGCGAACTGGCAACCATCTGCCGAAAGGTCGCCAAGCGCATCGCTGGGGGCGAGGTGGAACGCGTCCAGGTGGAGAGCGACCAACTCAGCGACTATCTGGGCAAGCCCCGCTATCGGTTCGGCACGAAAGAGGAGAAGGACGAAATCGGCGTGGCGATGGGCTTAGCCTACACCGAGTTCGGGGGCGATGTGATGGCAATTGAGGTGGCGTTGGTGCCAGGGCACGATGGGCGCCTCATCCTCACGGGGCAACTGGGCGAGGTGATGAAGGAGTCGGCGCAAGCAGCGATGACCTATGTGCGCTCGCGTGCCCAATCGCTCAGCGCTGACCCCGAATTCAATCGGCGCTACGATGTCCACATCCATGTGCCAGAGGGCGCCATTCCCAAAGACGGTCCCTCGGCGGGGATTACGATGGCGACTGCGCTCGCCTCGGCTATCTGTGGGCGTCCCGTTCGGCGCGATGTGGCGATGACGGGCGAAATCACCCTGCGCGGCCGCATCCTGCCTGTCGGAGGCATCAAAGAGAAGGTCATCTCTGCACACCGAGCGGGCATCTACGAGGTCATCCTGCCCTGCGAAAACGAACCTGACCTGGATGACATCCCCGATCATGTGCGCCAGCAGATGACTTTCCATTTGGTGCGCCATATGGACGAGGTGCTTCCGCTGGCGTTGGTGAACACCGGCGACCTCCAACCTGAGCCGGTGCCCAGCGAGGTCGCCGAGCCAGTCCAGGCGTCGGTGTGAGGAAATCGTGCTATGTCCGAACTGCGTTGGCACCCACTCCTAAAAGAGTGGGTCATCACGGCAACCCATCGGCAAGAGCGCACTTTCCATCCTCCGCCGGAGTACTGCCCGCTCTGTCCCACCCGACCGGGCGGGCTGGAGACCGAGGTGCCCGAAACCGATTACGAGATTGTGGTGTTTGAGAACCGCTTTCCCTCCCTCTTGCCGACGCCTCCTGAACCTGCTGTGGCTTCCGCACCCTTTTCGCCCGTGCGCCCTTCGGAGGGCGTGTGTGAGGTCGTGCTCTACTCTTCCGACCACAACGCGACCTTAGCCGATATGCCGTTGGAGCGGATTGAGCAGCTCGTGTGGGTGTGGCGCGAGCGTTATGCGGAGCTTTCGGCGCGCCCTGAGGTGCAGTATGTGTTCATCTTTGAGAACAAGGGACGCGAAATCGGCGTGACACTCAGCCATCCGCACGGGCAGATTTATGCCTACCCCTTCATCCCGCCCAAGTTGGAGCGGGAGGCTGAGGCTCAGCGCGAACATCTCCTCACGACGGGGCAGTGCCTGCTGTGTGCCGTGCTGGAGTATGAGAGCGCCCAAGCGGTTCGGGTGGTGGAAGCGAGCGAGCGCTGGGTAGCGCTGGTGCCGTTCTATGCGCGCTATCCCTACGAGGTGCATCTTATCCCGAGTGCCCATCGGCGCGACCTGCTGGAGATGACCGACGAAGAGCTCCGTGAAATGGCTTGGCATCTCAAGCGTCTGACTATGCGATACGATCGATTGTGGGGTTTCTCGATGCCCTACATCATGATACAGCATCCGCGCCCGTGCGATGGCGGAGACTATGGGGAATGGCACTTCCACATAGAGTTTTACCCGCCCTATCGCGCTCCAGATAAACTGAAGTATCTGGCAGGCTCGGAGTCGGGGGCAGGCACCTTTATCAACGACACTCTGCCCGAAGAGACGGCAAGGCAACTAAGAGAGGTTCAACTACCTTAGGTATAATTACAGAGGCTGGACAGTTCGACGGGTAAAGACCTGTTTTCTAGGGAGGGAAGTCTTGCAAAGAGAATGGCGAAGGATCAGACTGGCGAGCATACCACCATGGCGTTGGGCAGAGTTTGGGCGTTCCGTAGTAACCGATGTCTTGCTGGTCTCGCTGGGCTTAGTGCTTGCAATCGGGTTCGCAAAAGATTTCGGGTTTGATCTGACCGACCGTCGCTTTTTGGAAGCAGGTGCCCCTCTACTCTCACTGTTGGCGGTGTCGCTTCTCTTTTGGCAGGGTCTGTACCGGGTTCACAGTCGGTATGCGGGTATCAGTGACCTGTTCCGCCTGCTGGGAGTGAGCGTGTTGTTGAGCGGGGGCGGACTGGGTGCTTTCTGGCTTGCCAGCTACTGGCTTGGGCGAGCGTTCACCAGCGCCGAGCCGGTGCTGTTCGCTTTTCTCACCACGACTTTGCTTGCCTTGCCCCGATTAGGGCGCCGAATGATGGATTGGTATCGCGCGATGCGTCGGAATGGGGTCGTCAAGCGACGCACGCTCGTGGTGGGTGGGGGCGATGCGGGCGAGATGGTGATGCGCGAGACCCAGCGCAATCCCAAATCGGAGTATCAAGTGGTCGGCTTCGTGGATGATAATCCCGCTAAGCGTCATATGCGCATCCACGGCTATCCCTGCATGGGCACGATTGACGACATCCCGCGCCTTGCGGCAGAGCATGGGGTTCAAGAGGTTGTCATCGCCATCCCCTCCGCTACAGGCGAGACGATACGACGCATCTTCCAAATTTGCAAACAGTCCTCGGCACGAGTGCGTATCGTACCCCCCATCCCCGCTGTGTTCGAACACGGGGTTCACCTCACGCACATCCGCGAAATCAACATAGAAGACCTGCTTCAGCGTGAACCCACAAAGTTTGACCTCAAGTCGCTCTCAGAATATATTCAGGGCGAGCGTGTGCTCATCACAGGCGCCGGGGGGTCTATTGGGAGCGAGCTGGCGCGCCAAGTGGCTCAGCTGGGGCCTGCCAGCCTGATATTGGTTGGCAAGGGTGAAAATAGCATCTATCAGATTGAGCAGGAACTCAAGCACGCTTACGACCACGAACCCAAGTGCGTGATTGCCGATGTGCGCGACCGCGCTCGGATGCGCCAAGTGTTCGCTCAGGAGCGACCGACTCTCCTGTTCCACGCAGCGGCGCACAAGCATGTGCCCCTGATGGAAGCCAACCCGATTGAAGCCATCAAGAACAATGTGCAGGGTACCTGGGTCGTCGCCGAATGTTGCGTGGAGTTCGGTGTGGGCAAAATGGTCTATGTCTCCACGGACAAGGCAGTCAAGCCTGTCAGTATCATGGGCGCCACGAAGCGCGTGGGCGAGATGATCGTGAGCGCCTTAGCCCAAGAGAGCGAGACCGAATTTGCGATTGTGCGATTCGGAAATGTGTTGGGGAGCCGAGGCTCGCTGGTGCCCCTGCTCCAACAACAGATTCAACAGGGTGGTCCGGTGCGCCTCACCCACTCTGAGATGAAGCGCTATTTTATGAGTATTGGCGAAGCGGTTCACCTCATCCTGCGCGCGGGCGCGTATGCCAGCCACGGCGATATCTACATTCTGGATATGGGCGAGCCTGTGCGCATCGTCGACCTCGCTCAAGACCTAATTCGGTTATACGGCTTAGTGCCCGATGAGGATATCAAAATCGTTTACACGGGAATCCGCCCCGGCGAGAAACTCCACGAAGAGCTGTGCTACGACGAGGAGATGCTGGAACCGACGCCCACACCGAAGGTACGGCGAGTGCGCAATCACCAAGCCCCCGATTGGGAGTCGCTCCAGACCCAGCTCTGCATCCTGATGGACTACTGCCAGCGGGAGCAGGCAGACCAAGCGCGCTCTTTTCTGTTGGAGTTAGCGACGGGACGCCTCTCGGCACATACTGCTCGTAGGGAGGGTGTGTCTACCCAATGAGGCAGGCACTTTGCCTGGCACTTTGGGGCGCGTTGGTCTGTCTCGCCTCGGCTCAGCAACTGCCTCCGCGCGATGACCCGCTTTATGACCTGTTGGCGCGCCAAACTTCCTCTGCTTCAACGCTCTTGCGTGTCCCTCGCAGTAGCGACGAGTTCCTTTTTCAGTCTGGCACCGCCGAAACGGCTTATGCGCAGTGGAAACTGGGTCAGCAGAAGCGCCTGGACAAGATGTCCCCCTTGTTCATCGGCGTTGTGGACGGCTTTGGCTATCTCGGCGATAGCAACTGGCGCACCGCCGAGTTGAGTTATCGCCTCGTTGCCCTCGTTCCCTTAGGCGAAGAGGCACTGTTAGAACTCGTGGCGAGCGATGGTAGGCGTCTGTCAGGAGGCAACCCCAGCGCATTTGACACACTCCCTTTGGCAAGGCTCACGGTTCAGTCGGGTGGGGCACGCTGGCAAATCGGGCGCGCAAACCTGCGCTGGGACGGAGGCTACAGCGGTGGGCTGATGGTCAACGATGAAGTACCCCCCGTGCCCTATGCGAATGTTCAGTTCGATTGGCGGTTGCCGCTGATTGGCACTTGGCGCTTTGAGCAGTTCCTTGCCCAGTTTGAGCAGGATGGCAAGACCACCTGGTGGGGCGCGCGTCGGTTCAGCCGAACCTATGGCACGCGCTGGCAGGTGAGCCTCGGCGAGGCGTTCAAAGCGCTGAGCCTGCCCGACGGTTTGACCAGCCAAATCGTGCCCTACTACCTCTATCAGAAGTGGCTCAGCGACGCCCGCCGACAATCAGGATGGATTAACTATTTTGCGGAGGTGGGTGTCCAGTACCAGCTGAGTGGAGCCGAGCGCATCTATCTGTTCTGGGTGATCGACGATATTCGTGCGCCCGACTTTTTGGGCGGTCGAGGAGCGAACACGCCCCGCAAGACTGCCCTGCTTGTGGGAGTGCGCCTGAAACCCACCCCCAACACGCGCCTTGTTTTGGAAGGCATACGCACCGACGGCACGCGCAACGGGGGCACTTATGGCGCCTCGGGACACGACCCACGCTACGCCTACACTTACAAGGCGCTCCCAATCGGACACCCGTTCGGAGCGAACCAGCTTGGTTTCTACGGACGGCTGGACTGGGAAGGCGAGCGCTGGGTAGTCACATTGGAGCATATCAATCGTCGCCGATTTCACGATTTTTATCCAGGCGCGCAGGGCAGTTTCTGGAACCTCCAAGTGGGCTATCAAGCGTCGCCCTCCAGCATAGTCGTCCTGCAGTACCGTTCGGATGATTTGCGCGAAGGAACTACGGGCAACCCCAAGACAGGCTGGTGGCTCTGGTTCCGTGCCCAGTTCTGAAGGGGTTAGCAGGACAAATTTGAACAGCGGGTAAATTAATGCCAGAGGTGAACCTATGCAAGACGCTTATGTAGTCGCAGCGGTACGCACGGCGATCGGCAAGGCACCGCGAGGCGGGTTGCGCACAATGCGCCCCGATGACCTCGCAGCGATTGCCATTCGCTCTGCACTGGAGCGCGTACCGGGTTTGGAACCCCGTGAGATTGAAGATGTGGTGTTGGGCTGTGCCGTGCCCGAAGCCGAGCAGGGCATGAATGTGGCACGAATCGCCGTGCTAAGGGCAGGGCTACCTGTGGATGTGCCCGCCGCCACCGTGAACCGCATGTGCGCCTCGGGGCTGGAGGCAATTGCGATTATCGCTCAACGAATCCAAACGGGGCAGATTGATGTCGGCATTGCAGGTGGCGCCGAAAGTATGTCGATGGTGCCGATGGAGGGGCATGTGTTCCGTCCCAATCCTTACCTTACTCAACACTACCCCGATGCCTACTTGGGAATGGGTATGACCACCGAGAACTTGGTGGCACAGTTTGGAATCACGCGCGAAGAGGCTGACCAGTTCGCCTACGAGAGCCATCAGAAGGCACTGCGCGCCCAAGCCGAAGGCGCGTATGAGGGCGAAATCGTGCCCGTAGAGGTGTCCCAGAAGGTCGCCGAGAACGGAACTGTGCGAGAAGTCAAATACACGGTGGACAAAGACGAAGGTCCCCGCGCAGACACTAATCTGGAAGCGCTGGCGAAACTGAAGCCCGTTTTCAAAGCCGACGGAACCGTCACCGCAGGCAACGCCTCCCAGCGTTCGGACGGGGCTGCAGCGGTCATCTTGATGAGTGAGCGCAAGGTCAAAGAGCTGGGTCTTCAGCCGATTGCACGCTTTGTGAGCTATGCGCTGGTGGGCGTCCCACCCGAAACGATGGGCATCGGTCCTGCGTATGCCATCCCGAAGGTACTCCAACGCGCAGGCAAGCAGGTGGAGGATATTGACCTGTACGAAATCAACGAGGCGTTCGCCGCGCAGGTGTTGGCGGTGCTTCGGCAGTTCCCCATCCCGACCGAGCGACTGAATGTGAACGGTGGCGCGACTGCACTGGGGCATCCGCTGGGTGCCACTGGCTCGCGCATGACGGCGACCCTGCTCAATGCCATGCAAAAACGCAACGCCAAGTGGGGCATCGTGAGCATGTGTGTGGGCGGCGGAATGGGCGCCGCAGGACTCTACGAGCGAGTGTGAGGATGACCATCCAAGTCGTAGACCATCCGCTGGTTAGGCATATCCTGACACAGTTACGCGATGTGAACACCGAGCCAGCGCAGTTCCGTGCGTTGGCTCGGCAACTGACCCTGCTTTTGGCGGTGGAGGCGACGCGCGACCTGCCCGTGCGCCAACACCCTGTGCAGACCCCCTTAGAAGTCACCGACGGCTATACGCTTGCCAAGCCGATTATCGCCGCACCCATCTTGCGGGCGGGGCTGGGGATGTTAGAGGCGATTACCGAGCTGTTCACCGATGTGCGTGTCGGCTATATTGGGTTAGAACGCGACGAGCGTACCGCCATCGCCCACGCCTACTACTGCAAACTCCCCCCAATAGAGGGGAGCCGAGTGCTTTTGCTGGACCCGATGCTCGCCACTGGCGGGTCGGCAGGGCAAGCGGTGGAAGTCTTGAAGAAGGCAGGGGCAACCGATATTGTGCATATCTGCGTGGTCGCTGCGCCTCAGGGGGTGGAGTATCTCAATCAGCGATTTCCTGAGGTTCGAATCGTCTCTGCCTCTATAGATCGCGACCTGAATGACCGAAAATTCATCTTACCGGGGCTGGGCGACTTCGGCGACCGTCTCTACGGCACGGTGGCACGATAAAAACAAAAAATCGGGCTGACACACCAACCCGATTTGAAAAGGCAGGGGACATCCGTGTCCCGATGCTTCGAGGAGGTTGCCTATGGTGCCCTCCCAAAGGTCGCATTCCCTTGCGACGATAATATTATACCCTATCCAATCCTCCGATGTCAACCCCGTTGGGAGGGTGTTTGAAAAATCGTAGCACGGGCATCCCTGCCCGTGAATAATCGGGTAGGTCAGGGCAGAAAGGGTCCGCTGGGAACGCAAGCGTCTCGCCTGCATTGTCGTTGAGAACCGCTTGGTGAGGGATGCCCATGCCACGCATGCGGGCGGGACGCCCGCGATCCCAGTGATTTTTCGAACACCCTCACCCCTCGGAGGATGTTATGGGAAATACCCGCTATTGTATCGGCTCTTGTTTCACCCTCATCCCCTGTGCTCTGTCAGGGGGCTGGGGATGAGGGAACATGCGCAGTATCCTATTTTGTAGGCAGGAGCGCGTGAGGCACTTCACCAGTGGGAGCAATCAGGATGACATCCCATTCGGTGGCACGCGCGGTGCCAACGGGAAACCAACGAAGCTGGAGCTGATACTCACCCGTTTGGAGTGCCATATTGCCCATCGGAAGCCACATGAACTGGTCGCTGTAGACGCTCACTGCTCGTTCGGGACTGAGAGGGGCACTGCCGGTGGCGACGGTGAGACTCTCGTCACCAGCACGGCTCACTTGCCATTCCACGCGCCCGCCCTGTCCGCTTGGCGGAATGCGACAGGCGAGCCAAAGGGTATACGCCCCTTCCCGACGCACGGTAAAACGATAAGTGGCACTGGCAGGGGCGTTTTCTGACACCATAGGCGAGTTGAGCCAAAGGGTGGCACTCGCACTGGCAGTCTCGTGGCGCCGGAGCATCCCGAAACTGTGATTTCGGCTCGTCTCCGCCTCTATCCAGCGCGAGACCTGATAGGCGCGCTCCACCTCCGACCACATAGAGCGCACCAGCGAGAACCCCTGCTCCCGATTGCGACGGTAGACCGACATAGCGTTGGTGAGGTTGAACTGGAGTACCGCCACATCCTGACCCGCAGGCGCGCCACTGCGCAGAAGGGTTTGGGCACGCTCTACCCAGCCGTCCACACAGGAGGTGCAAATCGGCATGGTAGCGAACCCACGGATGCGAATTGGGATGGTGCCAACCGTCAAGCGAACCGGATCGCCTCGCACCTGAAGGGGGATTGGCTCGCCGTTGAGGTCAAAGGCACTGAGCGGGTTGCGGTCGGTTCTTTGTAGCACCACCTCACGCGGTTCTCCTGTAGCCCAGAGGCAGAGTTCCATCTGAGTTGTTTGCTGAAGGTTGCCTTTCGGGTCGATGGTCTGGACGGTAGTGGGCTGTGCGAAGCCGTGAAGCTCGGTGCCCCATCCCAGCAGTTCGGCAGTGCTGAGGGTGTCAGAGGGCACCCACCAACCCGAGCGATAGCGCTGGATGGAGGTGGCGTGCCACAGTTGGGTCGGGAAATACTGAAAGGTTGGTTGGGTAGGGGGACTATCGGTGGTGCGCAGGGCATTCCACACAGGCTCTGGGAGCATTTCGCCCGTCCAAATGATGTGGCGGATTCCCAGTTCACGCAGAGTTTGCTGGAAGAGGGTGAGTCGCTCGGTTTGAAGCGAGGGTTCGCTGTTTTGTAGTTGTGCGGATTTGCCCTCACCCCCTAACCCCCTCTCCGTAAACGGAGAGGGAGAACTCGACTCTCCCTCCCCCTGCGTTGGGGGGAGGGTAGGGGTTTCTATATTTGCCCTCACCCCCGACCTCTCTCCCGAAGCTTCGGGAGAGGGAGGGCTGGGGAGGGTGAGGGTACCTGTTCCCCCTCTACTTACAGAACGAGATATAGGTTGCGTGAGGTCTTCCGGGCTAACTTCCAAAATCAGCCACTCTAAAGGCGATTGCGCAACAGCACTCAGGATGAGCGTTCGCCAGTTGTTGCGCCAGTGGGCAGGCAGTTTGAGTGCTATTGGGATGTTCGGTAGGCTTAGGGCAGAGGGCAGGGGCAGTTCGTAGGGGTCGGGGATGGTCTGCACGCGCACGAAAGCACGCTCGCCCGTCAGTTGGTTCAAGGCGGTTCGTAGCCCATCCAGCGCGCTGTACCACCGCTCGGCTAAGAACTCGTGATAATCGTCCCAGAACTTGGAGCGACGAGGGTCAAGGTCTTGGGGTTTCACGGCGCCATCCAGTGCCACCAGTTGCGGAATTCCGCGCCCCTCGCGCCAGAGAGGGAGCAGGTGACCCGCAACTTCGTAGCTGGGTAGGTTTGCGCCTACATCCCACGCACGCTCCAGCTCAGCAAGCGTAGCATAGCGTGCTTTCAAAAATCCGAGCCATTCCAACGAAGCCAGCGGGCTGGTCGGGATACAAGCCGTTTGGACGGGTGTCCATTCTGAGTGTACGAGCCAGCCCTGAAAACCCTTCTGAGGTTTTCGCTCACGCACGCGCTGAACGAGGCGGTCGCGATACGAGTCCCAGCCTTCCCAAAGGTCTGGCATGGCATTGCGCAAGTAGGGATAGAAGAGCAAAACGCTCTCGGCGGTGTCGCCCAAGCCTAAGGTGGCTCGCTGGTCGCTGAGTTCCACTAAGCTCATCAGGCGGGGTGTTGGGTCATCGCGCGGGGCGATCACAAGCCACGCTCGCTCCGCATTCGGTATCTGCACTGTGTAGACTCCTTCTGCGCTGCCCGCCATCCGATAGCGCTCTGGGGCAGAGACCCAGCCTGAGGTTGTGGGCAAACCGGTCAGCATCAGCCACCAGTCCAGCCCCGATTCTTCGCACGACTGAACCAGATGCTCCCACTCGCTTGTTCGGGGGATACCCTTGAGTTGGATGATGACCGTTCGGGTGCCTTGTTCTTTGAGTTTCGTGAGGCGTTCGGCCAAGTCG
>CAKZQI010000228.1 GCA_937139515.1 uncultured Armatimonadota bacterium | reverse complement strand
GCGAGGGGCTAACGAACAGGCATCAAGGTAGGGGCGTGTCGGCATGTTTTGAACTCAAGTGATGTACCCTTGTCAGGGGGTCGGGGGTGAGGTCAATCTGGTGGGTTGAGATTCTTCGCTTCGCTCAGAATGACAGAAGGGGGTGTCAGATGACAGTTGGGCACGAAGGGCTAACGATGAAGTGTCAAGGTAAGGGCAGGTTGGCATGATTTTAAACTCAAGTGATGTACCCTTGTCAGACTCGCCCCCGTTGACCCTCTCGAAGTTTCGGGTATAATTATAGGCGCTGCGGGAGTAGCTCAGAGGTAGAGCACTGGCCTCCCATGCCAGGGGTCGCGGGTTCGAATCCCGTCTCCCGCTCCACTGAAAAATCCACTAATCGTTCCCAGTTAGCGAACACCATCACGCAGGGTACAATCTCTCATCATGGTAGAGCGCACCTACCGCAACACCCGCATCGTTGTCCAAGAGGCGGACATCACCGAGCAGGCAGTGGACGCAATCGTCAACGCAGCGAACAGCCACCTGATTTTAGGCTCTGGCGTGGCAGGGGCGATTGCGCGCAAAGGCGGTCCCAGCATTCAGGAGGAGTGCGACCGCCACGGTCCTATCCAGGTGGGGCAGTCGGCAATCACGGGGGCGGGCAACCTACCCGCGCGCTATGTAATCCACGCGGCGAGTATGCCTCCAGGTGGCTCGGCATCTGCCGAGAGCATTCGGAGCAGTGTGACGCATGCGCTCCAACTCGCTGAGGAGCATGGTGTCCGCACGATTGCCTTGCCCGCCGTCGGGATGGGCATAGCTGGCTTCTCTATCAGCGAGGGCGCGCCCCTGATGATGCGAACCCTCAAAACCCACTTGGATGCAGGAAGCCTACTGCAAGAGGTGCGCTTCTGTCTCTTTGGGCGCGAGGCAGCTGAAGCGTTTGAGCGCGCCCTGCAGGAGGTCTTCGGTGGCTGAGTTGAGACTGCGCCTGTCGGTGGTCATCCCCGCCTACAACGAGGAAGCTCGTATCCTGCGCACGCTGGAGCGCACTGTAGAGTATCTGGACACCACCGAATGGCGCCCCTACGAGGTGCTGGTAGTCAGCGATGGGAGTACCGACCGCACCGAAGCCTTGGTGCGTGAGTTTGCGCAACAACATCCCCAAGTGAAACTGCTTGCGTATCAACCCAATCGGGGCAAGGGGCACGCCGTGCGCTACGGCATCCTTCGCGCTCAGGGCGAATGGATTCTGTTCAGCGATGCCGACCTCGCAACGCCGATTGAAGAGCTGGAAAAACTCGCGCCCTACCTCCAACAAGGCTATGAAGTAGCCATCGGCTCACGCCCGCTTCGTGAGTCCCAACTGGTGGTGCGCCAACCCTTCTACCGCGAATGGGCAGGGCGCGCCTTCAACAAGGCGGTTCAACTACTGGCAGTGCGCGGTATCCACGACACCCAGTGCGGTTTCAAACTGTTCACGCGCGAGTCGGCTTATGCCATCTTCTCACTCTGTCGGCTGGACGGCTTCAGTTTTGACTTTGAGACGCTCTACTATGCACGCCGACTGGGCTACTCCATCGCCGAGGTGCCGATACGCTGGATGCATCAAGAGGGTTCCAAAGTGCGTATGCTCCGCGACGGTCTCAAAATGCTCCGTGACCTCGTATGGCTGAGGCTCACCGCACCACGCAAACTGCCGAAGCCTTCGTTTAAAACGGACGTCTCCTGAGATGCACCAGCTTGTCGCGATTGTTGTTCCATAACGCGGTCAGGAGCGTGGCGATCAGCACAATCGCCGTCAGGGGGAGGATGAAATACTTCATCACCATCTGATACTCGTCCAGCATATCGTGGTGGCTGGCGTTGAGAATAAGGTACACTACATAAAAGAGGTAAAACAGCACGAATAGCCCGCCTTCCCACCGAAGGATTTTGTAGCTGTTGAAGAAGATAGGGAAACACGCCAGCGAGACCGCTATCATCACGGGTGCGTCAAAGTACAGCACTGCCGAGCCGAACACGATGCCGTTGGGCGCGACCAAACTACTAAAGCCCAGCACCGAGAGGATGTTGAAGATGTTAGAGCCGACCACATTGCCCACCGAGATGTCGCGCTCGCCTCGCAAGCTGGCAATCACCGAAGTCGCCAGCTCGGGCAGGGAGGTGCCCGCAGCGACAATCGTCAAGCCAATCACCAGCTCGCTCACTCCCAGCATCCGTGCCAGCGACACTGCGCCTGTGATCAGCCACTGAGAGCCGAGCATCAACCCCACAATCCCAAGCACGACCAAGCCGACCAATTTCAGCGTGGTGGAGCGGGAGGGTTGGGGGCTTTCCTCAATCTCCACTTCGGCGAGTTCCTCCGCCGCTTCGGGGTCGAAGCGCGCTGTGCGCCACATCCAGTACAAGTAAAGGGCAAAAATCGCCACCAAGATAGCGCCATCCAGGCGCGAGATGACCCCATCCCACCCCAGAGCGACAAACAAAATGGCAGTGCCGACCATGACAGGCACTTCTATCTTGATAATCCGCAAACTGATTGCTAACGGCGCCACCACCGCCGATAGCCCTAAGATTAGCAGGATGTTGACGATATTGGAGCCGACCACATTCCCCACCGCCAAGTCCGATTGACCACGATAAGCAGAGAGGATGGAGACCGCCAGCTCGGGGGCGCTCGTGCCGAACGCCACCACGGTCAAGCCGATAATGACCGGGGCGACCCCCATCATGGACGCCAACCGAGAGGCTCCGCGCACCAGCCATTCACCGCCAAGTACCAGTAAAGCGATGCCCGGAACAATCAGCCATGCTGTTTCCATCGTTAGGACCTATTGAGAGTAAAACAGCATCGCAACTAACACCAAGAACGCTCCAACCAACATCACGAACGCGTACGAGCGCACATAGCCACTTTGAAGCGGGCGCAAGATGATCCCTAAGCCTCTCACGAGCGCGCCGACCATGTTCACAATCGCATCGATGAGGCTATCCACAATCACCGCTGTAATGAGCGCAAGCGTGCCCCCGATGTTCACGCCCAGCCAGCGCATCAGCCCATCATAGCCCCACTGGCGATAGGCAGCGCCCCACACACCGCGCAGGCTTCGTTCGGATTGGGGCATTCCCCCACGATAGCGCGCCAACCCCAAGCCAATCCCAGCAACCGCCGCTCCCAACGCGAAGGCGAACACAAACCCCTTCTGCGACTCGGCTTGAGCCACAGGGTCTGCGAAGGTGGTCGCCTCTGCAACAGGCTTTAGGAACTCGTGGAACGCCTTCTCGGAGGGCAACACCCAACCGAACACGACCGAACCGACCGCCAACAGCGCCAGCACAACCAACACCGTCGCGTACCGCTCACGCTCCGGCTGATGGTGCGAGTCGTACTGAGCGGGCGCAAAGAACACCAGCCACATCATTCGGGTCATGTACAACGCCGTGAGCAACGCTGTGCCCAAGCCCACCCAGAAAAGTATCGGCGCATACGGCACCACGCTGGAGCCTTGAGCGCTGAGCAAAATCGCCTCCTTAGACCAGAAGCCCGACAAGAACGGGATACCGCTGATAGCCAGCCATCCCACGAGCATCGTCGCGGTAGTGATGGGTAGATAGCGCTTCAAGCCACCCATCTGCCGAATGTCGCCGTTATGGTGGAGCGCAATCAGCACCGAGCCTGCCCCCAAGAAGAGCAACGCCTTGAAGAAAGCGTGGGTCGCCACATGGAACATCCCGACCCAAAACGCGCCCACACCCACCGCAAGGAACATCAGACCGAGCTGGCTCACGGTGGAGTAGGCTAAAACGCGCTTCAGGTCGGTTTGGGCGAGGGCAATCGTCGCGGCGAACAGCGCGGTCAGCGCGCCCAGTCCTGCCACGATGCCCATCGCTGTGGGCGACGCCTCCAACAGCGGATGAACCCGCACCAGCGCATACACGCCCGCCGTGACCATCGTCGCCGCATGAATCAGCGCGGAAACGGGTGTGGGGCCCGCCATCGCATCGGGAAGCCAGAAGTAAAGGGGCAACTGCGCCGATTTGCCCGACGCCGCCAGAAACAGCAAGAACGCCAACACCGTGGCGGTCGCCGTGCCTGCAATCTGGGACGCTTGCGCGTTCACCTCCGTAAACGAGAGCGTGCCAAACAGCACCACCACCATAAACATCGCAATCATGAAGCCGACATCACCGATTCGGTTCACGATGAATGCCTTGTTGCCCGCATCGGTGTTCGCCTTCCAGTCCGCAGTCCGATAGAAAAAGCCTATCAACAGATAACTGCACAGTCCGACCCCCTCCCAACCGATGAACATCACCAGGAAGTTGCCTGCCAACACCAGCGTCAGCATAAAAAACACGAACAGGTTGAAGTAGGTGAAGAAACGGGCATAATCGGTGTCCTCTGCCATGTAGCCCGTCGCATAGAGATGAATAAGACCGCCAATCCCCGTGATAATCAACACCATCAGGATGGAGAGCGGGTCTACGATGAACTCAAATGGGATGTTGAGATTGCCGACCTGAATCCAGTCCAGGAGCGTGAAGGTGGCAGTGCGTTGGTCTTCGGGGAGTTGGTGCATCGTTTGGAACAGGCTCCAGCCGAGGGCGAACGCTCCCAGCACCACGCCTGTGCCCACTGCGCCGACCAGCCACTTGCCCATGCGCTCGCCCAGCGCCCGTATCAAGAGACCGCCCAACAGCGCATGAAACACCGAGCCAAGCAAGGGTAGCAGGAGTATCCAGGTCACCAACTCTGTTCGCAGTCCATCCATAGGGTGTGTTCTCCCGATGCGCTCAGATTATACCCGTGTTGCGCTGGGGGGAACATGCTGATGCAGTAAGCGTTGCCTTAGGTACACTTGATGACGCATGGAAGCGCTCTTCGTGCGGGTGGCGGGAGAAAGCCCGATTGTGCAAGGGCTGGTTGCAGGCGTGTTTATTACCCTGATGAACGCTCTCGGCGCCCTACTGGTGTTGCTGTTGCGGAAACCTACCGACCGTATTCTGGATGCCTCGCTCGGCTTCGCGGCGGGCGTCATGCTCACCGCCAGTTTCACCAGCCTCATCTTGCCCGGGATTGAGTACGGCGGACTGCTCCCCGTGCTGATTGGGCTGGTGGCGGGGATTGCGGTGTTGGATTTGACAGACCATCTCGTGCCCCATGTGCACCAGCGATTCATCGGCTACGAGGGCGTGCTCTCCAAGCGTGTGAAGTCGGTGTGGCTGTTAATCATCGCTATCACCATTCACAACGCGCCTGAGGGGCTGGCGGTGGGGGTGGGCTTTGGAGCGGGCGACTTGCCCGAGGCGTTGAAACTGATGCTTGCCATTGGGTTTCAAAATGTGCCTGAAGGCTTAGCGGCATCCGCCGGTGCGTTGAGTGTCGGGATTGGGGCACGGTGGTTTACCGTCTACATCGGCGTGCGCGCGGGGCTGGTGGAAATCCCGCTGGCACTGCTGGGCGCCACGGTGGTCTTTCTGGTCAGTCCGCTCCTGCCGTATGCGATGGGCTTCGCGGCGGGCGCGATGCTCTATGTGGTCAGCGACGAGATTGTGCCCGAAACCCACCGCAAGGGGCACGAACGCTGGGCAACCTTCGGCACGATGTTGGGCGTGATTGTGATGTTGTCGTTGGATGTGGCGTTTGGATAGCCTACTCGCCCACCTCAGAAGTCAGCAGGCTCTGGTCAAACTCTAAGTAGCGGTCGTACTCCAAGAGGTCATACAGCTCGGCGCGCGTCTGCATCGCCTCCAACAGGGGCGTCTGGGTGCCGATTTCGCGCAGAGTCATCAGCACCTGCTCGGCAGACTTCATCATCGCACGGAAGCAGCTCATCGGGAAAATCACCATCTTGTAGCCCAGCTGAGCGAACTCTTGAGCGGTGAGGTAGGGCGTCTTGCCGAACTCGGTCATGTTCGCCATCAGCGGGGCAGGGATGGCACGGGCGAGCTGGTCGAACTCGTCGGGCGTTTGGAGCGCTTCAGGGAAAATCGCATCGGCGCCCGCATCCAGATAGGCTTTGGCGCGGTCTATCGCTGACGGCAGTCCCTCCACGGCGCGCGCGTCGGTGCGAGCGACAATCACGAAGTTGGGGTTCTGGCGCGCCTGCACCGCCGCACGGATTTTGGCGACCATCTGCTCGGTTGGGATGACCGCCTTGCCCTCCAAGTGCCCGCACCGCTTGGGGCTGACTTGGTCTTCCAGGTGAATGCCCGCCAACCCCGCGCGCTCCAGCATCTGCACTGCGCGTGCGGTCTGGAGCGCCTCGCCATAGCCTGTGTCGGCATCGGCAATCGCTGGGATGCTAATCACGCTGGTGATGTAGTGGCACACCTGCGCCATCTCAGGCAGGCTGATAAACGCGTGGTCGGGCAGTCCCAGCAGGCTATTGGTGACGCCCGCACCGCTCACATAAACCGCCTCAAAGCCGTGATACTGCACCAGGCGCGCCAACCCAGCGTTGAAGACGCCCGGCATCACGACCACACTACGCTGTTCCCACAGCAGGCGCAGTCGTGCGCCGGGGTCGCTCAAGCCTTCACTGCCGACAATCGGGAGCCTCACTCTGCGCCTCGCCGAAGCATCAGAATTTCCTCACGCGTGATGGTAACGACCTTACGAAGCATCCGCGCCGAGGGGTCGCTGGTATCCAGATAGCGTCGGTCGGTCATGCCCACGCCATCACTCCCGATACGGTCTTGAATGTTGGGCGAGGCGTAGCGCGGGTCGAAGATGAACTCCACCTCGTACTCAGGCGCCTTGAACGAGTACATCTTTGGGTCTTTGCTCATATCGATCTCGCGACGGAACTTCATATCGCGCACCGCCAGCGAGTCCTGCATATAGGTCAGGTTCGGGTCGACCTCCAGCGTGAAGGTCTCCAGCGCTTTGGGGGTGTAGTCCAGTTTCTGACCCTTATTGCGCAGGATGACCGTCACGCGGGCGCCAATCGTGGGAATGTTCAGCGTGCCCTCCACCAGTATCACGCGCGGGCGCACGACGGTGACCTTCGCATCAAAGCCCATATCGATCGGCGGCTGGGTTTCCGCATTGGGTCCGTATCGGCGCAGGATGTCCAGAATGGTGTCTTCCAAGTTCTTCTGGCGCACATCGTACAGGTTGAGCGACTCCCAGTCTTTGGTGCGTTCCTTCTCGGCGTCCAGAAGCAAGCGTCCCCAAGTGTTGACCGCCTGGTCAAACTGGCTGGACTTGAATAGCGCGTGCGCCAGCATGTGCCGACGAGCCGGGATGATGTTCTCAAACTCGTTTGCCTTGTACATCCACGGCACGGCGTTCACCGGGTCTTGGATTTTGTGATAGTACATCCAGCCCATCTCAAAGTAGAGGTCCCACACATTCGGGTTGTTCTGAATGCCTTCCTCCAAGAACTTCAAGGCGGGCAGGAGGTAGCGACGGTCGGAGCGCTGTGCTTCGTCGGTGAAGTTATAACCCATGTGCCACGCGCCCGTAGCGTACACATCCAAGTTGTGGGGGTCTAACCAGGTGACGAGGCGGAGCATTGGTAGCACCGCATCGTAGTTGCCCGAGTCGAAGAAGCCGTCAGCGCGCACCCACAAGATGCCTGCCATGAACTCGCGGAAGCCCGCCACCGCCACCAGCAACTGCTCAGGCGATAGCCCCACGGGCGTGGCGGTCTTGGGCGCATAGTTCTTCTGCCACAGTGGAAACACCCGCATCTGAAGCCCTGCCTGAACCACCAGCAGGGCGACCACAGCAATTAGAAGTCCTGTCGAACGCTTTTTCATACGCTCACCCCATCACATCTCGCGTTGATTGAATATCAGGATGCTCGCCACCAGCAAAAGCACCATATAAATGACAGCATAGGCAATCGTCTGAACCAGATAGGCGACTTCGTCGGTCAACACCTGTTCGGGGTTGATGATGGGGTTCTGGATGTTGAAGTTCGCAAAGTTGGGCAATAGCACCGTCAAGATTTGCACAGGGATGCGCGTGAGCGGAGTGACTTCGGGATTGCGCTGAATGGTGTCTAAGAAGGTGCTCATCAGATTGCCCATCAGGAACACACCACCCGACAAGAAGTAGTTCACAAGAGGCGATACAAAAGTGGAGAAGAACAAGGTGACCGCCGCCAGCAGGGAGCTTTGGAAGAAGAACATAATCAGCCCCTGCACAATCTTCGGGTCAAATTCGCCCAGCGTCCAGCGCGTGATGAGCAAGAACATCAGCCCCATCGTCAGATAGACGAAGCCGAGCGTGGCAATCGCACCCAGCAACTTGCCCAGCACGAACTGATAGCGCTGAACTGGCTTGGAGAGGATGGTGTAGATGGTGCGACGCTCGATCTCGGTTGGGATAAGACCCGTGCACATGATGATAGCGATGAAAGTGCCTGCCAGCTGGATAATTCCGAAGCCGAAGCTGATAACGAGGGTGCGTTGCCCGCGTCCTGCGAACGGCTCGAACGCAGGGCTAATCAGCAAGATGACCAGCGCTGCGAGCAAGATAACCAACAGAATACGCTTACGAATTGCTTCGCCAAAGGTGGCGCCTGCCAGTGCGAAAGTTGCGTTCATTGGCGGTTCCCTCCCTGAATGGTCTCAACGAAGAGGTCTTCCAGAGTGCGGCGGTATGGCTTGACGCTGATAACATGCCCGCCGCTGGAGCGCACGAGGTCGATCACTCGGTCGATGGTGCCGTCGTCGGGCTGTTCCACGATCAGGCGTCCGTCGTGGAGCGAGGCGCGTCCACCCAAGTTGCGAATCGGCTCCAGCACGCCCTCGTTGACCTTCTCGGCGATCAGCTCCACATGACCCCCTGAGAGGAGCTCTTCCAACTTGCCAAGCTTGACCATCTCGCCCCGATTGAGGATAGCGACACGGTCGCACACGCGCTCGACATCGGAAAGCTGGTGCGAGCTGATGAACAGCGTCTTGCCTTGCGCACGCAAGTCCAAAATCATATCGCGGATATCGATGTGGGCGATTGGGTCTAAGCCTGCGGTCGGCTCGTCCAGTATCAGCAGTTGGGGGTCATTCAGCAGACACTGGGCTAAGCCGATGCGCTGTTGCATTCCCTTTGAGTAGGTGCGGATGGGTTGGTTTGCGGCGCGGGAGAGACCGACACGGTCCAGCAGTTCGCGCACGCGCTTGGTGCGGTCAGGCTCAGGAATGCCGAACAGCCGTGCGTAGAAGGTAAGGATTTCCTCGCCCGTCATGTAGTCGTAGAAGTAGGGGTTTTCTGGGAGGTAGCTCAGATTGTAGTGGTTGCTGGGGTCGCCTGCGGGCTTGCCCAGCACATAGGCTTCGCCCTCCGTGGGATAGATGATGCCCAGCAGAACCTTGATGGTGGTGGTTTTGCCCGCCCCGTTCGGCCCCAGAAAGCCGAAAATCTCGCCGCGATGGACTTCTAAGTTCAGTTTCTTGACCGCTTCTACGGGTGTCTTGCTCCACAAGCCCGAGTAGCGTTTGGTCAAGTTGACCGTTTTGATGGCATAGTCGCTCATTCAAAGACCTCCTGCGTATGATGGCTCACTATTTTCATCACTGTCGCAGGATTATACCCTACCCCTAACTTCCGCACCCACCGCCACATCCGCCCCCACAGCCGGAGTCGCCCCCACCAGCGTCCCCAGCATCGCCTCCATCGTGGTCGTTGGAGTGATTGTCGCACCCACCAAACGCGCCACAGACGGAGGCATCGCCCTCTGCCGACGCTCTACGCTTTATTGCTTCAGAAGGATAATACGGCGCCATCAACTCGTGAAGGACATTCGTTCCCCAAAGTGAGGTCGCCATCAGCATCGGGGTTAGTACGCTGTAGTCGGTGAGACCCTCGCGTGGGGCGAGGGTGTAGCGAGGAGCCTGTTTGGGCGCTTCGCGATGCGTCAGAGCAGAGACGCTCTGAACCTTTGCCTGATTGATGAGATAGCGTATTGCCTCGCGCACGGTGGGGTCGCGGTCATACAACGAGGTGTTGAAGTAGGCACTGACCAGCTCCGCCTCTGACAGTGAGGCGAACTTGCGCAGGCGGTCGCTATCTATCGGGTTTCGGAAAAATGGTTTCCAGAGCGCCTGCGTGTAGGGCGTGAACAGGAAAATCTGGGCGTAGACCCAATCAAACCATGCCCGTTCCTCAGGCATCGGAGTGCGCTGGAGGTATGGGTTGTGGTGGATGAAGCGACCCGCCAACCGCGTGCAGAACTCTTGATAGTCGTGCGTGAACAGGAGCATCTCGTGCCAGAGGTCGTCCACACGCTCGCTAAACATCGGCACACCCCGCAGTAGTAAGTTCATTAGGAAGTAGCGTTTCAGCTCCAGAAGCGCCCAATCGTACGAACGGTCTGAAAAATGGCGATACTTGGAGAGAACCCGCTCCTTGAGGCGCGCCTGGAACTCGTCCGAAAAAGCCCTTTCAACGCGCTCAGCAAGCATTTCAATCGGCTGGATGGGGCGCGCTCCCAACCGGGCGGGTAGGGGCACTATCGGCTCATCTTCGGGAGTAGGGTTTGACGGCTCAGGGCGGGGGCTTAGCCATCGTGAAATAAGCAGGAGTATGTTCACCATCAAAGCACTCACTGCTAATATCATATCTAACAAGGCTTTGGTATCCATCGGCGCGTCACTCCCATCTAATTGTACAGCATTTTGGGGAGAATGTTGCCGAAGTGTCTGGGAGAAAGCCCTAAATGTCTGTACGGAGTTCAACGGTTCGGCTTGGTATAATTGAGTTGTGCCTTACCAAATAGAAACTGTGGACGACCTAGTCCGAATCCTCAAAGAGCATCCCGAATGGCGTGAGCGTCTTCGGGAGGTCTTGCTTACCGACGAGGAGCGCCAGCTCCCTGAACTGGTACGGGAGTTGGTATCGGCAGTGCGGGAACTAGTGCAGTCTCACCAACAGGCGCTAACTCGCTTAGACCGCCTTGAGGAAAGTCAGCGACGGCTTATACAAAGTCACCAACAACTGATTGAAAGTCATCAACAGCTCTCCGAAAGCCATCGGCAACTGGTGGAAAGTCATCAGCGGCTCTCCGAAAGTCATCAGCAACTAGTGGAAAACCATCAACGGCTTTCGGAAAGCCATCGGCAACTGGTGGAAAGTCATCAGCGGCTCTCCGAAAGTCATCAGCAACTAGTGGAAAGTCATCAACAGGCAATCGCCCGCTTAGACCGCTTAGAGGCTATCGTTGAGGACATCCGCAAAGTGCAGGTGCGTTTGGAGGCAGATATCGCCGTACTCAAAGGTGATGTGATGGAACTGAAGTTCGATCGGCGTGGAGCGGCGCTGTTCGGACCTCACTTGCGTCGCCCGAAGGTCGTCCCAGTTGCAGATTTCGTGGACGAACTCCGAGAGGCAGGACATCCCCTGAGCGAAGAAGAGTGGGGGCAACTGTTCGCTCTAGATGGTCTGCTGACGGGACGCCACCCCAGAACGGGCGAACAAATCTACTTCGCCGTTGAGCTCTCGTGGATTATCCACCATGACGATGTGCAACGTGCCGTTGAGCGCGCAAACTTACTGCGCCGATGTGGGATAGACGCCTATCCCGCCGTTGTTGGACAGGGCGTCCATCCCGACGCAGGCGAAGCCTTAGCGAGCAACCGTGTGCTGATGATGCTCAACGGGGCACTCTACGAACGAGGAATCTTAGCCGAATAAAACTTACCCCCCTGCCCCAAAGTTGAACAACACCGTCAACAGGTCGGCGTCGTCCACAGTCCCGTCGCCGTTGAGGTCGGCGGTGGGGTCATTCGAGCCGAAAGCGAACAGCACCGCCAGCAAGTCCGCGTCATCTATCACATCGTCGCCCGTCACATCGCCGTTAATGCTGAAGTTGAGGGCGAGGTAGGCAAACCCCTGCGAAGCCACCGACACATTCGGCACACTCACCGAGAGGTAAGTGCCCGCCTTCGCCTTGACGGTATAGGTACCCGGCGTATTGATGCGCTCCGAGAACCGTCCGTAGGCGTCCAGTGTGGTGTCTATCGTCTGCAGGGTGCTACTGCCCTGTTGGAGGCTCAAACGCAGGGGGATGCCCAGAGGAAACCCAGCACGCCCTGCCAAACGCACCTGCCCCTTCACAATGGTTGGGGGATTAGTGGGGCGAATGCGAAGCACACGGTTGGAATACGCCGAAACCACATACAGGTAGCCATCAGGACCGACCTTGATGTCGGTGATAACGCCCCAATTGGTGCCCACTCGCGACAGGTTGCGCTCGGTGGTGCTGTCCGCAACGCGGTCTGCTAAACCACCTGTCAGCACGAAGTCATCTCGCTGAACGTTCATCACAAACTGATATAGCCCGCCGTTGTTGCTCTCGCCCACCAGAGCATGGTCGCGCCAACTTGCCTCAAAGCGCGCCGAACGCACAAACTGGATTGAGGTCACCCCAATCGGCGTCAACCACGAGAACACAGGGTCGGCGTAGTAGGCGTTGGGCAGGTAGACCAGCGAGTCGGCATTGTAAGGAGTGTTGCCATTCTCGTTATAGGTGGCGTTGCGCGAGTCGGGTCCCATTATTTTGAGCCAGCCGCTGTTGAACCCACGCTCTACTAAGTTGATTTCGTCATACACATTCGGACCGTTCTCGGTAATCCAGAGACGCCCAGTGAGGCTATCAAAGGTAATGCCGAAGCTATTGCGAATGCCGTACGCCCAAAGCCGTTGGATACGAACATCAGAATGACTCACGAACGGATTGTCGGGTGGGACGGCACCTTCGGGAGTCAAGCGAAAAATGCCCCCCACCCCTGCCACAGCCGTCGTGCTGGTGTTCTGTTCAATGCGAGGATTGCTCAAAAAGCCACGATTGAGGTCGCCCGTGACCCCATACAACATCCCATCGGGACCGAACAGGATGACCCCGCCGTCGTGGTTGGGACCGTTGTTCTGAGTAGTGTCTCTTGGAAAAGAGACTATCAGCACGGGGTCTATCAGCGCGCTGCCATTCCACCGATAGCGCTCCACGCGGTTGTCCACCCACGCACTTTGCGTGCCCGTGTCCGCGCCTGTGCTGGATCGGGTGTAGTACAGGTACACATAACCGTTGTTCGCAAAATCGGGGTGTAAGGCAATTCCCAACAAACCTCGCTCGCTGGCGTTGTTCACAGGCAGGTCTAACACAGTGCTTTGCACCACGCCATTTTGCACCAACTTCACTTGTCCAGAGTTTTTCTCTATTACAAAAAAGCGGTTGGGGTTATCGGGGGCTAAAAACTCTATCGCTATCGGGATGCCAATCCCTGAGCTAACTACGGTCTCTACGGTGAGGGTGCTATCACTGAGGGTCTGTGCTTGGAGAGCCGATAGGCTCAACAACAGCGCCAGTCCAGAAGCCGCACTGTATCGCATAACCTATTATAGCCCACTTTGCAGGGAACTGCGTCAAAACCCCGAAAGTAAACAGAGAAGGAGTAAACCGATGCAGAGAGATACGCTACCGAAGGCGCTGTTGCACAGTGTGGAGCAGTTCGGGGACAAGCCAGCGCTGTTAGTGAAGAAAGATAAAGAATACAAGCCGATTAGCTATGCGGAGTTGGGGCGTCGCGTCTATGCTTTTGCGCGGGCGCTTGACACCTTAGGGGTGGCGCGGGGCGACCGCGTGGCGATTCTCGCCGAAAACTGTCCCGAATGGGCAATCACCGACTGGGCGACTATCAGTCTGGGAGCCATCACCGTGCCCATCTATCCGACTCTTACCGCCCCGCAGGTACAAGAGATTTTGTGCGACTCGGAGCCGAAGGTGCTGGTGGTCAGCGACAAGCGCCAACTACGCAAGGTACAAGAGGCGCTGAAGGGGTCAGGTCTGAATGTCCACTTGATTGCGATTGAACCGGATGGGGTTGGCAACACGCCCACCTTTGAGCAGATGCTCAATCAGCCGGGCGAGCTGACCGAAGCCCTGTTTCGTGAGCGGGTTCAAGCTGTTCAGCCCGATGATGTGTTGACCTTCATCTACACCTCAGGCACGACGGGCGAACCGAAAGGGGCGATGTTGACCCACCACAACCTAATTACCAACATCGAGGCGGTGCTGGAAATCATTGAATGGAAACCCGACGACCTGTTCCTCTCGTTTCTTCCGCTGAGCCATGTGTTTGAGCGGATGGGCGGGCACTTCTTGCCCATCTATGCAGGGTTGACAATTGCCTACGCCGAGAGCCTGTTCACGCTGGCGAACGATATGCAGACGGTGAAGCCCACGCTGATGCTGGGGGTGCCCCGATTTTATGCCTCCGTGAAAGACCGCATCCTCGGTTCAGTGCGCGATCTGCCCCCGCTCCGCCAGAAACTCTTCTACCGCACACTGGAGCTGGGCAAGATACACTCCCAGTGCCTGCGTGAGGGGCGCTCGGTGCCGTTTATGGTGAGCCTGCAATACGCCCTGCTGGACAAGCTGGTCGCTCACAAGATACGGGAGCGCGTGGGTGGAAAATTGCGATACTTTGTGTCGGGAGGCGCCGCACTTCCCAAAGATGTCGCCGAGTTTTTCCATGCGTTCGGCATTCTCATCGTGGAGGGCTACGGCTTGACCGAGACCAGCCCCGTGCTCACGGTGAACCCGCCTCGTGCGCCCCGATTTGGCTCGGTGGGCAAGGCGATACGCGGGGTGGAACTGCGCATCGCCGAGGACGGCGAAATCTTGGCGCGCGGTCCCAACATTATGAAGGGCTACTATAAAAAGCCCGAAGCGACCGCTCAGGCGATTGATCCCGACGGCTGGTTCCACACGGGCGATATTGGGCATATGGACAAGGACGGCTACCTGTATATCACCGACCGCAAGAAAGACATCATCGTGCTGGCGAACGGCAAGAATGTGGCGCCCCAGCCGATTGAGAACCTGCTCAAGCAGAGCGAGCTCATCCAGGAGGCGGTGGTGTTTGGCGATGCGATGAGCGCACCCGTGGCGCTGATTGTGCCCGATATGGAGCGCCTCAAGGCGTTCGCCCGCGAGCAGGAGCTGGACACCTCCACCCCCAAAGCGCTCTTGGAGAGCGACACCATCCAGAAACGGTTCCGCCAAGAGATTGAGCAGGTGAACCGTGAACTGGCGGACTTTCAGCGGGTCAAGGGCTTCCGCCTCATAGACACCGCCTTCACCATAGAGAGCGGGGAGCTGACGCCTACCCTGAAGGTCAAACGCCGTGTCGTGGCTCAGAAATATGCGCACCTCCTGCAGGAGTTAGCGCGTTAGCGTAGGTATCGCCACAACGCAGGAGTGGTCTTCAGAGGCGAGAACTGGCGCGTGAGATAGCGCAGTTCGGGCAAGAGCCGTTTCGCATAGCCCCCTCTGGCGCGCCAACTCGGTTCCGCCAGCAGACCCATCAGCAGGTCAGTAATCCGATGCAGGCGGTCGCTGTAGGGATACCACCACAGCTCAGGTTTGCTGGTATAGACCTCGCTGACATACTGCACCTGCACCAGCTCGTACAGTCCGAACTCGCCGTGCGTGCGCCCGACGCCGGAGTCTTTGAACCCGCCCCATACCCCGAAAGCATCGCCATAAGCAACGATGTGCGAGTTGACGCTGACCGAACCGCACTCCAAGCGCGGAGCGAGCGCATGAGCGCGCTGGCGGTCTTGCGTCCAGATGGAAGCGGTCAAGCCGAATGCGCTGTCGTTGGCGCGCTGGATTGCCTCTTCCACATCGGCGACGGGTTGCACCATCACCAGCGGTCCGAAGGTCTCCTCCTGCATTCCGAGCATATCGGGCGTCGCATCGGCGATTAGGGTGGGCGCGTAGTACAGTTCGCCCAGCTCGGTGAGAGGTCTGCCCCCAGTCAGCACGCGCCCACCTTTGGCGCAAGCATCCTCCACATGGTGCGCCACGCGCTCTCGCTGGAAGGGCGCAATCACGGGACCCATATCGGTCGTGCTCTCCAGCGGATGCCCCACGCGGATTTGGGCGATTTCCGCCTGCAAAGCATCCAGAAACGGCTTATACACCGCCTGCTCCACATACACGCGCTCTACCGAGGCGCAGGTCTGCCCTGCGTTAACCATCGCTGTCCACGCGATGCCCCGTGCGGTTCGGGGTAGGTCAGCATCGGCAAGCACGATAGCCGGGTCTTTCCCTCCCAGTTCCAGAATCATCTTCTTCGCACCTGCGCGCTCGGCGACCCGCTTGCCGATTGGCACGCTCCCTGTGAAGATGACCCCCCGCACCAATGGATGGCTCACCAGCGCCTCACCTTGAGGAGCGCCCCCCTGCACCACCTGAACCAAGTGTTTGGGAAAGCCCGCCTTGTGAACCAGCTCCACCAGAAGATCGCCAATCAGTGGGGTGAGAGGCGACGGTTTCAGCACGACCGCATTGCCCGTGAAGAGCAGGCTCGCCACCTGCACCATCGGAATGGTGAACGGGTAGTTCCACGGGGCAATCACCGCCCACACTCCGTAGGGATGGAAGTAGTAGGTAGAACGGCGGTCTACCATAAACGGGTTTTTAGAGCGCACTGGGCGCGGTTGGAGCAACCGCATCCCCTCACAAAGCAGGAAGGTGATTGTATCCAGCGGGGGGAACAGCTCCACAATCATCGCCTCAATGACTGGTTTGCCTTGTTCGCGGGCAATCAGTTCGGCAATCGTTTGGCGTTCGGCAAGCATCCGCTGGCGCAGGTTCCTGAGGAGTTTTGCGCGCTCACGCAGGGGAACCCCCCGCCACTCCAGAAAGGCTTGATGAGCGCGTTCGACACAAAGGGCAACTTGCTCGGCTGGGGTCACTGCCACTTCCCCCACAAGGCTCCCATCTGCCGGACTTTTGACCACGATTTTGTCCATCAGTAGGTCGATTCGAACAGGGAGTCAGGATTCCTACTGCGGATGTTTGAAAAATCGTGGCATGGGCATCCTGCCCGTGGTGCTTCTTGGCATTCTGAGAGAGGCGAAGAATCTGCGGTTGCCCTCACCCCCGCCCCCTCTCCCGACGCTGTGGGAGAGGGGAGTGACTGGCTCCCTCCCTCGCCAGAGATTTGGCAGAGAAAACGGTGGAAGAAAGAAGCAGGCGCGCCCCCTTCTCCCCAAGCTTGGGGAGAAGGGGGTCCTGACAAGGGTACATCTGTTGAGTTCAAAATCAAGCCAACTTGCCCCTACTTTAGCACCCCTTCGTTAGCCCCCTCGCCCCCAACTGTCATTCTGAGCGAAGCGAAGAATCTCGGTGCAACCCGTAGCAGAGACCCTTCGCTTCGCTCAGGGTGACAGGGTAGGCTTTGCGGGTTCAACTAAAGCTCGCTGTTCGTTGCTACCGTCTGCGTCTAAAAGCGGCAGGCGTTTTGCAATCTCGAACTCAAGTGATGTACCCTTGTCGGAGAAGGGGGTCGGGGGGATGAGGGCTATGCGAATGGATGCTCTTCACCTCCTGCTCAAAGAGCCCAGACCCTTCGCTGACGCTCAGGGGGACAGGGTAGGGACGGTCATTTTCAAGGGTGGGGTTGAGAGCAGTGTGTACAGTTTTCTGCAAAGGGAGCAAGATGGTTAAGATACCCTTACTGTAATCTGAGCAGGGCATCACCTCATAGAAGCGAAACAAATCGGCAGGTGTACCTATTAGCGTTGGATTTGGGTACCTCGGCGTGCAAGGTGGCGCTCGTTTCAGCGGAGGGCGCGCTGGTACATAGCGTCGCTGAACCTCACCCCATCCACCTCACGCCCGATGGAGGCGCAGAGCAAGACCCCCACACTTGGTGGCGCGCGCTCACAGGCGCTGTCCATCGACTTTTTGAGGACACTCGTGCCCCACGCGAGCAGGTGAAGGCGGTGTGCTGTACTGCTCAGTGGTCGGGCACAGTGGCGGTCGATGCGCAGGGTGAACCGCTGGGTAACGCCCTGATTTGGATGGACACACGCGGTGCCTCCCACATCCGCACCCTCATCGGCGGGTTCCCCCAGTTTGAGGGCTATCAGCTGGGCAAGTTGTGGCGTTGGCTTCGGCTCACAGGCGGTGCGCCCACACGCTCTGGCAAAGACCCACTCGCCCACATCCTGTATCTCCAGTGTGAAGACCCCCAACGCTACCGCGCCACCGACAAGTTTCTGGAGCCTGTGGCATACCTGAACTATCGGCTCTCGGGACGCCCCGTCTGCACCTACGAGACGATTACGCTCCACTGGCTGACCGACAATCGCAACCCTCAGCGGGTGGACTATCACCCCACCCTGATCCAGATGGCGGGTATCGCCCGCAAGCAACTGCCCGACTTGGTACCCCCGACGACTCGCTTGGGCACGCTCGTGCCTCAGGTGGCGCACGAGTGGGGGCTATCCCCCGAAACCCAAGTGGTAGCAGGCACACCCGACCTGCACGCTTCCGCCATCGGTTC
>CAKZQI010000227.1 GCA_937139515.1 uncultured Armatimonadota bacterium | reverse complement strand
GGGCGTCGTGGCTGTTTCGGGCGATTGTGCGCAACGGGTGGCATCCCTTGATGCGCATTCATCCGCACGGTGTGTTTCGGGCGCGTTGGCAGCGTCAGGCGCAGCCGATAGCGTTCTATTGTCCCGAACGGGGGCATCAGCGCGCGGTGGAGAGGTTTTTGGAGAACCCCTCTACCCCCAGCCCCTTCTCCCCTAAAAAGGGAGAAGGGGAGCCAAACACCCCCCTCTCTTCTTAGGAGAGGGGGGACACAGGGGGGAGAGGTTCAACACCCACTACCGAAGTTGAACAGCACTATCAACAGGTCGGCGTCGTCCACCGTGCCGTCATTTTTCACGGGCAGGATGCCCGTGCTACGATTTTTCGAACACCCTCCTATAAGCTGAGGGTGTTCGAAAAATCACGGGGATCGCGGACGTCCCGCCCGCATCCGTGGCTTGGGCATCCTTGCCCAAGCGTGAAGTTTGGCTCGTTGGGTGCGCTACAGCGCGCAGCGAACAGCCCATAAGCGATGGTCTGAGCGTACATGTCGGTAAAATCGGCGAAATCGAGGTCAGGCAAGAGCGTGCGTTCAAACGCCTTGTGCAGGGCGCGCAGTTCGGAATCCTTGTCGTTTTGAAGCAGGAGGTAGGTGGCTTGCTTGAGTTGGCGTGTCCTGCGTGCCAGATGGTCTGCTAACTCCTTCGGCGTGCTGAGCGTTGGGGGCGAAGCAGTCAGAAACGATTCCAGAAGGCTCTGAAACGATTCGATTTCAGAGGGCAGAAGGTGGAGCGTGCCTCGTTCGGGCGGTTCGGGCAGTTTCGCACGCGCTTGGAGCGTGCCGTTGCGATAGAGCCGAAACTCCAAGAAGTTGGTGAGCAGGAAGTTGTCTAAGTTCTGGATGAAGCGGTCGTTTTGTTCCTTCGCTTGCCCACTCAGGTGGTCAAGGTTTGTCGCATATTTCTCTGCCTCGAGGTAGCCGACGGGAAGTCCTCTCTGCAGGATAATAAAATCGGGTCTGCCATACGCTAGGCGGGCAGGCTCGTGTACGACTTGGAGGGTCAACCTCAGCGCTTGGGCTACCTCTTCAAGCAGGCTTTTGAGCGTAGCGTGATATGATAGTTCGCCCGTTGTGTGAGAGAGGGCGCGAATCTGTTGTATCTGCCCCAGATAGTGATGGAGGGGTGTGTTCTGCCCTTTCATCGGTGGGGTAAGTATACCAAGACTCTTCTGCGTTTCCTTTGCTTAATGGGCAAGGATGCCCAAGCCACGACTGCGGGCGGGACGCCCGCGCTCCCAGCGTTTTTTCAGACGCTCTCGTGGACACCAAGAGTTGTGGGTAGTAAATAGCTCTAATGCAGGGGGAGGGAACTTAGGAAGTGCCCCACGCGGGCGGGGGAAGCCTCACGGAGGGGTTAGTTGCGAAACGCTCTTGAAAGTACGCCCTCTCAAACGGACTGTAGTTCGCTCACCTCGTACGGTATCTCCACAACCTGTCCGTCGTAGGCAAGTTCCATCCCCTCGGGCAGTTCGGCGTTGGTCTGAGAGTACTCCAGGTCGTGGGTAAGGTGCGTGAATAGGGTGTGCTTGGGCTGGAGCGACTGGGCGACCGCGAGTGCCTGCTCCAAGTTGAAATGGGTTGGGTGAGGCTCGCGCCTCAGGGCATCCAAAATGAGCAGGTCTAGCCCTTGTAGTCGTTCAAAGGTTTCAGGGGGGATATAGCTCACATCGGTCACATAGGCGAAGTTGCCCACGCGGAACGCTAAGACAGGCATCTCGCCGTGAAACACGCGCAACGGCTCAATCCGCATATCGCCAATCTGAAGTGGGTTCGGCAGTTCTAAAAACTGGATTTGGGGAATGCTGACCCCTGGTGGATAGGGGAAGAACACATACCGAAACACCCGTTTGAGGTCGTCCAGCGCGCTGGATTCGGCATAAACAGGCATAGGGGTTCGGGTGCGCAGGGTGAAACCGCGTACATCGTCCAGTCCCATAATGTGGTCGGCGTGGGTATGGGTAATCAGCAGGGCGTCTAAATGGTCATCCAGCCCTGTTTGGATGAGCTGCAAGCGCAGTTCGGGGGGCGCGTCAATCACCACGCGCGCTTGGGGCGTCGCAAGGTGAATGGCGGGGCGCGTGCGGTGGTTGCGTGGATCCGACGAGGTGCAGACGGCACACCGACAGCCAATCTGAGGCACTCCCATCGAGGTGCCACAGCCCAGAACGGTGATGCGCAGACCCATTAGCCCTCCTTCTCTTGATGCAATAAAGTCAGTGCATGATGCAGGGTAGGGATGAGCCGATTGGCGACGGCTTGCGCTGCGACCGAAATCGCTTGGCGTACCGCATATCGGTCCGAGCGCCCGTGCCCGATAATGCACACGCCATCCACTCCCAGTAGGGGTGCGCCTCCGTACTCACGATAGTCCAGACGGCGTTTGATACGGCTGAAAGCGGGCTTCAACAGCGCAAGCGGGAGCGTGTTGAGGCGATTGCGGGTCAACTCCTCCTTGACCACCTTCAGCACAATCTCGGCGACGCCCTCGCTCGTTTTGAGGAAGATGTTGCCCACGAAGCCATCACAGACGACCACATCGGCAACGCCCTCAAAGAAGGTCTTGCCCTCCACATTGCCGATGAACTCGTCGCCCAGTTGGGTCTGCAGGAGTTGGTACGCCTCTTTGGTGACGCTGTTGCCTTTGGACGCCTCCTCGCCGATATTGAGCAATCCCACGCGCGGGTTCTCTATCTCCAGCACTTGGCTGGCGTAGATTTGCCCCATCAGGGCGAAGTCCAGCAGTTGGCGTGGCGAGCAGTCCACCGTCGCCCCGCTGTCCAGAAGCACACAGCGCCCCGTGTAGGTGGGCAGAACGGTGGCGATGGCGGGACGGTCCACATAAGGCAGTCCGCCCCAGAGCAGTTTGGCGGCGACCCCGACCGCCCCCGTGTTGCCCATCGAGACCAGCGCGTCGGCTTTTCCGTCTTTGACCATTTTGGCGGCGACCACGAGCGACGAGTCGCGCTTGCGTCGCATCGCCATCACGGGAGAGTCGTCCATCGTGATGACTTGCGAGGCGTGGTGGAGGTGCAGGTTGTCTGGACGCCCTCGCTTGGGCAGGAGCGGTTCGACCTGCTCGGTGTCGCCTACCAGCACGATGTCAAAGCTGACTTGGCGCGCCGATTCTAAGGCGCCTGCGACGATTTCTTGGGGCGCGTAGTCGCCCCCCATCGCATCCACGGCAATCGTCATGGCTTATTCAGCGATTTTTCCGACAATTGCGTTTTCGTACTTGCGCTTGCGGTAGTAGCCGCAGGTCGGGCAGGCGCGGTGCGGGAGCTGGACTGCCCCACACTGCTTACATCGGCTCATGCCCGGCACTTCCAGTTTGTAGTGGGTGCGACGCTTTGCGCCCCGTGCATGCGAGTGTCGGCGTTTCGGATTTGCCATCTCTGTTTCCTCCTAATTGGTCTCTTCCTCGTACCAAGCGCGTGCGAGCGATTCAAAGGCGGGATGCCCCTTGCGCGGGGCGCAGGTGCATTCCCCTTCGTTGAGGTTGTGTCCACAAGTGGGACACAGCCCTTTGCAATCATCTCGGCACACAGGTGCCATCGGCAGCTCCAGCAATAGGTACTGCCGAAGCAGGTCGTCGGCACGCAACAGGTTCCCCTCAAACACGGGGAACGAGTCTTTGTCTTCCACCGTAGCGAAGCCTGCGGACGACACGCCCGAGGGGATTCCCTGCATCGGGAACTCCTCGTGCAGTTCAAATGTCACTGGGAGCTGAAAGTAGCTCAGACAGCGACCGCACTCCAGCCACACGACCGTGTGGAACTCGCCTTGCAGTCGGATAATCCGACCGCCACTTTCTGCGACCAGCGTTCCGCGTATCGGTTCCGCCAGTGGGGGAGCCTCTTCACGCTCCAGCCAGATCTCAAGTGGGTACTCCACTCGGCGTCCAGGATGCTGGACAACATCATTCAAGTCAATCCAATACGCTTTCATGGCGCTCCCCCTGTAGCGTAGGGCTACGAACAATTATTGTACCCTACGAATCGCTAAGGGCTAAAAATCGCGTTTTCCAAACACCTGTCCACTTCCAGAGGCAAGCAGGTAGCCGTGAGCTTCGCTTCCACACGAACGCCCCACCCCGTCACCCTGAGCGTCAGCGAAGGGTCTGAGTTTGAGGTAATCCTTCAACCTCACCCCCCTGTATCCCCCCTCTCCGCAAGCAGAGAGGGGGGAGCGCCTGCGTGCCTGTGCCCCCTCTCCGTTTACGGAGAGGGGGTCGG
>CAKZQI010000226.1 GCA_937139515.1 uncultured Armatimonadota bacterium | reverse complement strand
GTTCGGGGAACTGGATGTAGCCGAATGCCCAGTTCTGATTGTTCGGAACCACCGCCCCATATCGCTCGCCTATTCGCACTGACACGGGCGCGCTTAGAGTGGGCTGAGGGTAGGCTCCCAAAGGAGCCACTCCCACCGCGTGTATCGCCTCTACAAACGGCAGGGCACTCCCATCCAGAATGGGCACCTCACGCCCCTCAAGCACCTCTACCACACAGTCGGTAATCACAAGCGCCCACAGAGCGCTCATCAGATGCTCCACCGTGCTAAGGGTGTGTGTGCCGTCGCCCACCACCGTAGCACGCTGAGTGTTGACCACATAATCCCATCGGACGGGAAACTGATGGCTTCCAAAGCGCGCCAAGATTCCAGTCTTCGGCTCGGCAGGATGTAAGATGAGCCGACACCGCTCGCCCGTGTGTAGCCCAACGCCCTCGATGGCACACGAGGCGTGCAAGGTCTGTCTAAGGCGATGTGTCACGGGGTTCCTCCTCCTCTTCGGTGTAGTAGAAGACGCCTGAAGTGCCGTTGGGCAGTTGGATTTTCTCCTCGCCCTCTTTTAGCGACACGATTGCCAAGTCGGTCTGCAGACGCATTCGTTTCGGCTCGTCAATCACCACATTGCCACGCAGGATAAGCGTCTCGTCGCGCTGGTTGTACTCGGCGAGGTCGGCGGTGAGAGTGCGTGTGATCCCATCGGGTAGGGTCTGTACCGCCTGAATATTGCCCCTCAGGTAGGCGACCTTGCGTCGGTAAAAGTACTCTATCTCGTCGGCGGTGGCGTCTATCGGGTAGCGTTTGGCGCGCTCAATCTCGTCTTCGTCTTCGGGGGGTGGCTCTGCGCTCTTTTGGGGCTTGATGCGCAGGCGAACCTGCTCAGTGAGCTTAGCGCGCTTTTGATTCTCACCGTACCATATCTCCAATCGTTTGCCTGAGATGTCGATACGTGGGTCCTCAAGAAGCAGGTCGCCCGTTGCCAGCGCATATTTGCGTCGGTCATACACTTCCGCTTGGGGAGCAAGCGCCGAGGTGTCGCCGTCGCGGAACTCTAACCCCTCACCCCGCTGAACCTCGCGCTCGATGATACTGCGCGCGAACTTGACTTGTACCTCACGCTGGCGGTTCGTCTCTTGGAGCGATGCCCGCACACGAAAGTCGCCTGCCTCCACCGTGATACGCTCTGAAGCTAAATCCCACACAATCGCTCGGGCGTTGCCGTAGCCCTCTGCCCACTGGAAGCGTACAGGGTACTGAGTTTCTAAAACCTCTTTTCGGGCGTCCCATGTGAGCCACTCTAGCTGCACCGTGAGCTCGCCTTTTGAGAGCGGGTGGTTCACAAAGCGTACTTGGGTGTGACCGCCGAGATGGAGTCGTCGTAAGGGCTGGTTGTAGAGCAGCTGTTGCGCATGGGCATAGGCGAACGGTTCACCTTGCTCGTCATACAGCACGGCGCGCCTAAGCCCTGTCGCGACCCATTCGGTGCGGTTTCGGTTAAGGTCTAACCGTTCTGCGTCCACCTCCGCGAGCCGTCGTGCATCGCTTCTCAGCACGAAGGTAGGCGATTGGATATGGACTGCGATGCCCTGCATGTCAGGGGGCAATCGGTTCATGCGTTGCAGGAAGGGGTCTTGTTGGCGCAGAAGTTGGATGAACCACAGTAGGGCGAGCGCGCCGAGAAGGCTAATAAGCCCAGCGAGGAGGGGGCGCATTCGGTGCCCCCTCTCCAAAACGGCTTTAGGGGCAGGTGTCATCCACAGGGGGTGGAACTGCTTCGGGGCGGTTGGGGAACAGCTCCGCCGTGCCAAAGTCGATCACGCCCGGAGCGCCGAACACATCCTTCACCGTCCCTGCCAAGTTAGAAGCCAGCAGACAGCTCGGGGTCGTGGTGAGGCTATTGGGAGTCTGAATCACGCGGCGCGTGCCATCGGGGCGGATGTGTCGGACAATCGCTGTATAGCCGCTGGCAGGACGCTTGATCCAAATTCCGCGAAACACGGCGTTATCAGGCACATTTCGGCGGATGAAGTCGCCTACTTTTGCCGTGGGCTTGAAGCGCTGTGCCTCGGTCAGCGAAATCTTGTCGGGGTCTTGCGTCGCCCCTGCCACCACCTCACGCATGCGCAGTGCGCCCGAATCGGTGACAAAGTAGACCTCAGCGCCTGCGATCGCTCCTTTAGTGACGGGGTCTTCCAATCGGAGGATAGCGACCCGCTCCAGCACAGTGCCTCCGACCCCTTCGGTGGCGCCTCCACCACCACAGCCGGGCAGAAGCATCGCGCCGACTATCGTCGCCATCCATAGCCAGGTTCCAACTCGTTTCATTGCGTTGATATGCCTCCTCAACTCAGCAAGATTCTACCCATTAGACGCCTTTCCTGCCACACCTGTTGCGCAGAGTGGATTTTTGGGGCTGAGGCGGGAATTTCAAACGGGGCGCACACGGGGGTGCGCCCCTATGAACTCTTGCCCTCAACAGAGGGGGGGCAAACAGTCCTGACGACCTATTCCAGCACGCGCACGGTGAGCGTGATGACAATCTCCGAGCGGTCGCGCGTGGTGGAAGTGCGTCGGAACAGGTAGCCCAAGAACGGCAGGTCGCCCAGCAGAGGCACCTTCTGGATGCTCCGAATGTCCGCCTCGCGGATGAGACCACCGATAATCAGCGTCTCGCCGTTGTTGAGCCGAATGGTCGTGTCGGCGTTTCGGCGCGCCAGCTGAGGCAATCGCCCCCCACCCGGCACCTCCAGAAAGCCCGTGATGACGCTCACCTCAGGACGAATATGAAGCGTAATAGAGCGGTCTTCGTGGATGCGTGGTAGCACCGTCAAGATGATGCCTGCCTGCACGCTATCGGTCTGGACATTAGCGCCCTGAGGAGTCTGCTGGATGAGTTTGACATAGTTGACCTCGTCGCCGATGAAGATGCGTGCTTGACGCCCATCCAGTGTGGCGACGCGCGGGTTCGCCAGCAGGCGGTTGCGACGGTCTTCAGCAAGCGCGTTCAGCGTGATGGAGAAGTCTATCGGCTGTTTGACAATCGTGAAGTCAATCCCCAACTGCCCGTCTCGGTTGACCCCCACACCCTGCTGGTTGGGAGTGAGGGTGCTTCCACCAGGCAGGGGGAGCTGCCCCTGCGAACGATCTAATGTGTTGACCGACCCAGATTGGAGGATGTTCCACGAAAGCCCGAACGACTTGAGGCTTCCTTCGGAGAGGTCTAACACGCGCGCTTCAATCAGCACTTGGGGCTGTTTGACATCTACCTTGCGCAGGATTTCCAGCGCCCTCAGCACATCGCGCGCCGTGCCCATCAGCACAAGTTGATTCGGGGGCTGTTCGCCTTGTGGGCTTCCACCCTGAGCCCCCCCCTGCATCGGCGCGCCCATCTGCTGGGCAGAGGGGCTGGGCGCATCGCCACCCGTTGCCGTGCCTTCAGAACTACCTCCGCTTATCCCACCCTGACTGAGCAGAGGGTTCGGACCTAGCGACACAGAGACCGTCGGCACCATCTGGTTCACAATTCGTGCCAGGTCGCGCGAGTCGGCGAACTGCACGCGGTAGACCTCCGTCACAATCTCCACACCGCCCGACAACTGCTGTTCAAACGCATAGGCGGAGGTGCGAGCTTCCTCGACCAGAGCGGGCGGTCCCTCCACCAGCAGAAAAGCCGACTCCTTCTCGCCCGATGGCGTGACCTTTAGATTGGGGAACCGCGCCGAAAGGTAGGTCGCCACCTCGTTCGGCTTTGCGACTTTGAAAGTCAGCACCTCTACGGCACGCTCGGTAGATGTGCTCTCTTCTTTTTTGTCGGCAGCACGGAACGCTTCTATGGAGTTGGGCGTGCCAACCACATAGACGCCGTTTACATTCTCGTAGCGATACCCGCTCAGCCGAGTGATTAGGTTCAACGCCTCCTCCACCGTGACGCGGTTGAGGCTCACCGTGACCGTGCCCTTCACATCGGGCGCAGTGATAATGTTCGCGCCCGACTGAATGGCTAACGCCTTCAACACATCGCCAATCTCAGCGTCCACAAAATCCAGCGAGACCCTCACGGGCGAAGGCGTCGTGGAGCGTGCGGGTGGGTTGACCACAATCGTCTGAACCTGATTGGGCGGCGCTGAGCCTACCTCCGATGAATAGGTGCGCGATGGAGGCACGGTCTGTTCCTCTTTGGGTTTGAAGCTCTCTGACACGGTGGATACACTGGGTTTTGCGCTCACTTTTGGCTCCGTCGAGGCGACCTCGCTGGGTTGGAGGGGCACTTCCTCAGAAGGCGAGGCACTTGGCGCACCCAAAATCACCTGCCAGCCTGTGGAGGTCGACTCCAACCGATAGTTGGGCTTACCCCGCATCGTGATGACCACCCGCACGCGCGGCGGATTCGTGCTGAACCACCCGTAGCGGAGTTTGGAAGCGTGAGGGAGGCTCACCGCAACCGTACGATTGCGCCCCTCATAGCGCGCCCGAAACTCCACAATCAGGAACTGATTGCGCCAAGTGCTCACTGAGGGACGCTGGAGGCTCTTCCCGTCTATTTGAACAACGGTCTGTCCCGCCTCCTCACGCGTTGAAACCGCCTGCACCACTTGGCTCCAGAGCAGGCTGGGCAACAGCACCAAAATCAAAACAATCCAACGATGAGTTTTCCTCATGGTTCGTTTCCTCCGCTCGCTTGGGACGATTGCCCCACACGGATTATCAAGCGTTCCTTACCTCTGACTAAAATGACCTGTCCGCGTTCGATGCGCTGGACGCGCCACCCCTCTTCCAAGGGGTCGCCCTGCTTCACAAATCGGCGATTGCCCTCCGAGTCTTTCACAATCGCAACACTGGCAGGACCTTGAACCACGCCGGTCACTGTCCACTGTGGCGGTGTCGGTTCGGGGGCATCGGCTGGGGAGCCATCAGGACGCAGTTGAAGTCCTCCCGGCGCAGGGATTCCCACAGGCAACACAGGCGCCGAGGGCGGAGTCCCCTGAATCTCCCGACGGGGCTCGGGTTCACGAGCGACCACTTTCGTGCCCTCTTGGCGCGTGCTGGCGCCGTTGTCCTCGGTTGGGGTCTCAAAAGGACGGAACGGGTCGCGCGGAGAACCATTCGCCGATGCCATCGGTTCGCTGGTGGCGCGTGCGTCGCCAGTCTGACTCTCAGATTGGTTCGTCTCTTGGCTCGCCTGGCTGTTTTGCGGCTTGGACTGGTTCTTGGGTGTCGCTTCACCACCCGAGAGCGATTGCCACTGCCAGAAGCCGACCCCCACCAGCACGAACACCAGAAGCACGACAAGTATCATCTGCTTCTGCGAGTTGGCTCCAGAACCCGACTTTGTTATCTTAAGAGGCATTTGTGGAACCTCCTTGGGCATTAGCGGGTTGACCACTATTTTTGAAGATAAACGCCCGCACCGTCGCCCGAATCTCCAACTCGGGATTGGTGGCGCTCTGATTGGGCTGGTTCGTTGTCTTGGACTGTATCTGCACTGTCTGAACCGCTAAAATCTTGGGATACTCGTCTAGCTGTTTCAAGAAGCGCATCAGGCTCCAGAAGTTGCCCTGAATGCTGATTTCTATCAGCTGTTCCTCGTAGGATTTTTTCGCTTTTTCTTTTTGCTCCTGAGGATTGTTTTGGGTGGGCTGTTGCGGGCGTATCGCCACAATCTTGAGGTTCAGGTTTTTGGCGGTCTGCTCAATCTGTTGGAGCATCGTGGGGATGTAAGCCGACTGAGAGACGCCCCGCTCCAAAAACTGGAGTTCGCGCTTGGTCTGCTCGTAGGTCTGTTGCACTAAGCGTAGTTGCGAGGTTGCCTGCTGGGATTGCTCCAGCTCCTTGCGTTTCTCTTCCAAAGCCTCGCTGAGGGCGGTGTAGCCCCGATAGGGGAGATAGAGGCTCCCGACACTGAGCAGAAGGGTCACCAATACCCCGATGCTGAGACCCTTGATGAGCCTCTGGACACGCTGGATGCGCCGACTAACTGCCACTGGTCTTCTCCTCCTTCTTCTCAACGACCGCCGTACCCTTCACCTGAGCGGTGACTTGGAACTCATACACAGGCGGTCCGTCGCTCATCGTGCGCTCTTGCGTGTAGTCCAGGCGGATGGCTTCCAGCTCGGGGTGCTGGTTCAGGCGGAGCATCAGCAATCCGACATTCTCCTGAGTGCGCGAGATGCCCCGCAGGACAATCTCCATCGGCTGTTTGGGGTCGCTTCGTTTGCCCAGTTCAGCGTTCGTGAGATAGCTCCCCTCGGGCATCTGCATGCTGAGGTGTTGGAACAGATACCGCCAGCGTCCGGTCTCTTTGCGTGCGTCTTGGAGGGTGGTGACCATCGGCTGGAGCGCCCCGAGCTCGGCGCGTGCCTGCTGGAGCTGTTTCACAGCGGGCTGGAGCTTCTGGATTTCCTGCTGAGTTCGGGCAAGCTGGGCACCCATAATCCCCAAATACACCATGCTCCCTGCCCAAACAAGCCCCGCAAAGGCGACCACACCGAACCAGCTCAGTCCAATCAAGCGCACCTTGCGCTCTAAAGTGCGGCGCGTGTTCTGCTCTTGCTCGATTAGGTTAATGACTGCCATACCGACCTCCTTAGGCTGCGGATGCGACCTCCTCAACGACTTCTTCACGCGGTTGAACCCACGCCCCACTGATCTCCAGAGTGGCGCAGGCAGAGCCGACGACCGTCGCCCAGCGCGCTCCCGCCTCCAGTTGGTCAGGATGGACACGCGTGGTGTCAATCCGCATCGCCTCAAACGGGCTGAGCGGGAACACGGGTAGCCCCATCTTGTGGCTGATGTAGTCGGCACTGCCTTTCAAAAGGACAGACCCACCCACGAGATAGAGGCACTCTATGCGCTCGTTGCTGTTCTTGCCCGATTGATACTGGGACTGGTAGTAGTTGAGCGAGCGACGAATTTCGCGTATCAGCTCATCCACAATCGGCTGGATGAGCCGTAGCGGTGGGTTCTCCTGAGGGACACTGCCCTGCTCGATCAGCTCGGCGAGGTTCAATCCTGCTTTCACTGACTGGGCTTGCTCCGTTTCGTAGTGGAAATAGCCCTTGAGCGCGGCGGTGAAGGTCTCCCCCGCAATCGGGATATATCGTGTGAGGAGCAAGACGGTGTTGCGAACCACGCTAATCTGGGTATGGCTCCCCCCGAAGTCCACCACACCGTAGGTCATGGGCAGTTCGTCTTGGTAGACGGCTTGCACCGCCCGCACACTGGCAAACGGTTGGAGTTCCACCAGTTCCACCTCCAGACCGCACTTCTCAGCAATCTCCACGGCGGGGTCGGTGAGGGTGCGCGGTGCTGCGACCAAGAGGATTTCGGTATGTTCGGCGGTTCGGTCAAGCACCCCGTACCCGATCAGATGTTCCTCCGCCGAGGAGGGGAGGTACCGACTGGCTTCAAACTGGATGGTTTTGCGCAACACCTCATCAGGCATCGCTGGGAGGCGCACTGGTCGGGCGGTGGTTTGCGACCCACCCAGGGCGAGGAACGCACTGCGCGCTTTGACCCCAGCACTTTGCAGAAGTCCGCGGAGTGCCTTGTGAACCGTTTCGGGTTCGTTGATGACCCCCTCGCGGATTGCCCCCTCGGGTAGGGGGGTCTGGGCGATTTGCTCGATCACAAACTGAGAGCCTTTCGTGCGCCCCGCACAGATTTTCAGGCTGGTGCTACCCCAATCTATGGCGACGACGGCGTCCATCTTACGCGGCATGGTTATCTCCCTCCTCATCGGTGCCCTCGCAGGCTCGCTGAGCCAGTAGCCACTCGTCCAGAGCGTTCTTCAAGAACCGCCAGCGGTTGTCCATCTTGAAAGCAGGGATTTCGCCTCGTTCGGCGAGCGCTTGCACCTCCGTAGGGCGCAGACGCAAGTAGTGTGCTGCCTCGCGCAGGGTCATCACCGGATGCAAGGAGCGCACCAGCCACTGGAGCAAATCTTGAAGCTGCTGGTCGGTCAGGTGAACCTCAAAGCGAACCGTCTGGAGCGCGGGCGACTCGTCGTGGGCGGGGCTCGGTTCGGCTTGAGGTGTGCTTGTGCTGTGAGAGACGCCTGCAGGGTACGGCTGGGGTGTCTCCGCCTGCTTTTGGGATGCCATTCGGATAGCCTCAACTAAGTTCATCTCACCACTCCTTGCCTTCAAAATCCATAATCACGCTGTGCATCAGGTAGCCGTCAATCTGGCTGACCTTCTGCGCCATGCCGATGACCAGCGCATTGTCCGCAAGTTGGCATACCACACGAGGGTAGCCGCCCGTGTACTGATAAAGCTCGTACAGGGCGTCCGGGGTGAAGGGAATCCGCTCGCCAGCATAGCCTGCGACTCGCAAACGATGCTCAATCAGGCGGGCAGTCTCCTGCTGGTCTAACGGTTTGAGTTGATGACGCACTGCCATCCGCTGTTTGAGCGCGGGAACTTTTTCTATTTTTTTCTTCAGTTCTAACTGCCCCATCAGGATCAGGCTTACCAAGAACTGGTCGTTCATCTGACAGTTCAGCAGGAGCCTCAGCTCCTCAAAGGTGCTGGTGCTGCGAATTAGGTGTGCCTCGTCCACAATCAGCACCGCACGCTGACCGTGTTCGTACATATGGATAAGGTGTTCAAACAGTAGTTGGAACAGTTGCTGACGATTGCGCAGTTGCGTTTGAACCCCCAGCTGATGGAGCACCTCCTGCAGGAGCTGGATGGGCGTGAGGATTGGGTTCACGATAAGCACGATTTTGAACTGCACGGGGTCTAAAAGCTCAATCAGTTTTCGGCTGAGGGTCGTCTTGCCTAAGCCGATGTCGCCCATCAAAAGCCCTGCCCCACGATTGCGTGCGATGGTGTAATGGAGCATCACCAACGCGTCCTCGTGCTCCTTGCCCAAATACAAGAAGCGCGGGTCGGGCGTCAGTGTAAACGGCGGTTCGTTCAAACCCCAATAAGCTTCATACATGCGCTTTGCCCTCCCAAAATCGGTTCTAAGCCCCTCAGTGAGGTCTTTCCCGACTGCTGGGAGCAATTATCGGTAAATCCACGAGGTTTTTTCAGTAGGGTGCGCACCGCGTGAAAGGTAGAATCGTAAGGCGAGGAGGCAAACGATGAACGCAAACTTCCAAAACTGGCTTCGGCAGAGCATCGACGAGCTCAAAGCCCAGAACCTGTACAAGCAACCGCCGATTTTGGAAAGCCCTCAAGGCGGGCGGGTCAAGATGGGCGGTCGGTGGCTGATTAATCTGGCTTCCAACAACTACTTAGGCTTGGCGAACGACCCGCGCCTCAAACAAGCGGCGATTGAAGCGGTTGAGCAGTGGGGTGCTGGCGCAGGCGCCGTGCGTTGGCTGGGCGGAACGAACGCCCTCTATGAGCAACTGGAACAGAAACTCGCCGAGTTCAAGAAGACCGAAGCGGTGCTGGTGTTCCAGTCGGGCTTCAACGCCAACTCAGGCACTATCCCCTCCTGTTTTGTGGAGGGCGATGTGATTATCTCGGACGAGTTGAACCACGCCAGTATCATCGACGGCGTGCGCCTCAGCTCCGCACGCTACAAAAAGAGTGAGGGCTTCGTCTACGAACACGCCAATATGAACCATCTGGAAGACATTCTCAAGCGCACCCAAGATTTCAAGAAGCGTTTGATCGTGACCGATGGCGTGTTCAGTATGGATGGCGATATTGCGCCCCTGCCCGAAATCGTGCAGCTGGCAGAGAAGTACGACGCGGTCGTGATGGTGGATGACGCCCACGCCTCAGGGGTACTGGGCGAACACGGCAGCGGAACCACCAGCCACTTTGGTCTCTATGGGCGTGTGGACATCCAGCTCGGCACGCTCTCCAAAGCGATTGGCGTGGTCGGGGGCTATATCGCAGGGAGCCAACGGCTCAAGGAGTGGCTGGTGAACCGCGGGCGTCCCTACCTGTTCAGCACCGCACTGCCCCCCGCCGCAATTGGCGCGATCCTCAAGGCGGTTGAAATTTTACAGACCGACCCCGAACCGATGCGCAAACTGTGGGACAACACCCGCTACTGGAAAGAGAACCTCAAACAGCTCGGCTTTGACACGATGGGGTCTGAGACGCCCATCACGCCCGTCTACTGTGGCGATGAAGCGATTGCCCAGAAGATGGAGGCACGCCTGAAGGAAGAGGGGGTCTTCACGATTGCGATTGTGTACCCCACGGTGGCGCGTGGGAAGGCACGCGTGCGCACGATGCCCAACGCCACCCACACCCGAGAAGACTTGGATGAGGCGCTCTCGGCATTTGAGAGGGTCGGCAAGGAGCTCGGTGTAATCGCCCGCTGGGTTTAGGGTAGAATCTTTTTGTCATGGCATTTACTTTGAATGACCTGGAAGAGATGATGCGCCTCCTGCAGGAGAACCCAGAGAAGCGGGAGGCGCTTCGGCTCATCCTGTTGGGTGAGGAGCTTCTGCGCCTGCCTGAGCAGTTCGCTCAGCTCGTCGCGGTCGTAGAGCGGTTGGTCGAGGCGATACAGCGTATTGAAGCGCGTTTAGAGCGTCTGGAGCAGTCGGACGAGCGTACTCAAACGCGCTTAGACCGCCTCGAGCAGACCCAGCAACAGATGTTGGTTCAAATTGAAACCAACACACGCGACATAGCCGAGGTAAAGCAAGTTCAGCAACAGATGATTCAAGAGATGCGTGAGATGCGCCAGTATGTTGAGCGCATAGCCAACGCCTACGGCTTGACCCTTGAAGAAGAAGCCCAAGACGCCTTAGAATACTTAGCGCACCTCAAGGGATGGCGATTCATCAAGGAGCCTCACCCCTTACGAAGCGACTTGGAGGTGGACATCCTTGCTATTTGCGAAGATGCGCAAGGGCAGACCTTCACGGTCGTCGTGGAGGTGAAGGCGCGCCTCGCTCGGCGAACTGTGCGCGAATGGGCGAACCGAGTGCGAGCAGAAGGTTTTCGCCAACGACTTGCCGAGATGGGCTATCCAGCGCCCTACTTGGTCTATATGATGGGGTTCCGCGTTGACCCTCAAACTGAGGAGACCGCTCGCGAACTGGGCGTGGGGCTGTACAACTCACGCGGTGAGCGGTTGGAACCCGCCCCCATTTTACAATAAAAACGCCCACCCAAGAGTGTCTTGAGTGGGCGTCCCATCCCCCCTAAAGACTACGGGCATCCCTGCCGATAATCGTTGGTAGCGACAGGGTACAGGTTGACCTTGAGAACCTCCTGCTAAACTTGGTCGCACCTCCCCTACCCCAGGAGAGGCGGGTTCCTCCCCACCCGCCTCCCTCTATTTTAAGAAAACCCCCTGCGAAATCGGGTCGCAGGGGGTGTGGCGGTGGCGCTGGACGGTGCTGATGAGAGTCGGTCAAATCATTAGCCACCTCAGCTCAGTCCTGCCCCTGCCGGGGGTGTCCCCGCGCCTCTGATGAGTATTCTGCCACCTGTGCCCGTCTCTCTCTTCTGAACTAATACGGGGTTGCCCAAAAACCCGCAATCTCAGGGGTATAATCCCCTCGCTATGGCGGAGTTGCGCTTGTATAACACGCTCACGCGCAAAGAGGAGGTCTTTCAACCCCGTGAACCGGGCACCGTGACGATGTACGCCTGTGGGCTAACCCCCCAAGCCCCCGCCCATGTCGGGCATATGCGTGGGGTCGTCGTGATGGATGTGGTGCGCCGGTGGTTTGAGCAGCTCGGCTACCGCGTCCAGTTCGTGCAGAACTTCACCGATATTGACGACAAGATAATTCGGCGCGCCCACGAGGAAGGTATCTCCACCACCGAGGTCGCCGAAAAGTACAGCACAATGTATGTAGAGGACGCCCAAGCGCTCGGCGTGCAACTGCCCCAGTTCGTGAAAGTCACCGAGAATATGCAAGATATCATCGCGATGGTTCAAAGGCTGGTGGAACTGGGCTACGCCTATGAAGTGGATGGCGATGTCTACTTCTCCGTGGAAATGTTCCCAGAATACGGCAAACTGTCGGGGCGGTCGGTGGAGGAGTTGCAAGCGGGCGCACGGATAGAAGTGGATGAGCGCAAACGACGCCCCGAAGATTTCGCCCTCTGGAAGTCCGCCAAGACCGGCGAACCCGCTTGGGAAAGCCCGTGGGGTCTCGGGCGCCCCGGATGGCACATCGAATGCTCTGCCCTCAGCCTGAAGTACCTTCAGCCCAGTTTTGATATTCACGCTGGGGGGATGGACCTCATCTTTCCCCACCACGAGAACGAAATCGCCCAATCCGAAGCCTATCTGAACTGCCAGCAGGTGTTCGCCCGCTACTGGCTCCACTGGGGTCCCGTACGGCTCAAGGAGCAGAAGATGTCCAAGTCCACGGGAATTTTTGTGCCCATCCGTGAACTGCGTCAGCAGTATGAGCCAGCGGTGATACGCTTCTTTTTGCTGACGGTGCATTATCGCACCCCGTTGGAGTTCTCGTATGAGCGGTTGGACGAGGCGAAATCGGCGCTGGAGCGCATCCGCACGGCTTACGAGCGCGCTCGCGCCTTCCTGAAAAGTGCCCCTGAACCGACGGCTGAACCCGCGGAGGTTGTCCAGCCGTTCCGCACCCAGTTTGAAGAGGCGATGAACAACGACTTCAACACCGCCCAAGCGATTGCCGCCGTGTTTGAACTGGTGCGTGAAATCAACCAGCGGCTCAACAATCCTGAAACAGCCTCGCTTCCCGACACGCCTGGCGAACTTCGGGCGCTTGTGGATGTTTTAGAATGGATGCTGGAAACCGTGCTGGGGGTCGCTTTGCAGGGGGAGGCAGGCACTCAAAGCGAGACCTTAGACCGACTGATGGCGTGCGTGATTGCGTGGCGTCAGGAACTGCGCCAGCGCAAGCTGTACGACCTCGCTGACCGCATCCGCGACGACCTCAAATCGCTCGGTATCCTGCTGGAGGATAGCCCTCAAGGCACCACTTGGCGGCTGAGCTAGAGCCGAAGTAAAGTTAGACCCTTCGCTGACGCTCAGGGTGACAGGGTGGGCATCTCGGACCATCCAACGGCTCACCGTCTCGTGAAACAGGCGGTACTGACCTCCCTTTTCATTCGGACACTCACTCTTGTCATTCTGAGCGAAGCGAAGAATCTCAAAGTAGAGACCCTTCGCTGACGCTCAGGGTGACAGGGTAGGGGCTGTCATTCCCCATATTGTCATTCTGAGCGAAGCGAAGAATCTCAAAGTAGAGACCCTTCGCTGACGCTCAGGGTGACAGGGTAGGGGCTGTCATTCCCCATATTGTCATTCTGAGCGAAGCGAAGAATCTCAAAGTAGAGACCCTTCGCTGACGCTCAGGGTGACAGGGTAGGGGCTGT
>CAKZQI010000225.1 GCA_937139515.1 uncultured Armatimonadota bacterium | reverse complement strand
GGTTCCAAACAAAACTATTCACGGTGCCCGACCAGAGGTCTATCACACTCTCTAACCGACCCGATACCTCGTCATAACCATAAAGCTCCCAGTGCGCTCCGTTCAGGGCATCACCCCGACTGACCGAAAATCGGCTCCCATCGGGGTTGTACTCGTAGTATCGATAGTACTCTGCTTGACCTGTCCGCACCTCGCTTGTCAAGCGACCTGCAGACGTATACTTATAGACCGTTGTGTCCCCACTTGGACGCTCCACGCTCTCTTCCACACGGCCCAGCAGGTCATAGGTGTACTCGTAGCCCGTTTATTTACGGCGTAATACCTTCCCGCTTCATCATGCGCAAGGAGCCTGCCATAACTTCGGGATTGCCGTCTAATGGCCAACCCAATAATCGCCACTGACCATCACTATCCAAACGCCATACTTGCAAAAAACGGTGTGCTCCAACAACGACCTCTACAAAAACATATTTATTTAACAAATCATTTGGGATTTTAGATTTGCTCCTGTTTCTTAAATAATCTTCTAATTTGCGCACATCAGGGTGATCGATGATAAACATCAGGCATATCAGAAAGGCTTTTGCCTCAGGCGAATATCTCACAATTTGTGCTGAGGAGATATCTGTGGGTTTGAGAGAGCGTACCCAAACCCCTTGAGTTCGGTACGTCGTGGTCGCCCTAATCGATAACTCTTTACTCCCTTGACGATTATGTGATGCTTCAGATAGCTGCTCATAAACCAACTCATATTGACCTTCAAGATACGCTTGCGTGACTTGTAGTGTTTTTGTTTGTATAGATTCTGAAGGCTCAGAAGAATCATGGCTGTTATCAAGGAACTTCCAATAGGCAATCAAAGCGATTATCATTACTAAGGCGATGCTCACCATAATAAGTTTTCGCATGCGAACCACCCTTATCTTATCTTGACACACTTTCTCGGCACGCGCTCGATCACGTCCTCATAGAATTCTACCCAACGCCAAACAAACTCATCCCACCTGTGTCCCAGTACATGTTCCATACATCTTAGATGACAGCAAAGGGTATTACCTAAACAGTCTGGATGTCCAAGGCACCAATCTTTCCACTGATCATAATATTCTGGTGATGGTCTGCAGATTCGATTGGCGTCAAGCGTATTCGCAGAGCAATCAATTGCTTCTATAAAATCATCCCAAGGACCAGGCAAAGGAGCTTCGTAGTCACCAGGATTAGTTCGAGGAGGTTCGTAAGGGGGTAGGTAAAATGGCAGTGGCATTTCAGGATACGGCTCTGAGGGATACGGCACACATCCTGCCCCCCTATCTCTCTTCGTGGCACAAACTGGAAGGGCGTAGCCCCCCACATCTATCCCAAAACTATCTTTGTATTGCGAAAAAACCATAGTTCCATCATAGTGAATGATATTCCCCGAAGTTCCTTCGTATAGCACAAAGTCATATATCAGCACGGTCGGCGCATTCACATACTCCTCGACGCGGTTCCAGTTCAAGGCGTTCCCACCTACTTGTTCGCGCAGATAGAGGCTCAGAGGGCTACCCGCGCACCCTGTGCCACAGGCTACGAAGCGAAACTCCGAGAAGTGTTGGTTAGTGATGTACTCCCTTGTCCACACTGTGCCACCGTCGCTATTGTACCCATACTCGTA
>CAKZQI010000224.1 GCA_937139515.1 uncultured Armatimonadota bacterium | reverse complement strand
GAGCAGAGCAAGAGCGTCGGCGGGCAGAGCAAGAGCGCCTGCAGGCAGAGCAAGAGCGTCTGCGCGCCGAGCAAGAGCGCCTGCGGGCGGAACGGCTCGCCGAGAAACTGCGCCAACTGGGGATTGAACCTGAAGAGTAGCCCTCAGCGAGAGGAAGACGCAGAACTCGGCATCGCCTTTCTGAAGACCGCAGAATAACTCACCGCCTCATTCTGGTTGAAGCCGAACAGAAATTTCCAATTTTTAGCCTCGTACCGCTGAAGGGAAGCAGGTTGCTTTGCCAGACCCTCACGGAGGTACTGCAGAGCCCGTTCTTCAGAAGATGTGATGATATAACCATTCTCTGTATCGATTTGCCACTCCTCATCCTGCCAACGGTCTAAGAAGAAGGCTAATTTGGCGTTCTGCTCTGGGTCGTACACGCGTACAATCAGGTCAAAAGCATTACCTGCTAGGTCGCTAAAAGTGGCGTCCACCGCATCCAGAAACAGCCGTTGCTGGACAGGGGTCATCTGGAAGAACGACAACGGCATCGCCTCCAACGCCTGTTCGCGCTGAGTGCGCGTCAAAGACGCCCAAAACCGAAACGCAGGCAGGGCAGAATCGAGCGGTTGCACATCGAACCGAACCGCAGGCACAACACGAACCGTGCCGAAATAGCGTGGGGTGAAAAACGGTTCCTGTTGGGCGCTCAGTTGGCTTGCCAACTCTGCATAGTCATCTAGGCTCAGCGCTCCATCGCTCTCAACCCGCTTCTCAAAAGCCTGCAAAGTCGGCTCGGGCACCTCCTGCAGCCGCAAAAGAAGCGCGTACCGATAGCGCACCAGGAGATAATCTCCACGAGCCTCGACCAGGTAAGCCTGTTGTTCCAAAACGCGCTTTGCCCACTCTTCCAGCGATGAGGCAGAAGCGAAGCGCTCTTGAGGGTCTGAGTAAGCCACTCGGAACGCTTGCGCCACAATCGGCACATCGCACCGCTGTGCAAGCCACTCCAAGACCTCTGCAAGCGTGTAGCGCTCCCCCAAATAGGGACGCTCCACCTTGCCCACTACCTTGCGTAGGGGCGTTTGGGCAAGCGGTTCGGGCAGATTTGCAAACTGGCTTGGTACTTCCCCTAACAGAGATGACAGCGAATCGCCCAAGTGAGTCGCGCTCCAAGAGCTGCCGAACGAGTTCTCTGAGAAGATAGCGCATCGGACATCACCTTGGACGGGGTCATAACGCACGATAAGGGCAATCCGATTGGGCGGTTCTTGTTGAGGCACATCTGATAAACTCATAGGCTCTTCTTGGCGTGATAGGTGTGCTTGGAGAGACTTTTGTTCCCATGCGCGGGATTGGGCGAACCAATCCATCACTTTGGGTGGAAGGGAAGCAAAGGGACGCTTTTCGGGGTAGTGCGCAATCAGCGTGTTGCCCGCCCAGAAACTGCGCCACTGTTCCCGACCCCACTGGGTAGACCACCATCCCAAAAGATACTTTGCCAAGTCTGTAGAGGATTCAACCTCGTAGAGTTCTTGCGCCATCGCGCTCAGTTGGTCTTGCCAGCCAGCGGGTTTATTACGCTCGATGGTTTCACGCTGAGCAGTCAGTTGCTCAACACGGCGCAGATGGTTCGAATAGTCGCTCTGGGCACTTTTTTGCAGTTCACGAATCCGACTCTCTATGTCGCGGATGTTTTGAGTTTGTGCTTCTCGGAACGCTTGCTCTTGTTCCGCACGGCGCTGACTGCGCCCCAAGAAATAGCCCCCACTCTGAGCCGAGTGCCACTTTAGGTCGGTCACTTCTGCCACGCGTTCCAGCACTTCCCAGATGGGGCGTTCCTTCACGAACAGCGTGACTTTTTCCTGTTCGTAGGTCTTATCTATGCCGAGGCGCACGGAGGTCTGCTCGGCGACGGTGCGTATCAGCTCGCGCAGGGGCAGAAACTTAGCACGCAGGGTCATCGGTTTCTGCAAGTCAGGCTCGTCTCGGAGCGATACCTTCTCTTGTGCAAAACCACTTGCGAAGCACCCCAATAGCCATCCGAGTAGGATAAGGTGTCTCATTACGCAATCCCTCCCTTTTCGGGGGGGCGGTGAGGGTTGGCAGAGTCCTACCGCCCCCCCACCGACATTTAGTAGGGTCCGACGATGCGCACAGCGTCAGCAATCACCACATAGCCCGAAGGCGCCGATGCGCTAAGATACACATCGCCCCCACCCTGAGGGAAGGTGAACCGACCGAGGTAGACCCAGAGTCCGCCGTTCGTCTGCTGGTTCGCAGTCACGGTAGTGTTGCCGTTGGCGTGGGCAATCGTGTAGCGGGCTTGCGTGGAGCGGTTGGTGCCTTGCGACCACCATGCGTACACATCGTAGGCACCCGACACCGGAGCGTTGAGGAACCAGCGCGCAGAGGCTGTGGACGAAGGATTCGTGGATGTCCATCGGTAGTCTGCCCCGTACTTATCGGTTGCCATCGTGCCCGTCGACCAACTGCCCGACACCGAGAAGTTGCTACTGGTGTTGTCGTACACGAGGTCCCAAGGCACCACTTGGATATTGAAACTCACGGTTGCACCGAACCAAGTGACCCCCTCTTGCACTAAGCGGTAGGTCTCGGTGTAGCTACCGTAGGCTCTTGGACCGGTGAGCACAAAGCGGAAGATACCTTGCCCACCGGGGCTGACGGTCGTGTGAACAACGGCGGGGCGGTTGGGCGAAATCCAAGAGCCAGCGGTGTAGAAGGGACTACTGCGGTCTTGGGGGTTCTGCGTGCCCAAACGCACAGGATTGTTCCCGCTGGGTGACCATGTAGTGCCACCTGTGTTGCTGAAGCGCAGTTCGGCGGTGATGCGCTCCCCCGGACGAAT
>CAKZQI010000223.1 GCA_937139515.1 uncultured Armatimonadota bacterium | reverse complement strand
CGTGCGTGCTGAGGCGGGATGAACCGACGCTCGCGGTCGGGAATGATATGGTTCTCCGAGTTGATGAGGGGCGCATCGCGCAGGGAGCGTTGGAAGTCGTGCGCCATCAGCGTGCGCACCCATCCGAACGCCCACTCCGCATCGCGCGTGTGGTTGTAGCCCGTGCCCGCATCGTTGCCGTTCAGTTCGCAAAACTCGGCGAAATATTCGGCGTCCACCCCTTGATAACGCTCGCGGTCGTTGAGGAAAGTCCAGTTCATCAGCTTGCTGTGTTTGGGCACGCCCGGCAGGAGTTCGTTGAATGCCTCTGCGAGTGGGCGATGCCAGTTCGCCAACGCCTCGGCGTTGAACTCCGTCCACTCGGCGAACGGAATACCCTCGGTGGGGATGGGGATTTCGTCCCAGCTGGCGTAGTTGGTCTTCCAGCGCGTATTGAGCGTCACGAGGTTGCGATGGCGGTTCTGGAGCCAAGCTTGCCACGCTTGGAGGTGCAGGGGCGATTCGGGCGATTCGCGGTTCGTCGGCTCGTTGGAGAGGCAGATGCTCAGCAAGGCGGGCTGGTCTTTGAGGAAGGGCGCAATCTGTGCGATGTAGTCGCGCAGGATCTGCGTGCTTTCGGGGGCGAAGAGACTATATTTCAGAAAGCCCTCACGCTTTTGGCGCAGGTGGGGATAGACCTCGTACACCCATTCGGGCATGTAGTGCGGGCTAATCAGGTAGTCCACCTTCACATTCGCCAGCTGAGCGCGCCGAAGCACGGGCACAACATCCTCTTCCATCGCCTGCAGGCTCACCTTGCCCCGCTCGGGGAAGATGTCCCACACTCCCCGCTCGATCTGGATGAGGTTGAAGCCCATCCGCGGGAACTTTTCCACATCTTGACGCACCTGACCGAAATGCCCAAACCCCACGAAGAACACAGGCTGACGTTTGCGCTCGTTGGTGAGCGGGTTGACCGTACCGGCAATCAGCGAGGCGCCCTTGAGCTCCACCTGCGAGGTCACATAGCGTGGCACGGTGGGCAGGGTGCGCTCGCCCCGCTCGACAGCGTCCAGCAGGGTGTTCAGTCGCTCCGCCATCGGTTCCATCTCGGCGAGCTGTTGGAACGCTTGTTCAATCTGCCGTTTCTGTATGTCCTCGCCCACATAGCGCACAAACTCTTGTAGAATCGTGAGGGTCGCCAGTGGGTAGGCGGTGTCTTGACCTCGGTTGCGAATTGCTTCCAGGCGCTCTTGCCAGCGTGGGAGTTGGGCTTGGATTGCCTCTAACCGTTGGCGCGCTTCGCGGGCTTGATAGAAACGAATGGGCATCGTCGCCTCCACTGGTTGACCGTTTTGTGGGCGCAGGCGCACTTGCAGAGCGGTCTCGGCTTGCGCAGGTTCTTCAAACTGGAACTCGGCACGCACATAGCCCGCGGGCATGACCCCCGATAGGCGCAAACGCTGTTCGCCCAGTGCTACCTCTACCTCCAGTCCGCGCTCCGCTTGGGGCAGATAGAACTCCACTGTGCCCGACCAAGTGCTTTCGCTCAGATAGACCTTGTTGGGCAGGCTCGCCAGCACGATGAACGGCTCATCCGCCTCAGCGGGCGGTGAGAAGGGCGTGGGGTTCTCGCCCTGCTCCAGCTTGATGTCGTCCACATACAGCCCGTCGGTGGGCGCTTCTACCACGATGACCAGGTCAAACTGCCGTTCGTCGGGGTTAGTTGCGAAGGTGATGTGGTTAGTGACCCACCGCCCTTCGGTGTTGTTGAAAGGCAGGCGCACTCGCCAGCGTTGCCCACCCCCCACAAAGCCGATGGCGTCGGCGTCCGCTTTGTAGCGAATGGAGAGCGTGTAGACCGTTTCGGGTTGTAGGGATATGCCCCCTTCAAAGCGCAGTAGCCCGTACACATCGTCGCCGAATCGGGTGCTGTTGGTGAACTTGAGGCAGAGTTTGCCTGTAGCGCCCGGTTCCGCAACGACTTGGAGGCTGGCGTCGGTGTTGCGCTTGTCCCAGCTCCAGCGGGCGGGCACTCCCTCTACGACCTGCTCAAAGCTGGCGTTGGGCAAAAGGTTGGGGCGAGTGAGTGTTTGGAGGGGGGTCAGTTGCAGTGAGGATTGCTGTGCCGTCATCAGGCAGAGTGTCAGGAGACCGAACATCACCGTTGCGCTCCCACGCATGTTGTTCCTCCTTGTTTAGCGCGCCCCCGACAGGAATCGAACCTGTGCACCTGGCTCCGGAGGCCAGCGCTCTCTCCACTGAGCTACGGGGGCGCGTGTGGTAGCTCTGGTGCCGGAGGTGGGACTCGAACCCACACCAGGGTCGCCCCTGACCGATTTTTGAGACCGGCGCGTCTGCCTGTTCCGCCACTCCGGCTTGGAAAGATATTATACCCAGTTTGTATATGCGGGCACGCCTTCAGCCATGCACCCTAGGCCCCTGAGGGTGTTCGAAAAATCGTAGCACGGGCATCCTGCCCGTGACGGGTATCTTGGGCAAGATGCCCAAGCCTGAAGTTTGGCTTTTTGAGTCGCAAGCAACACCAAAGCGACCCCGTCTGAGAACCCTGAACAACCCCAGAACACACGCCCAAACCACCAACGGATACGCTCCTCAGACCGAACCCACCCTAACCACCCCCCTAAAGCCGACGGCTACCCAACACCGCATTCCGCAACCCCGCCACCCACACCCGCTTTTTCCGCCAACTACACCCCATCCCCGTCCAAACCGACCGAAACTCCTCACACACCCACAACGACCCACGAAGCCCCCTCAGCAAACAAGACCACGACCAACGGCGCACCCCGCGCCGCCACCGACCCGGCGGCGCCACACCCCCACACACACCCCAAGTCCGATACCCTGCCAGCATCGCCACCCCATACACCCAAACCCCCCACTGCACCGAACTAATCGCCGAGCGGACATTCCAGCACTGCTTCTCGCCAACCCCGAACCCGCTCTTCAGTTCCCGATGCGCCACCTCCAGTTCCCACCGCTGCCACGCCCACGCCAACAGCGTCTCCACAGGCAGGGGAAGATGCCATTCCCCCTCCCGCCCCACCGCCGAGACCACCAGAAACACAGGCGCACCACGACGGCGTTTGCCTTGCCCCACGCGCCGATCCCGACCGCGTACCACCATCAAAAACACGGGATGATGAGGAACCCCCTCCCGCAAAAACGGTCCCTCCACCCGAAACGACACTTCCCGCACACGCCCCCGCACCGTAAGGCGCGCCGTGCGCCAACCGTCCCGACGCCCAAGCCACTGGGCAGGGGTCGGCGCACGCTCCCCATACTGCGAAGGACGCCCCCCTTTGCGTTCCGTCGGGGGCAACGGGTACAAGACCCGATGGCGCGCCGTGCGTCCCATCACCACCCCCCCTTCGGGCAACTGCTTCCAAAAGGCGCGAACCTTCTCAAAGCTCCCGTCGACTCACACCAACAGGGTCTGCTGGGAGCGTCCTTCGGCATTCAGCCACTCCCGAACGCGGGTGAGCGCCTCCAGCCCCGCTTCCCATTCCTTCTGGGGCGGGGTTTGGGCAGGAACCGACTTCGGACTGAAAGCGGGCACCCACTCCAGCGGGATGGCACGACTGTAGCCCTGCTCAAGAGGAACCCGCCAAGCGCAGTTCACGAACCGTTGGGCGCGCTGGAGTCCCCGTCGGAAGGGGGCGGTGTTCGGGGCGCGCGTCCAAGCGGTGCCGGGGATATGGCGTCCCGTTCGGTAGAGGCAGACCCCATCGATGCCGAGGACATACGGCGCGTTCGGGGGCACATGGGCAAGAGTTTCCCGAAAGAGGCATTGGGCGGCGGCTTCGGGGTCGAACCGTTTTCGGCTCCCGAGGCGATACCA
>CAKZQI010000222.1 GCA_937139515.1 uncultured Armatimonadota bacterium | reverse complement strand
ATTGTTGAAATCGTGCGCCAACCCCCCTGCCATCTGCCCGATGCTCTCCATCTTTTGAACTTGGATGAGCTGCTCGTTCACTTGTTGGAGTTCCTTACGAATGCGTTCCCGTTCCAACACCACGCTCACCTGGTCGGCAATCAAGCGCAACAGGTTGACGAACATCGGCACATTCGGCATTGGGCGCGTGTCGCACACCCACAAAATGCCCATCGGACGCCCTGCCAGATCGCACAGAGGCGTGCCCAAATAACTCTCGGCGTTGAGCACCTGCAGTTCTTCGTCCAGCGGGAACAGCTGGCGTACCCCCGCAGGGAAGAAGCAAGTCGAGCGGTTAAACACCTCTTGGCAAGGCGTGTGCGTCAGCGTGTAGCTGCCCGCAGGTTGAATCTCCCCATCCACGCAGAAGGCTAAGCCTTCCACCCTTTCGGCTTCCACTAAACGACCGATGTAGACAAATCGTGTTTGGAACAGTTGGGCTATCTTGCGCGTCACTTCGGGCAAGAACTGCTCATCGGGTAGGCGGACTAACTCAGGGGCAATCTCGGTGATGAATCGGTAGGCGAGCGCCTGTTCCGTACGGTCTTCAAAGACGAAGTGGCACAGATTCACCTGGGAATGCACGACGGAAGTGGCGCGCGCCACGCGCGGTTCACCTGACTTACAGCAGATGGGCACATTGCGCGTCTGGGAGTTGAGGACGAGGTCTCGGAGCGCAGTCTCGTCTAACTCGCACAGGGTGGTGAGGCTCTGTTGCGTGATTTCGGTCTCGTCGTAGCCCAGTAGCTGGCAAGCAAGCTGGCTCGCCCAAAGCACCTGAAGGCTCCCCGTGTCTATTACCATATGTGGTAGGTTCATCGGGGTTTGAGCGATGAGTTGAATCACCTCGTCCCGACGCTGACCGAGTTCATTTAGCTCGTTCTCTGCCATACGCAAATAAGATACTCTGTTGTTTTCAAAATTCCTGCTGACTGGGCAGGGAATTGTTCCTGTTCGGGGAAATCTCGGTTCGATGCGTGCGGATTTGGTTCGTGTGGGCGCTATCGTGTTGGTTGGGGTCGCCCTGATGGTGGTGGGTTTACAGTTCCTGCGGGCGCGCTTTTCCGACCGTGGGCACTATCTCATCAAGGTGCGCTTCACCGACGCACGCAATCTGAGCGCTGGCGCGTCGGTGCTGATGGCGGGCGTACCGATCGGCTTTGTGAAGGAGGTGCAGTTGGTCGGTGCCCCGCCTGTTGCCGAGTTGACTCTGGCGATACGCGAGTCGGTACGCATCCCAACTGGCTCCACCTTTCGGATTGCTGGGGGCACCCTGCTCCCCGCCGAATCGCGCGTGGAGGTGATACCGCCCGCCCAATCCGCTGGGTTCATCGCTCCTGACAGCACACTGGACGGCGAGCCATCGTTGGATTTCAACACCGCACTCAGTCGCCTCACCCCTGAAGTGGAGCGCACGCTTCAAGAGCTCCAACGCACGCTCCAATCGGTTCAGGCGCTATTGGACGACCAGCAGTTGCGCACGACGGTGGTGACGACGCTGGAGAGCGTTCAGCAGGTGGCAGTACGCACCGAACGGCTTCTGGGCACGGTGGAGGCGCTGGTGTCCGACAATCGTGCGGGCGTGCGCCAACTCCTGCGTGAGGCGAACGCCACCACGAAAGAACTGCGCAAAACGCTCGCCAACGCCAACCGCCTGCTCCAAGACCCCCAAACCCAAGAAGATTTGCAAGCGACCTTAGCGAATATTCGGAGCGCCACCGAACGCGCCGAAGCCCTGCTGGGCGAGATGGAGCAGTTTGTGAAAGACCCCGAACTGCAATCCGACCTGCGCCAGACCACCCAGAATGTGCGCACCCTCTCCGAGAAAGCGAACACACTGGCTGATAAGGCGGAGGGAGTGCTGGAGCGAAGTGACCAACTGGTACAGAACCTGAACGAGACGGTGACTGAGGTGCGCCCCACCTTGCGTGAGGCGGGCAGTACGCTCCAGCGGGTGAACGACGTCTTAGAAAAAGCGCTCTCGGCGCGCACTTTCGGTATCCAAGACGCTACCTACCGCTTGGAGATGGGCTACAACACCGAGAGCGAGCGCTATCGCACCGACCTCGTCGCGACGCTGTTTCTCACAGGCGAGCGCACGCTCACGCTGGGGCTGTACGACTTCACCGAGCGCGATCGGCTCATCGCCCAATATGGCACGCCCCTCAATTCGGCGCTGTTTCTGCGATACGGGCTTTATGCATCCAAACCCGGTTTTGGGGTAGACTTAAAGCTCGGCGAACAAGCGACAGTGTCAATCGACCTGTTCGACCCGAACGACTGGCAGGGACATTTGCGTCTGAACTGGCGCGTGTCAGGCAATGTGTTTTTGTGGGGCGGGCTGGAAAGCCCCTTCCGACGCAACCAGCCAGCGTTTGGTATCCGAATTGAACGCTAAGGAGGCAAAAAATGGAGGTCATTCTCACACGCGATGTGCCCAACTTGGGCAAAGAGGGCGAGATAAAGAAGGTCGCTGGGGGCTACGCGCGCAACTATCTGATTCCGCGCGGGTTCGCAGTGCCTGCCACGAAAGGCTACCGCAAAGCACAAGCCGAGCGGGAGCGCGTGCTGAAAGAGCGTGCCGAGCGACTGCGCCAACTGGCTATCGAGTCTGCCCAAAAGCTCAGCGGACAGACCATCACGATTCAAGGGCGTACCGCCCCCAACTCCACCAAGCTGTTTGGCGCCATCACTGCGGACGACATCGCCAAAGCCATTCAGGAGCAGTACGAACTGCGCGTGGACAAGCGAAAGATTGAACTGTTAGACCCCATTCGTACTGTCGGAAGCCATGCGGTGGCTATCCGCTGGATGGAAGGCGTAGAGGCAGAGATTGTCGTCCAAGTTGACGCAGAAACCGCCTAAACTTGTAGGTATTCCAGAGTAGGAACTTCCTCCTCCAAAACGAACTCGCTCAGAGGAGGCAGGTCTATGCATCCGATGAACCCACCCGTGAACCGCTTGCGTGGCGGGCTACCGAAGGTCGGTATCCGCCCGACGATTGATGGGCGACGACAAGGCGTCCGCGAAAGCTTGGAAACCCAGACGATGGCGATGGCACACGCCGTGGCGAATCTCATCCAAGAGCGACTGCGCCACGCCTGCGGGCTACCGATTGAATGTGTGGTTGCCGACACCTGCATTGGTGGGATTGCCGAGGCGATTGCCTGCGAGGAGAAGTTTGAACGCGAAGGCGTCGGCGTGAGCCTGACGGTGTCGCGCAGCTGGTGCTACGGCTACGAGACGATGGACATCCACCCCACGCGCCCGAAAGCCGTTTGGGGCTTCAACGGCACCGAACGCCCTGGCGCCGTCTACCTCGCCGCGGTAATGGCAAGCCACGCCAACAAAGGACTGCCCGCCTTCAGCATTTATGGGCGTGATGTGCAAGACGCCGATGACCTCACCATCCCCGACGAGGTCGCCCAGCGTATCCTGCAGTTTGTGAACACGGGCATCGCCGTCGCCACCCTGCGCGAGAAGACCTATGTGGCGATGGGCAATGTGTCGATGGGTATCGTCGGCTCGTTAGTAGACCAAGATTTTCTACAAAAATATCTGGGGATGCGCACCATAACGGTGGACATGGTAGAGTTTGTCCGCCGAATGGAGCGCGGGATTTATGGCCCCGACGAGTACCAGCGCGCCCTGAAATGGGTGAAAGAGTACTGCACTGAGGGCAAGGACTACAATCCCCCCGACAAGCAGTTGACCCGCAAGCAGAAAGACCGTACTTGGGAACAGAGCGTCCAGATGGCGCTGATTGCACGCGACTTGATGGTGGGCAACCCCAAGCTCGC
>CAKZQI010000221.1 GCA_937139515.1 uncultured Armatimonadota bacterium | reverse complement strand
GGGGCACCAAAATCTTCTCGGTGGGCGGGCAAGTGAACAAACACGGCAACTACGAAATAGAGTTCGGCACGACCCTGATGGAGCTGATTGAGATGGCGGGCGGTGTGTCGGGTGGCAAGCTGAAGGGGATAATCCCGGGCGGCTCTTCAATGCCTATCCTGCCTGCTGAGAAGTGCGAAAACGCCATCATCGGCTACGAAGAGCTGATGGAGGCAGGCAGTATGGTCGGCTCGGGAGGCTGTATGGTGCTGAACGAGCACACCTGTATCGTCCACTTCGCTTGGCGAACGGCGGAGTTCTATGCCCACGAATCGTGTGGCAAATGCACTCCCTGTCGCGAGGGAACCCGCTGGATGGTGCAAATCTTAGAGCGTATCCTGCAAGGCAAGGGGCGCATGGAAGATATTGACCTCCTGCTGAATATCTGTGACCAGATTGACGGGCGCAGTTTCTGTGCTTTGGGCGATGCGGCGGCTTGGCCCGTGCGCGCTTTCATCAAGCATTTCCGCCACGAGTTTGAATACTTCATTCAGCACGGGCGAAGCATGTACGCAGACAATCCCGAATCGCAGAAGATGTTCCCGCCCAAAGGCTACCAACGCTACAACCCGATGCGCTACGAGTACACCTTCGGCACGGTTCGCAAGTAGGGCAGGGGGGTATAATAACCCCAATTGAGAAAACTAAGGAGGACGATAGATGCTTCAACCATTCACATCGGAGAGCGTCACGGAAGGACACCCCGACAAGCTGGCAGACCAGATTAGCGACGCAGTATTAGACGAGTGCTTGCGCCAAGATGCTCAGTCGCGTGTGGCGGTGGAAACCCTGCTCACGCGCGGGCTGGCGGTGGTTGCAGGGGAGATTACCACCCACGCTTATGTGGAAGTGCCCGATGTCGTGCGTCGCGTCATCAACGAGGTAGGCTACACCCGCACGGAGTACGGCTTTGAGGGCGACACCTGTGGCGTGATGGTCGCTATCCAAGAGCAATCGCCCAACATTGGGCAGGGCGTGGATGTCGGCGGAGCAGGGGATCAGGGCATGATGTTCGGCTTCGCTTGCAACGAGACCCCCGAACTGATGCCCTTGCCCATAACGATTGCCCACGCGCTGACCCGCCAACTAAGCGATGTGCGCCGTGCAAATCCCGAATTCGGGTTCCGACCTGACGGTAAGTCGCAAGTCACCGTGCTCTACGAGAATGGCATCCCCAAAGCGATTGATACCGTAGTTATCTCTGCCCAGCACGACCCCAACCTCCTGCAAGAGCAGGTGCGTGAGCGGGTGCTGGAGCAGGTGGTGAAGCCCGTGTTGGAGCGCTTCGCCGACCGCGTGGATGTGAACGCCAAACATTATTATGTTAACCCAACGGGCGTGTTCGTCATCGGCGGTCCTCAGGCAGACACGGGCGTGACCGGGCGCAAGATTATCGTGGATACCTACGGCGGTTTCTGCCGACACGGGGGCGGCGCGTTCTCAGGCAAAGACCCGACGAAAGTAGACCGCTCGGCGACCTACATGGCGCGGTATCTGGCTAAGAATATCGTTGCCGCAGGACTCGCTGAACGCGTGGAGATTCAGGTCTCCTATGCGATCGGCGTGGCACAGCCCGTATCACTCTTGCTGGAGACCTTCGGCACCCACAAGGTAGACCCCGCGAAGATAGTTCGGCGCATCCAAGAGGCGTTTGACCTCAGCCCACGGGGCATTATTCAGTTCTTGGACTTGCAGAAGCCCCAGTACCTGCCGACAGCGAAGAACGGACACTTCGGCAACCCCAGTTTCCGCTGGGAACACCGAGACTCGGTACCTGTGTTTGCGGACTTAGCGTGATGAGCGATGCGTGCCCCGATAGAAATCGGGTACGAGCTGTGGCAACAGGGCAGAAGGGTAGAAGCGCTTCGGATGTTTGAACGGGCGGTGTCGGAGACCCCGCGTGAGGGTAGGGCACACCTCTATTTGGCAATTGCCTTAGCGAATCAGGGGGATACCGCCCGCGCCGAAAAACATTTCGCTCAAGCGATTGCACTCAGCCCCCGCGATGGGTTTGTGTTCTACAATTGGGGGGTCTATCTCCATCAACAGGGACGCCTTCAAGAGGCACTGCGCGCCTATCAGACCGCCTACACGCTTGACCCCAGACTCGCCGCGGCGTACACCGCCGCCCGCAGTCTACAAGGTGGGGCAGGGGGGCAGGGAGGCGCACCCCCAGTCGCTTCTGGACAGTTAGCGACCTCTCACCCTACAGTCTCCTCTTCAGGCATCCCGCTCCCTCCTGCGACGCCTACCCGCTCTAGCTTCGCAACGGTGGGGTACATCTGCGCTATATTAGGTCCCTGTATTCCTCTGCTGGGATTGATAGGGGGCATCACTTTTGGCGCGCTGGCACTCTCTCAGGGCGATCGGCGTGGAGTAAGCGTCATCATTTTGAGTGTCTTATTATCTTCAATCGGTTTTCTTTGCTGGGGCACATTGTCCTCACTCGCTGAGTCGAGTAGCCCAATCCCCTAAACAATAAGAGAGTGGTATAATTTTGAATGTGCCACCTATCCAATCGGTAGAGGACTTAATCGCGCAACTTCGGCAGAACCCTGAGCTACGCGAACAGCTGCTCAGCGTCCTGCTCACACAGGAGTTGCTTTCGCTCCCTGCCGAGTTCCGTGAGTTCCGTGCGGAGTTCCGCGAAATCACTCTGGCGCACGAGCGCCGTATGCAAGCGATTGAAGAGCAGTTGGCTCTACAGCGTCAGGAATTCAACGAGCAGTTAGCTCAACAACGCACCGAGTTTGAGAGCCAACTGCAGTCTCTGAGGCGGGAGCTCAACGAACAGATAGCCCAACTGCGCGAAGAGTTCAACCAGCAGATGGCTCGGCAAAGAGCGGAGTTCAACGAGCAAATGGCTCGCCTGCGTGCAGAGTTCAACGAGCAGATGGGACTCCTACGCGCTGAGGTTCATCAGGAGATACAGCGCACGCGCAACGAACTGATTGAGCGGATGGACGCAATCCACGACGCGTTCTCCTCGCGCCTTGATAAACACGAGCGAGACATAGCGAGACTCAAGGGCGATGTGTTGGAGATACGCTACCTGTTTTGCGCCAAATCCGTGTTTGGGCGATTCCTGCGCCCTGTCGTTGCCTTTGAGCCGGGTGATTTCTGCGAGAAGTTGGAAGACCAGAGGGAGATACCCGAAGAGGTACGCAACCAAATCCTGAACTTGGATGTGGTTGTGCAGGGGCGACGACGAAGCGATAGGGAAGAGGTGCTGATTGCGATTGAGGTCTCGCATGTGATTGATATGAACGATGTGCTACGCGCCCATCAGCGGGCAAAAGCACTGCGTGAACTCGGCTACCGAGCGATTGGCTCTACTTGCGGGGTGGAACTGACCTCAGGCGCGCGAACGCCGGCACAGGAGCTGGGCGTTCTGGTCATCTACGATGGCGTTGCAGAGGGCGTCGAGTTCCTCAATCAGCTCGCCTAATCGTGCAATCATGGCAGGGGTATCAACCGACACAGCAAATGCGGGCGGGACGCCCGCGCTCCCAGCGTGGCTTGGGCATCCTTGCCCAAGATACCCTTCACGGGCAGGAGGCCCGTGCTACCTTTCGTGGCTTGGGCATCCTGCCCACCATCAATACCGCTGAGAAGTTTTCAGCAGCTCCTGCTCCAAAGATTGCACCCTCTGTTGGAGGTTTTCTAAGTTTGCCTGCAGGCTCAAGTCATACTCGGTGGTGGTGTGTCGCAGTTCGGCTATTTCCTTACGCAGGGCTTCTATCTGTTGGGTGATTTCGGCGTTGCTGAGCCTCGTGCGCTCCAGCTCCATCTGCGCCATCTCTCGGCGATGTTTCTGAACCATCGCTACCACCGGGATGATGATGCCAGGTCCGAATATCAACACCACTGCGACCAATCCAATCAACTCGCCCATTCTATCTGTCCCATCTCAAAGAGAGTGTACCCTAAGATTCAATCAACTCCGCCACCTTTTTCTGTAGATACTCCAGCTGGGCTTCTGGCCTTCCTAAACTCAGCACCTCCTCAGCAGGGATAACCTTGCCGAAGCGCACCGTAATTACAGTGAATGCAGGCTTTGGGTAAAGTTTTCCGTAGGGCATCACTTTGTGGGTGTTCGTGACTCCTACGGGGAGAATCGGCGCTCGGGTTTGGCGCAGAATCAACAGCACACCGGGCAAGAAGGGCTGGAGTTCTCCCGACTCGCTCAGTTCGCCCTCGGGAAAGATTCCTAACACCTCACCGCGCAACACCGTCTCAACCGCCAGCTTCAGCCCGTTTCGGTCTGCAGAGCGCTGGCGGATGGGCACTGTTTTGGCGATTCGGGCAATCGCGCCCACGATGGGCATTCGGGGGATGTCGGCGCGACCGATGAAGCAGATGTGGCGGGGTGAGGCATACCAAAGAACCACCGGGTCAAACAGCGAGAGGTGGTTCGCCAGCAGGATGAGCGGTCCGCGTCGGGGCATATTTTCGCGCCCCTCAATCCGAAGCCACACGAACAGTGGAAAGCGTATGGTGACCGCAAAGAAGAGCTTGAAGAAGGCAAAGGCGAGATGGAAAACAATACGGTCAACCCACGCTTTCATAGAGTCCGATAAGAAGCATTATGTTAACTGTAGTCCTCCTGGATGCCTTCCTGCTCCAACACGCTTTCGGACATGTAGATGGGCGCACGGAAACGGAGCGCCAGCGCAATCGCATCGCTGGGGCGCGAGTCGATTTCAATCTCCTCGTCGCCTTGAAGCAGGTAAATTTTGGCATAGAAGGTGCCCTGCCACAGGTCGTCAATCACCACGCGGTCGATGCTCACCCCCAGCCTCTGCAGGATGTTGCGCATCAGGTCGTGAGTCAGCGGGCGTGGTGGCGCATCCTCGCTGAGGGCGAGCCAGATTGCCTGCGCCTCAAACGGTCCAATTACAATTGGCACAGTGCGCCCCAGGTTATCCCGCAACTGAACCAGCAAGGCGCGCGGTTCGCCGGGGATGTACCGCTCGTACACGCCCGTCACACGAACCTCCAGCTCCCGCCCCTTATCAAACCCGCGTTCGGGGTTGGCTTCGTCGCCAAACTCGTCAGTCTCACCGAACAGGCGCTTGAGACGCTCTATGTCGTCGTCTTCGCGCTCTTCGCCAAAACCGAATATCTCAAACTGTTCCTCTTCAGGGTCGTCGTCTTCGCGTCGGCGGCGCTCATCATCGCGCATTTTCGGACACCTCCTAACTGGGACGCGTGCGGGCGACCACTTCCCTCAGGAAGTCGCGGTTGGAGGGCGTGCGCTGGAGCAGTCGGATGAGTTGCTCTGCTGCCTCCACGATGTCTTCCTGATTCGCAAGTAGCCGTCGCAGTTGCCAGATTGCCATCAGCTCCTCTTTACTATACAGCAGTTCCTCGTGGCGGGTGCCCGACCGCTTGACATCGATGGCGGGAAAGATGCGTCGCTCTGCCAACTCGCGCGAGAGCACCAGCTCCATATTGCCCGTGCCCTTGAACTCTTCAAAGATGACCTCATCCATACGCGAGCCGGTCTCAATTAGACAGGTGGCAATCACGGTGAGGCTTCCCCCTTCCTCGATGTTGCGGGCTGCACCGAAGAAGCGTTTCGGGCGATACAGCGCTGCAGGGTCCAAACCGCCCGACAGGGTGCGTCCGCTGGGGCTGGTGGTCAGGTTGGAGGCGCGCCCAAAGCGTGTGAGGCTATCCAACAAGACCACCACATCTTTGCCCTGCTCGACCAGACGCTTCGCGCGCTCCAGCACGAGGTCAGCAACTCGCATATGGTTTTCGGGTGGCTCATCAAAGGTGGAGCTGATGACCTGCCCGCGCACCGAGCGTCGCATATCGGTGACCTCTTCAGGGCGCTCGTCCACCAACAGCACGAGCAGAATGACTTCTGGGTGATTCGTCGTGATACTGTTAGCAATATTTTTTAGTAGAGTGGTCTTCCCTGCTTTGGGTGGGGCGACAATGAGCGCACGCTGACCTTTGCCAATCGGAGCGATCATATCGATGATGCGCCCCGAAATGTTTTCGGGGGTGGTCTCCATTATCAGGCGCTCGTTGGGATAGAGCGGGGTCAGCTGTTCAAAATCTTTGCGTTTGCGCGCCTCGTCGGAAGGGACGCCGTTGATGGCTTCCAGCTTCAGCAAACCGTAATATTTTTCACCTTCTTTGGGTGGGCGTGCTACACCAAACACAAGGTCGCCCGTGCGCAAAGCGAAACGCTTGATTTGCGACTGGGAAACATAAACATCCTCGTTGACGCTCTGCAGATTAGGATGCCGACGCAGGAAGCCCCATCCGTCAGGCAGGATTTCCAAGATACCCCAGGTGTATTCGGTACCTGGTTCCGTGTTCTGGGCGCGCAGGATTTGGTAGACCAGCTCGGCGCGGTCTTCGGTCTCGTCGCTGAGTCCCAGCCGTCGGGCACGCCGTTTGAGGTCGCTCAGAGGCTGTTGGATGAGAGCGCGGAAGTCCACGGTCTCTTTCGGGATGGTTTTCGCAGGTCGCATAGACACTTCCAGCGCCTCGCCCCCTGCCCCGTTCGGCTCACCATCGTGTGAGGTGGCAGTTGCTTCCGAGAGAGTCTCTACAGTTTCCTCAGCAGTTGTAGTAGTGGTGCGTGTCCGTTTTCTCATTGCTTGTCCCGTCCATCATTGTTGCCAAGATTGGTCGCAAGTGGGCATGCGCACACGCTTGCATTCCTTGGGGGTATAGAAGCCATCGCTCCCAATTATACCTCATTCTTCAAGGTTATAGGCTTCACCCTATTGTACCCTATTCGGTGCTTGTGTCAACATTCCTGCGAGGGTGTTTAAAAAGTGCTGGGAGCGCGGGCGTCTCGCCCGCTCATGGCTTGGGCATCCCTGCCCAAGCACGCTTCCCGTGCCCGCCCCTGTTTTGGCTCACGGGCAGGATGCCCGTGCTACCTTTCGTGGCTTGGGCATCCCTGCCCAAGCACGCTTCCCGTGCCCGCCCCTGTTTTGGCTCACGGGCAGGATGCCTGTGCTAACTTTCGTGGCTTGGGCATCCCCGCCCAAGACTCCGAACAACGGTGCAGGCGCGACGCCTGCGTTCCCAGCAGACACACCCTACCCTACCTCATGGCTTGCGTGCTTCGCTCTAAGGGCAGGACGCCCGTGCCACGATTATTCAAACCGAACCTACTCAGGGTCGTAGTAGGTATCGCCTCTGGTGGGCGCGAACCACCCAATCCGATTGCGAGCAGGGTTCGCATTTGGGTACACCCCACTGCGCGGGGTACTCTCTGCCATCTTGAGAGAGCGCAAGTGTCCATCCACAAACACGCCGTTCGCCACCCCGTTGTGTCGAAAGTGGGCGGAGGGGTCTAACGGATAATAAGCATTCGGGATACGCCTCAGCACATCGGCGGGCGCAATCAAGAAGGTGTACTCGGCAAGCCCTGTGCCGATGTCCAACGCGCCATCGGCAAACATCACTGTTTCTGAAGGCTTCTGGATTTCGGCATCGGAGAGCGAGCTATCGTAGGCTGGCAATCCATCGGTGTAGCCGATGAACCACACCCTTGAACCCACACCGACATCGTTGTACACATAGCCCCCTGTTCCGAGGTCAAACCCGACTTCGGTTTGGAAGGAGGGACAGCGTCGTATGACACCACCGTCTTTCAGGTAGGGCGTGAGTGCGCCCCCCTCGGGCGTGAAGCGTCCTTGGGCGTTGCGAGTGCCGAACCAGCGTCGTCGGTCGCGCAGGAACTCAGGTGCTGCAGGCACATAGTAGCCGTCCCAGTCTTGAGCGTAAAGTTGATTGGCGGTTGCTAACTGGCGTAAGTTAGCAGAGCAGGCGCTTCGCCTGCCCTGCTCTCTCGCTTGGGCTAACACGGGCATTAGCATCGCTGACAGAACCGCAATAATCGCAACCACAACCAACAATTCTATCAGCGTGAATGCTCCTGCACGGTTCATCGCCCAACGCTGGTGGAGTTTCCTGCACGCCCGCCTGGGATTGGGGTTGCCCCTACCCCCGGTGTGAACACCAGGGTGGACTGGTCCACGAAGGTGAACAGGAAGCGGTTGCCCGCCGCCACATGGACATGAGTGACATCATCGATGAAGGTAATCACGGGCGCAACGCGCACGGGAGCGGACACGAAGCTCGTCCAGCGAATGGCGCCGCTGGGTGCCAGCGAGTAGACAAAGCCTCGGTCATCTCCGAGATAAAGCACACCGTTTCCATCGATGCTGGGGGTGCAGAGGCTCACATTCGGCAGGAGGCGCTTCCATTTTTGCGTACCGTCGGAAGCGCGGATGGCGACCACAGCGCTTTGGGTTCGGTTCTCGCGCACCACGATGTACACGGTGTCCTCGTCCCCGTTGCTGGGGTCGGGTCCGATGGAAGGTCCTGCCATAATCGGCTTACCTGCTTGGAACTCCCAGTTGCGGGTTCCATCTGCGACATTGACCCCATACACACGACCACTATTGGTCGCACAGGCAATCACTTGGGTCTCATCTGAAGTGATGACCAGCGGGCGGTCAAAAGCATCGCTGACCACTTCGTCGTTGCTCAGGTCGGTGACGGTGGTGAACCATGCGTAGTCAAAGATATTGAAGTCAATAGCGACTATCAGCCCGTTATGGAACCCCATCACAACGAGATTGCTGGAGGTGGTGCTGGTGATGCTATGGACAGCGGAACCGATCTGGTCAAAGATGAACCCACCATAATCGGCAGTGATTTCTTGAATCTCAAAGCTATCGTTTACCTCAACAATCCATATCAGGAAGAGGAATACAATATTGCCGAAATTGTCGGCGAACACGGGGTAGATGTAGAAGCCATCGGTCAAAGCCCCGAAACCAGTGCGGTACGCAGGGATCCCTCTAATCGTCCAGAAGACATCGGGGGCAAAGTTAGGGTCTGGGCTGGGGCTAAAAAGCGTACAATCGTACTGACCACCCGACAGCATAAACGCAATGCTCGGTATCTCCGTCACTAAAAATCCGTTGCTGTCTACCACGACAATATCCGCATTCAAGAACGCCGGTGTCGCAGCGCGCCCTTGAAAGGGTCCAAAGGTACCATCAAGTAACCCGCTGTTTGCGTTCACGAAGGCGTATTCAATAATGCGTCGGTTGAGACCATTTCGGGGAACCCATAGGAAATCACCATCAAACGCTGGCTCATCTAACGCACCGCCCGTGATAACCCACTTCACAGCGGGGTTATCAATTGACTGGGTTGCGTTGGGGTTGAAATGGCTTCGGCGCGAGTCTGCGCCCCAAGTGGGCCAATCGGTATCCAAAAAGGGTTCCGTCAAGATTTGGGCAGACGACAGGCTCATCAACATCATCAGCCCAAACGCTACAATCCACTGTCGTGTTCCTCTCATCGATTACCTCCACTGCCCTAATTTCGGCATAAGTACGGGATTCCTGCAAAGGTTCGCAGAGGCGGGGCAGGATTTTAGAAAAAATCTCCGTATTGCAGGCACTATGCAGAGGTTGAGAGTCGGTCTTGTTGGGAGCGGTTTCGTGGCACGGTTCCACGCGCAGGCGTTCGCAAGCGTTCGGGACGCCGAAATCGTGGCTATTGCCAGTCGGAATTCACAGAGTGCTCGTGAGTTAGCCGAGTTTTGCATTGCGCAAGGTGTCGGTAGCCCCCGTGTGTTTCAAGACCTCGCCGAGATGGTTCGTGAGGTGGACGCCGTGTGGCTCCTGACCCCGAACTATGTGCGCGTTGAGCAAATTGAGACGATTGCCAACGAGGTACATGCCGGGCGCGCCCAACTGACAGGCTTGGCGGTGGAGAAGCCCTTCGCTCGCAACTTGGGGGAGGCGCGCCAAATCCTGAGTGCAGTGAACGAAGCGGGTATCCCCAACGGCTATCTGGAAAACCAGTTGTTTGCTCCTTCTCTTGTTCGTGGCAAGGAGCTGGTGTGGCGACGCGGCGCCGAAATCGTTGGCGAACCCTATCTCGCCCGGTGTGCCGAGGAACACAGCGGACCGCACCGCGCTTGGTTCTGGCGGGGCGACCTGCAAGGCGGAGGCGTGCTGAACGATATGATGTGCCACAGCATCGCCGCAGGATGGTTCGTGCTTACGCCCCCTTCCCTACCCCTAACTGCACTCAAACCCCTCCGTGTGCAGGCTCAGATTGCCTGCCTCAAGTGGGCGCGCCCTGAGTATGCCCAGAAACTGCGAGAGACCTACGCCCATGAAATGGAGGTGGATTATGTTAACCATCCTGCCGAAGATTACGCCGCGGCGCGCATCACCTTTGAGAACCCCAACGGCAACCATGTGATGGTGGAAGCCTCTACCTCGTGGTGCTTCGTCGGGGCAGGTCTAAGGCTCACTTTTGAGGTGTTGGGTCCCGAATATATGATGGCTATCAATACGCTGGCGGGCGAAGGCACGGTGTTCTTTAGTCGTGAGGTTCAAGGTCAGGCGGGCGAGGACATCGTAGAGAAGCAGAACGCCGAGCAGGGATTAATGCCCTACCTCGCCGATGAAGCACACGCTTACGGCTACATCGCCGAGAACCGCTACTTTACCCAATGCTTCCTAAAGGGAGAAACGCCCTTCTGTACGCTGGACTACGGCGCACGCATCACGGAGTTACTGATGGCGTGCTATCTAAGTGCGGAGCGGGGGCAGGTGGTCTCTCTTCCCTGCCCTGAGTTGGAGCATTTTGTGCCGGCGGTGGCTCGAGGTGAGTGGAAGCCTCAGTAAGGGACTCGGTAGATCGGACGGTTCGCATAGTGGGTTGCCCATAGCCCCCACCGCCTGGCGTGCGAATCGTAAGCACGGTGCCGGCATGCACGCGCAACACCCCCTTCACCATCTCGGCATCCATCTCGCCTTCCATATGGAGCAGGTTCTGCCCGCGCTTGCCGGGTTTGCCTCCTTGTGTGCCCATCGGGGCCCGACGCCTTCGCTCGGTAAGCAGCGTGAGCGTGGTGTCAGCCAGAAACTGAAAAGTGCGCACGATGCCATCCCCGCCCCGATACTTTCCTGCCCCACCCGTGCGCTCTGCATAGCGATACTCCAATACCCGCACAGGGTACGCGCTCTCTATCGCCTCGATGGGGGTGTTGCGCGTGTTGGTCATATGCACTTGGATTCCGCTGGCGCCGTCGGCAGTAGCGCACGCCCCTGCCCCACCGCCGATGGTCTCATAGTAAACATAGGTGCGTTTGCGATAGGGGTCATACCCACCGAACAATAGGTTGTTCATCGTGCCCTGCGAGCAGGCAGGGATGCGGTCGGGAAGCGCTTTCGCTAATGCACTCAGCACAGTGTCCACGATTCGCTGGGAAGTCTCCACATTGCCCCCAGCGACCGCAGCAGGGAGAACGGCGTTCACAAGCGTGCCTTCAGGCGCCAACACCCGCACAGGCGCCCAACAGCCCCCGTTGGTGGGCACCTCGCTTCCCATCAGGCAGCGCACCACATAATAACACGCCGAACGGGTCACGGCTTCGGGGGCGTTCAAACCGCCTTCGGTCGCTGGCGCGGTGCCGGTGAAATCAAAGCACACGGTTCCCAGTTCGCCGTCGGGCACGCGCAGGCACACGCGGATGGGCAGGTTCAGGTTCCCGCGCCCATCATCATCTAAGAAATCCTCGTATGGGTACTCGCCTTCAGGAATTTGCGCCAGCACGGCACGGGTTATCTGCTCGCTGTAGGTCAGAAGTTGTTCCCACCGTTCCCGCCAGAGGGCGACGCCTTCACTCTCCAACAGTTGCTGAAGCCGAAGGATACCAATGCGGTTCGCCCCAATCTGCGCCATCAGGTCGCCCTTGCGCTCTTCGGGCGTGCGCACATTGTTCAGAATGAGTTCCAGCAGAGGGAGTTGAAGCTCGTTCCAGCGCAGGATATGGACAGGAGGAATGCGCAAGCCCTCTTCGTAGATTTCGCGAGCGATGGGCATCGAGCCGGGCACAGAGCCGCCGGTATCGGCATGGTGCGCTCGGTTCGCCACGAAGCCCACCAGCACGCCTTCCACGAACACAGGCGCAACCAGCGTCCAGTCGGGCAGGTGTGTGCCTGCACGATAAGGGTCGTTGGTCAGCACCATGTCGCCTTCGCACCACTCCACGCGCTCCAAGAGCCACTCCATTAGGTAGGGCATCGCGCCCAGATGCACGGGGATATGCTCTGCTTGGGCAATCAGCCGTCCTTGGGCGTCAAATAGGGCGCACGAGTGGTCGCGACGCTCCTTGATGTTGGGCGAGCAGGCGGAATACTCCAACACCTGCCCCATCTCTTCGGGGATTGCGCTCAGCCGTTCGTGATAGAGCCAGATTCGTGCAGGGTCAAACAACACGCCGATAGGATACCTGACTCCACCCCATCACCTTGAGCATCAACGATGGGTCTTCACTTCCCCCTGCGCACTCGGGAGAGAGGCTGGAGGTGGAGGCAAATGTTCCCCACGCTTGCGGGGGGAACCTGAAGGAGGGGGTTAGGAAACCTGATAAGGGTACATCTCTTGAGTTCAAAATTATGTCAACCCTCCCATATTTTGACAGATCTTCGTTAGCCCCCTCGCCCCCAACTGTCATTCTGAGCGAAGCGAAGAATCTCAACGAAACCCGACAGAGACCCTTCGCTGGCGCTCAGGGTGACTAATCGGGGAACTGTCATTCTGAGCGAAGCGAAGAAGCTCGGCGCAACCCGACAGAGACCCTTCGCTGGCGCTCAGGGTGACAAATCGGGGAGCTGGCGCTCAGGGTGACTAATCGGGGAACTGTCATTCTGAGCGAAGCGAAGAATCTCGGCGCAACCCCAATCAGAGACCCTTCGCTGGCGCTCAGGGTGACAGGCTGGGCTTTGCGGATTGAACTGAATCTCACTGTTCGGTGCTACTGCCTGCGTCTAAAAGTGGCAGGCGTTTTCAAACTTGAACTCAGAAGATGTACCCCTATCGGGGGCAGAAAAACCTCCCCCCAAACTCAGGGGGAGGGAGCGTTCGGCTCCCCTCTCCCGAAGCTGCGGGAGAGGGGCATTTGGGGCAAAGGTTCAGCAACCCGTGCCAAAGTTGAACAGCACAATCAACAGGTCGGCGTCGTCCACGATGCCGTCGTTGTTCACATCTTCAGAACCACCACCACTGCTACCGAAAGCGAACAGCACAGCGAGCAGGTCGGCATCATCCACACAGCCGTCGCCGTTCACATCACCCTCAACGCCACCACCGATTTCAGTGCCCAGCACCTCAATCAGGTCGTAGCGCAGAGTGCCTTGGGGGGTGTAGTTCGCATTCGGGTTACTCGGGAAGTTCGCCGCCGTGTACTGCCCTGTGTTGGGGTCAAACTCTGTCACCACGCGGAAGGCGAAGTTGGGGTTGTTCTCAACGCTGGGGTCGCCCGTGAAGTCCACGACCACCAGACCACCGTATCCGCCATTTGCATTAGTATCGCCGTGCCATCGGTCGCCTCGGCGTCCCTCCAACAACACCCCATCGTTCCAAGTGGTTCCGTCCGTCGTGTATTGGAAACGGATGTACTTCGAGGCGGTGTTGCTCCAGCGAACATCGAACTTGACCACGATGTCCTTATATCCAGTGGTGGGCACGCTCACGACGATACCCGCCGAGCGGTTCGCAGTACCTTGATCAGGATAGTTTGTGGTTTGCAAAGCCCAGTTGGGTGAGTTGGGGTGTCCTGAATTGTTCGGGTCGAGGGGAGAGCCACGGAAACCCGTCCCGCTGTTGTTGTAGGCAATCGTTGCCCCGTTGATGGTGATGCTCGCCGAAGAAGCGAACACGCCCCCCTCTGGGGTCAGCATGGCGGTGGGATCAAGCGGGTTGGACTCGTTGAAGTCCCAGAAGACGAGTTGGTTCTGAGCGAAGAGCGAAGTTGCGAAAGCGGTCGCTAAAGTGAGCGACAGACCTCTGAAGACAAAGTTTCGTCCTTTCATAGAGTTTCTCCTTGTGGGTTCACCACGTAGGGTAGGGTACTCGCCACAGGATTAAGGGCAGGTTAAGAAGCGCGCGTGAATCGTCCAACTGTCGGGTTTAGGTATATTCTTGCTCTGCCAACCCCCGACGGACTAACAAGAGCGGACAGGGGTTCGTTAGGGTATTTCGAAACGCCTACCGAGTTAGTGCAATGGATGGTGCGCTTGGTGCGACCGCAAGTCGGAATGACCTCCTCTTGTCACCCCGAGCGAAGCGAGGGGTCTCTGCTTGGGGAGTGGGATTCCTCGCCTTCGGCTCGGAATGACAGTAGGGAAGGCTCGGAACAACAAGCAGGATGCCCAAGTCACGATTTTTCAAACACCCTTACAACCGAAACCCGTCACGATTTTTCAAACACCCTTACAACCGAAACCCGTGAGGAAGCAGTTCCGCAAGCGTGTAGCGCGCCACTAAGTGGTCGGGGGTGGCAATCCAGACAAGGCACTGTTCGGGGTCAGGGGCGAACTCTGAAAGCACTTGGCGACACGCTCCGCAGGGGGTAGCACCGTCGGGCGTGACGACCGCCACCGCCACAATCGCGCGCTCACCCTCGGCGACCGCCCGCAACACCGCCACCCGCTCGGCGCACACCGTCAGCCCGTAGCTGGCGTTCTCAACATTCACACCGCCTACCAGTTTGCCCGAAGCAGTGCGCACCGCCGAGCCGACCGAATAGTTAGAGTATCGGGCATACGCATTCTGGCGTACCTGCCGAGCGAGCGCAATCAGTTCACGGTCGGCGTCGCTAAGGTTCATTCGTCCTCGCCTCCGTCGGTGGCGCCTGCGAGCTCCTCTTCAAACATCGCTTCCATCTCGTGGGGGTCTTCGTCCATCGCCGCGCTCATCTCGCGCATAAACTGGCGCATCATGGCGGGGTCATCGGGGTCGCCAGCGAACTCCATACTGTCGGCGAGGTCGTCCAGCATCTGGTCTTCGGTGCGCAGGCGCGCCACGCGAGAGATGAGCCTGCGACTCGCCGTTGAGCCGCAGGAGGGGCACTGCTGGGGTTCATCGCGCTGACTTATCCCCAGCAGTTTGGTGAACCTTTTGCGACAATCTTGACAGCGGTACTCGTACAGCGGCATCTCAAGCCATCACCTTCTGGATGGTCTCTTTGAGCACGCGCGCCGACTCTTGAAGGGCGTGCAGTTCGCCTTCACTGACGCTGATGGAGATGACCTGCTCAATCCCACCTCGCCCCAGCTGGGTGGGTAGCGAGAAGCACACATCGCTGATGCCCAGCGCGCCCTTCTGAAGCGTGGACACGGGAAGCACTTGGTGGGTGTTGAGCGCAATCGCGTTCACCACTTGGGCAATCGACACCCCGACGGCGTACCCCGCCCCACCCTTGAGCCGAATCGCCTCAGCGCCCGAACGGCGGGTCTGCTCAAACACGGCGTCCATCGCTTCGGGGCTATAGCCCGGATAGTCGCGCACGGGCACGCCCGCTATCGTCGCACAGCTCCAGATGGGCACCATCGAGTCGCCGTGCTCACCCAAAATGAGCGCGTCCACATCGGTCGCAGCGACCTTGAAATACTCGGAGATGAACGAACGGAACCGACAGGTATCCAGCACCGTGCCCAGTCCCAGCACGCGCTCTTCGGGTAGCCCCGACTCCTTCACTGCCAGATAGGTCAGCACATCCACAGGGTTAGACACCACAAGGATAATCGCATCGGGAGCGAGGCTCACCTTCTTCACTTCGCCTAAAATATCGCGGAACAGCCCCACATTACGGTTGATGAGTTCCAGTCGGCTCTCGTCGGGTTTGCGTCGCAGACCTGCCGTGATAATCACCATATGCGCCCCTTGCAGGTCGGCGTACTCGCCTGCATAAATGCGGATAGGTTGCGACATCGATGCGCCGTGGCGAAGGTCAAGCGCCTCTCCTTCCGCTGCCTCGCGGTTCACATCCAGTAGGACGATTTCAGAGACCGCACCAATCATTTGCAAGGCGAACGCTGCGTTCGAGCCGACGCGCCCGCCACCGCCAATAATGCCTACTTTCATCCTTTTTACCTCCACCTAAGAGTATACCGCACGCCTCACAAGCAGGAATTCGTGTGCCCACCGAGAACCTTATCCGTATGCAACCTATCAGAAACCGATGGTGGATTCTTTTGTGCTTGTTGGGGAGTCTGGTCGTATACGATACGGTCATGGCTCAGGTCGGGGTTCGTAGTTATGTGGTGCGTCGCGTGTTTACGCCGGGTTCCAAGCAACGCTACAACGCGGTCTACAGCCTTCGGGGCGAGTCGAGCCTCTCCACAATCACGCAGAGCCTGCCTGCCTCAGTGGAGGCGCAACTGGAACTGCGTACCGAAGTGCTTTCAGTGAATGAGAACGGGCAAGCGCGCGTCCGCTTCACCCAACGCTATGTGAAGCAGGAAGTCGACTTCTTCAACGAGGAGGAACTGCCACCCCCTGCTACCGAGATTGTTCGGGTCACGCCTTCGGGCTTCCCTGCTGAAGATGAGCAGACGGAGCGTTTCCGCCGAACTGCCCAGCGCAAGCCACGCGACGAAAACGCCGTGGATGAGAAGAGCGAGTCGTTCCCTGGATTTGACTTTCTACTGCCTCCTCAACTGTTCCTCAGCTGGGTGGGCTTGAACGCTTTGCCGGGTCCGTTCTACCCTCTGCCCCCAGGAGCGGTGCGCGAGGGCGACCAGTGGGAAGTCGCCTACCCCACTCCCTTCATCAACACGCGTGGGGGACGGCTGGACATCAACCAAGCGACTGTATACACCTACCCCGCCACCGTGAAGGTGATTGGCACCAAAGAAATCAAGGGGCGCCCCGTGTTGCATGTGCAACAGGTGATTGATACCGAAATTGACTTTCCGCTGGACGACACGCTGATTGAGCTGACCCGCTTACGCGACCGCCCTATCCCGCGGGGGCATTTGAAGGGCACCTTGAAGGGCACGACCAACTTCTACTACACCCTATCCGACGGCACGCTCATCCAAGCCGAGGGCGATATGCGCCAGAAACTGCGCGTGGAATACGACGAACGCACGGTGCGTGAGTGGGAACCCGAAGACCGATGGGCGGAGTGGGATGTGCAGATACGCTTCCGCCAGGTGTTGGCAGAGGAGACTGCGCCCCAAGCCCAACCGAACCGCTCCACGCCCCAGCGCAACCAACCTCGCCCGAATACGCCACGAAGAAGGTAATCATTAGGCTAACGGACAAGTGGCTTGGGCATCCTTGCCCAAGTTGCTTTCAAGGCATGGGCATCCTGCCTATGAAACAAATCGGTAGGATGCCCACGCTGGGAGCGCGGGCGTCCCGCCTGCCGATTCTTCGCTTCGTTCAGAATGACAAAAGCGTAGAAATCCCCCACCAAAACGGGTACAATACCCCTCGAACATAGAGGAGGCAAGAAGCAAGATGGCACGCGTATGCGAAGTTTGTGGTAAAGGCACGATGTTCGGCAACAGCATCCAGCACAAGCATTCGGGTCAGTGGCGCTACCGTGCCCCGAAGACCAAGCGCAACTGGGCGCCTAATCTGCAAGAGGTGCGCGCTTATGTCAACGGGGGCAAGACTGTGCGCCGTGTCCGTGTTTGCACCCGCTGTCTGAAAGCGGGCAAAGTGCTGCGCGCCGTTGGATGAACTGGGACGCCCTGATTGAACCCCTTCGTCGGCTCTGCACGGGCGAGGTCTTGCGTGCGGAGCCGATGCGCCGTCATACCACCCTGCGCGTCGGCGGACCCGCTGCCCTCTTCTACAAAGCACGCTCTCTGGACGAGTTAGCACGCATCAGCGAATGGACACAGCAGAACCAAGTGCCCACTTTCATTATGGGGCACGGGAGCAACCTCCTGGTCAGCGATGGGGGCATCCCTGCGCTGGTGTTGTACAACGCTTGCGAGCGGGTTGAGGTCGGCACACTTACCTACGCCGAGACGGGGGTCTCGTTTCGTGAACTGTTCTTGAAGACGGCTCAGGCGGGTCTTAGCGGGCTGGAGTTTGCAGTGGGCATTCCAGGCACGCTGGGCGGGGCGCTGGTCTCCAACGCAGGCGCGTACCGAAGCAACATTGCCGACCTCCTGGGTGAGATAGACCTCGTGAGCGGTGGAGAGCGAATACAGGTCTCGCCTGACTGGATGCAGTTCGCTTATCGCGATAGCTTGTTGCGTCGGGAGGGCGCACCCCCGACCACCCTGCTGGCGGTCAAACTGCGCCTTCAGCCCGACCGACGGCTTGAAATCCTCAAGCGTGCGCGCCACTTCCAGCGCCAACGGATTGAGAAGCAACCGCCCGAATCGTCGGCAGGCAGTTTCTTCAAAAATGTGTACGACCATGCCTTAGCCGAGCGACTGCCCAACCTGCCTGAACCGATGCGCAAGGCGGGGGTCGTTCCCGCGGGCTACCTGATTGAGGCGTGTGGACTGAAAGGCTTCTCGGTCGGGGGGGCCTGTGTATCGCGCAAGCATGCGAACTTCCTCATCAATCGCGGGTGGGCGACCGCTACGGACTTCCGCAAACTCGCCGATGTCATCAAAACCCGCGTACGGGAACGGTTCGGCGTTGAGTTAGAAGAGGAAGTGCTGTCGGTGGGCGATTGGAGTCGGTTTAATCACCCCCCGAATATGCCATAATACAAGATAGGAGACCTAACGATGCGCTGGAACGGAATGTGGTGGGTAGGACTTGGTCTGGTCTTGAGCCTGTCGGCTTGTGGCGGACGCCAATCCTACACCGAGAAAGATGTGCAAAAGGCGCTCGCTGAGCGTCAGGGACAAATCAATGTAGACATAGAACGCACGGTCAAAAGCGCACCCCCACCGATGGAATACACACCCCCCTCGGGTTCCCGACAAGGTGGCTCGCAAGGCAACAACACTCCTAATATGAGTCCAGGTGCCGAAACCACTGGCACACTCCCACCGCCCACCCCCAGCACGCCACCATCCAGCCCGATGCCCTCGCAGGGTGTGGGCGATGTGAGGCTGGACCCGACTACGGGACAGTACGGTATTGCCCCCCCTGGCGCGCCCGAAACTTACACGATACCGTTGGACAACCGCTGACCTACGCTAATCCTGTGGGGTGGCGCAGTTGTTCTAACAAGCCTGCCTTCTGCTCGTAAGCGTAGCCAACGCGCAGTACCGTTGCCTCATCAAACGGCTTGCCGATAATCTGTAACCCCACAGGCAGACCTTCCATTAATCCGCACGGCACTGACAGCCCCGGCAGTCCAGCCAAGTTCACAGGGATAGTCAGCACATCGGAAAGTTTCATCGCCAGCGGGTCACCCACCAGCTCGCCGATTCGGAAGGCGGGGGTTGGGGCGGTCGGTCCCATCAGCACATCCACCTGCTGGAACACGCGGTCAAACTCTTGGCGCAGGAGCGTGCGCCCTTTTTGGGCTTTGAGGTAGAAAGCGTCGTAATAGCCCGATGAGAGCGCGTAGGTGCCTATGATGATTCGCTGGATGACCTCATCGCCGAAGCCCTCGGCGCGGGTCGCCTCCATCATACCGATGTGCCCTTTCTCGGCACCCACACGAAGCCCATAGCGCACGCCATCGTAGCGCGCCAAGTTAGACGAGCATTCGGCAGGCGCAAGGATATAGTAGATGGCTAATCCCTGCTCCATCATCGGGATGGAGACCTCGTGTACCTCCGCCCCCTCCTCTTCAAGGCTCTGGATGGCGTCTCGCACTCGCAGGGCGACCTCGGGGTGAACTCCCTGCCCGAACATCTCACGTGGGACGCCGATTTTCAGTCCTTTCACCTCTGGGCGCAGGCTCTTACGGAAGTCGGGCACAGGCTGGTTCACGCTGGTCGCGTCGCGGGGGTCGTGTCCGCTGATGGCACTGAGCATTATCGCGCAATCTTCCACGGTCTTGGTCAGGGGTCCAATCTGATCCAACGAGGAGGCGTAGGCAATCAGTCCGTATCGGCTGACGCGCCCGTAGGTCGGCTTGAGACCCACCACCCCACAGAACGCCGCTGGCTGACGGATAGAGCCGCCTGTGTCCGAACCGAGCGTCGCGATAGCCGTATGGCTGGCAACCGCTGCTGCCGAACCACCCGACGACCCGCCAGGCACACGCTCCAAGTCCCATGGGTTGCGCGTCACCTGAAAGGCGGAGAACTCGGTGGATGACCCCATCGCGAACTCATCCATATTGAGCTTGCCCACGAACACGGCTCCCTGCGCGCGCAGTTTCAGCACGACCGTCGCATCGTAGGGAGGCACGAAGTTGTGCAGGATTTTGGAAGCGCAAGTGGTTCGGATACCTGCCGTACACAGGTTGTCCTTGATACCGATCGGGATACCGAGCAGTGGAGTACGCTCGCCCTGTTGGAGACGCTCTTGGGCTTGTTGCGCCATCAAGTGTGCGAGGTCAGAAGTCTGGGTCAGGTACGCTTGCACTTTAGGGTCTACCTGCGCCATCTGGTTCAGCACGGCTTCGGTCAGTTCCGGCGCTGAGATTTCGCCGCGGTCTAACAGCGTGCGCAATTCGCTCAGGGTCTTGAGGTGCAGTTCCATCTACTCCTCCACGATGCGGGGCACGATGAACAGCCCATCGCGGGCTTCTGGAGCGTTCATCAGCGCTAAGTCGCGACTGAGGGGTTCCTCAACACAGTCTTCGCGGAAGGCGTTGAACACGGGTATGGAGTGCGAGGTCGGCTCTACAGTGTCCAGCGGCATCGCCTGTAGGGTCTCAAAATGTTCTAAAAGTGCGTTGATGGCGTGCATATAGTGGGTCAGTTTCTCGTCGCTCAGTTCCAGCCGTGCCAGTTTGGCGACATGGCGCATCTGTTTCAGGGTGAGTGCCATTCGTGCCGTTGCCTCCGCAGGCGGATTATACCCTGCGAGAGTCGCTTGCCCTATCCAGCATCGGGGTCAATCCCCAGTTCTCGTAGTCGCTGGGCGAGACGCTCGGCACGCTGGCGTTCCTCTTCCGCTCGCCGGCGCTCCGCCTCCACCCGACGACGCTCCGCCTGAGCCTCACGAACCGCCGCCTCCAACCGCACCGACAACTCCTCAAACCCTACAAAACGCCCTAAACCCGGCGCACTCAACCCCACATCCTCCCCCTCACCCCGACTAAACTCCACCCCCAAACGCGGACTCACCCACCCTCCCATCGCCTCAATCCGAACTAAACCGCCCATATCCGAGCGTATCCACCCCTCCCACTGACCCGTCTCAGGGTCATACTTGTAGTACTCCTCCACCCCATACTGGTTATAAAACGCCAACTTCGCATCCCACTCCTGCTCCGTGTTGCCTGGCGACGCCACCTCAAACACCACCTGCGGGGCGATATTCTCCTCCCGCCACTGCCGATAACTGCTCCGATGTCCTTTGGGGCGTCCGAACACCACCAGCGCATCAGGAGCGATGCGAATCTCGGGGCGTCCTTGCACGGGATACCAGAACAGATTGCCTGCCACGAACACTTGAGGGTCGTCTTTGAAGAGCAGTTCCAAGTTGCTTTCCAGTCGGACGATTGCCTTGAACTGTTTGGTGTTGTCTGCCATCGGTTCACCATCGGTCTCTGGATAGAGCAGGTCTTCCGCGTCGTAGTGGGTGATTGCCATCGGTCTCACCAATAGAAATAATACCTCAATAGGTACACTCTACCTATGGAAATAAACCCTCTTCAGTGGGTACGCTGGTCACCTGTGTTGACCCTGAACGAATGGCTCAACGAGGCGACCCTTGTGGCAGACCCTGTGGTCTGGAAGAAGGTTCAGCCCCTGCTCAGCCAGAAGCCCGCTCAGCAGCTGGAAGCCAGCGACTTGGATGAGGCGACCCTCTGGGCGCTGGCGGAGCGTACTGCTCCTACCTCCTGCGTGATTGGCTTGGGTGGCGGTACAGCGATGGATACCGCGAAGTATCTGGCGTGGCGCTGGCAGGTGCCCCTGATTTTAGTGCCCAGCGCGCTCACCGTGGACGCCCCATTCACCGACTCGGTCGCGCTCCGTCGTGAGGGGCGCATCCACTACGCAGGGCATGTAGTGCCTGAGTTCGTGCTGATTGACAGCGACCTCATTCGCAGTGCCCCGCCCCATCTCAATCGGGGTGGCGTGGGCGATTTGCTCTCCATCCACACCGCTCTGTATGACTGGCAACTGGCACATCAGCGACTTGGTGAGCCGTATAATGCCGAAGTCGCACAACAAAGCGCAAAGATACTGAACCATCTAAGCCAACAGGCGTCGGAGATAAAAAGCGTCTCGGAACGAGGAGTTCAACTGATGGTGGAACTGTTTTGTGAAGAGGTTCGGCTTTGCCATCAAGTGCGCAGCAGCCGTCCTGAGGAGGGGTCGGAGCACCATGTGCTGTACACGCTGGAATATCAGACGGGGCGCACCTACCTGCACGGCTCGGCGGTCACGCTGTGTGCCCTGCTGGTAGCGCACCTGCAGGAGAATAACCCTGAACAACTGAGGCACCTCGCCGACGCCTGTGGGGTGGACTATCGCGGGATGCTCCACGAAATAGGTGTCCCTGCCCTGCGCCGAGCCATCCTGTCGGCGCCCGAATACGCCCGTCAGGACCAGCTCCCCCCTACCTTCCTCACACTGACCGATGCCATTACCGAAGAGCGCGTTGACAGGGCGATTCGCTGGATTGAGGAGGGAGGCTTATGAGGCGCCCTCAAAATGATGTGCCCGTGCGTTCGCTCAAGGTGGGGCGTCTCCAGCGTGAGTACCGTGTAGTAGCCCCTGCCGACCTGCCCAAGGAACCAATGCCTGTGGTGTTCGTGTTTCACGGAGGCACGATGACCAACGGCTCGCTGAACATGCTTCGGGATTCTGGGTTCGCTGAACTGGCACGCAAGGAAGGCTTCGTGGCGGTCTTCCCGCAAGGGGTGGACGGGCACTGGAACGACAAGCGTGACAGCGCATTTTTCCAATCCCTTACTGAGCGCGGCGTGGACGATGTGGCGTTCGCGCGCGCCATCACCGAGCAACTCATCAGGCAGTACCCGATTGACCTGAGCCGAGTGTACGCGGTGGGCGTGTCCAACGGGGGTATCTTCTGCCATCGCTTGGCGCACGAGGCTTCGAACCTGATTGTGGCAATCGCCCCGATTATCGCCAGCATGCCCGACAACTTAGCCCCTCAGTTTGCACCCAAGCACCCTGTCTCAGCAATCATCTTTCAGGGCGACGCTGACCCACTTATCCCCTACAACGGCGGGTTCGTGGGAGTTATTGGCGGACGGCGCGGGAAGGTTATCCCAGCCGAAGAGACCGTGCAGAAGTACCTGCGCCTCAACGGGATTACTGCCAAACCCGAAGTCATCACTCTCCCTGACAAAGACCCCTCGGACGGCACTACAACAGAGGCACACCGCTACCCCCCTGGTCGGGAGGGGCACCGCGTGGAGTATTATCGGGTGCGTGGGGGTGGACACTGCTGGTTCGGACGCAAGCCGGGCAACGCGCGCGTGGGCAAGAGCAGTTTTGATTTTCGGGCTACCGACGAGGCGTGGCGGTTCTTCAAGCAGGTTCCTGCGCGCAGGCGTTCGTAGCGCTCATCGGCGGATGAAGCGGAACTCGCGCTCATCTTTGGGGGGGCGGGTCATCAGAGCGTGGAGCGCTTCTTGCACCCCGCGTGCCCCGCTCAGAATATCGGCAATCGCATTCAGCAGGGGCATTTCCACCCCCAGCACCTCGGCACGCTGTTTCGCCACCAACGCTGTGGGATAGCCCTCTGCCACCTGACCGAGTTCGGCGAGCGCCACGTCGGCGGTTTTGCCCGCAGCGACGGCGCGCCCCAGCCGATAGTTTCGGCTCAGCTGGCTCACCGCCGTGGCAAACAGGTCGCCGACGCCCGTCAAGCCGATAAAGGTTTCGGGACACGCGCCCATCGCCACGCCAAAACGCATCATCTCCGCCAGCCCGCGCGTGAGCAGAGTGCCCTTCGTGTTGTCGCCAAAGCCCATCCCGTCGCTCAGCCCGCTCCCAATCGCGTACACATTCTTGAGCGCGCCCCCTAACTCCACACCGACCACATCGTCATTGGTGTACACACGCAAGATGGGCGTCATAAACAGCTCTTGGATGCGCTCGGCAGTGGGGGTGGCGACCGAACTGGCGACGGTAGCCGTCGGAATGCCCCGCACCAACTCCACCGCAAGGTTCGGACCCGATAGCACCGCAATCTGCTCTAAGCCTACGCCCAGCGTCTCTTGGGCGACCTCGGTCAGCAGTTTGCCCGTCTTGGGTTCCAAGCCTTTGGTGGCAATCACATAGGGTGCGTCGGTCTTCGGCAGAAGCGCCATCACCGTCCTCAACGCCCCCGAGGGAACCGCCAACACAACCACTTGGCACTCGCCGAGCGGTTCCAAATCGTTCGTGGGCAGGACACTATCGGGAAGAGACACCCCTGGCAAATAGCGTTGGTTCTGGTGAGTGTGCGCCATATGCGCCATCTGTTGGGCGTTGCGCCCCCACAACCAGACGGTGATGCCTTTCGTCCCCAGCAAGTGCGCCAGCGCCGTGCCCCACGAGCCTGCGCCGACCACCGCCACACAATCACTCCTGCGCAAGGTTCTCCTCGCCTTCCTCTGTAAGGCAGTCGTTTTGTAGTTCCATAAGGAGTTGTTCGGCTTGGGTCAAAAGGCGCTTGGGCACCCAAATCCGCACCCGTGCCGACTCCATCGGGTAAATCGGGTACGAGCTGGGTGGGAACACGGCGGGGATTTTGTTCGCCATCAGGAAATCGCGCACCAGCGTGGCAATCGCATCGTTCTCGGCGACGGCAATCGCCACATAGTCACCCATCTCTACCCGCTCGTCCTCAGCCAGCAGGTACCACATAGCGATAGAATACCCCACAGCAACTGCCCACGCTCCCTAAAACCCTCCACTCATCAGCAGGAATCGCCCCCTACCAAAGGTATTTAAGTCGTACTATGAACACGGTGGTGAACTGGACGGCTTCTCTATTGGCGCTCGGTATGATGTTGGCTGGGGCGTCGCGCTCCTACGAGGTATCCCCTTCCCAAGACGATTTGCCGAAGGTGCGGGGCGACTGCCAATCGTGTCATCCCAAGGAGGCGCGCGATTGGGCAGAGTCGCGCCACGCCGCAGCCTGGGAAAGCGAGACCTTTGCTCAAACCTCCCGCAACCGCTCGCTCCGAATGTGCCTGCCCTGCCACGCCCCCGAACCGATTTTGGTCAAAGGCTTCGGGGAACATCCCGACCTACGCGCCGAAGAGCGCACGCACGGAATTGACTGTATCAGTTGCCATCAGGACGCAAACGGCGCCTATCATGGCACACTCGGCACCAAAACCGACGCCCACGCCACCGTCAAGAACGAAAAATTTGGCACTGTGGACATGTGCGCCACCTGCCACGAAATTTTCGGCACTGTGGACTGGTACAAGCAAAGCGAATGGGGCAAAGACCCCAACGGGTGTGTGAACTGCCATATGCCCGTCGTGGAACGCCCCATCGCCACGGGTGAGGGTCTGCCCCCACGCAAAGCACGCATCCACAAGTTTGAAGGCGCCACCCCCGAAATGTTCCAAAAGGGTGTCAAGATGGAAGTGGCACCCCGCGACGGACAACTCCAAATCAAGATGGAGAGCGTGTATGTAGGACACACCGTGCCCACGGGTCCCGAGTATGTGGTGGTGATTGTGGAGGCGCAGTTCCTCAAGGGTGAGCAGGAACTCGCCAAGCGCCAGACCCTGCTGGCGGACAATGTGGCGATTGACGGCTCAGACACACGCCTCAAGCCCGGTGAGCGACGCGTCATCCGCCATCCCATCCCAGAGGGCGCCGAGCAGGTGCGCGTGCGTGTGCTCCACAAGCGCAATCGCGACCTACCCGACGACAAGGCGCGCGTGCTTTATGAAAGCACCACTGCCCTCTAAAACGCCCAAAAGCGCGGGATAAGCAGGCTGGCAACTATCCAGAACAGCAAGTTTAGCGGTGCGCCCACACGCACAAAGTCGCTGAACTGGTACTGACCCACGCCGTAAACCATCGTGTTGGTCTGGTAGCCGATGGGGGTCATGAAGCTGGCAGACGCTGCGTACGCCACCGCAAACAGGAACGGGCGCGCATCCACCCCCATCGCACCCGCGACCTCAATCGCCAGAGCGGACATCAACACCGCCGTGGCGTTATTAGACATCACCTCAGTTAGAAGCGAGGTCAGCAAGTAAAACGCACTCAGCACGATGAACGGTCCGAGCGCGCCCAGTGAACTGACGACCTGGGTGGTCATCCAGCGCGCCGCGCCCGTCGTCTCCATCGCTTTGCCCAGCGCCAACATCGCGCCCAACATCACCAGCAATCGCCAATCTATCGACTGAACCGCCTCGTCGGTCTTCAAGATGCGCGTCAGCACCATCAACAGCGCGCCTCCCATCGCCGTGACTTCGGTGGGATACCAGCCGAGGCTGGCAATCGTAATCACCGCCCCCATAATCGCACCCGCCAACAAGCCTTGCAAGGGATGGCGCGCCTCCGAGACCATCTGAGAAACGACCAAAAAGTCGGGATGATTGAGCAGTTCGGGCAATCGGTCTCGGCTCACTCGCAGAAGGAGCGCGTCGCCCGCTTGCAAAGGCACATC
>CAKZQI010000220.1 GCA_937139515.1 uncultured Armatimonadota bacterium | reverse complement strand
TCGCCCAGCGCTGGGGCGCTAAGGCGGTCTACGCAGTGGATTTACTGCCCCATCGGCTGGAACTCGCTGAGCGACTGGGCGCAGTTCCACTGCCTGTTGAGCATCCGACGCCAGAGCCTGCGCCCGAAATCGTGATTGTGGGGCCGGGCAACGAGTCGGCGCTCACGCTCGCTTGGAACCTCATAGCGCCCGATGGCACGATTGTGCTGTTCACGCCCACCCCGCCCGAAGTGCGCTACCCGTACGATTGGCACACCGCCTACTTCAGGGAGATACGGCTCGTGCCCAGCTATTCGGCAGGACCCAACGACATGCGCCAAGCGTTGGCGTTGCTGGTGGACGGCTTGCCAGTAGAGCGACTGATTACGCATCGGCTTGCGATGTCGGAGGTGCCGAAAGGCTACCAGCTCCTTCGCGAGGCGTCGGCGTTGAAGGTAGTGGTGCAAGCGTAGTTTTTAGTCTTCCTCCACTTCGTGCCCGTTGAAGTTTTGTTTGACCGCTTCCACGAGCGCCTCGCCATCCAGCACGGCGGGCGCAGATTCGGACGGTTCATCAAACATCGTCGGCTGGGAACTGTCCACTTGGAGCAAGACCTTCGCTTGGGGCATACCGAGCGCACTGCGCACCGCCTCCTTGAGGTTCGCCTCGCGCTTGGGGGTTGCAGTGAAGAACCCGTGTGCCAGCTCCGTACGCAGGTACAGCACAATCGTATCGCCCTGCACCTCCACGCGCGAGCCGTCCAAGTTGCGCCCCCCAGCGGGGCTGATTGCCTTGATTTCTTGCACTTTGCGTTGCCAAATCAAGTTCGCCTCGCTAACGGCTTCCGCCTGCGCTGGTGGGGCGGGCGTCGGAGCCACAGACGCTTGCGGTTGCGCAGTGGGCGTTGATTCGGTCTGTGGGTTGGGTGTCGTCTCTGGGGGCTTAGGGGTCGGTTGGGGTTGAGGTATCGGCTTGGGCGCAGGAGCCTGCAGGGGCGCCTGGCTCTGCAGAGGGGCGCCGCTGGCGAAAATCAATAGGTACAGCTCTAAAATAGCGCGGGGCGAACCCGAACTGCGCATCTCGCTCAGCGCGCCCGCCAACTTCTCCCACCAACTCAGCAGGCGGGGCACGCCCGCACGCCTGCCCTGCTCAATCATCGCACTCCACTGGGCGGGGTCGTAGTAGCCCCCGTGATCGCTCCCGTGCAGAACCGCTTGGATGAGCGCGCGCCAGTGCTGAATGAGCGACTCGGCGAAGATGCGCGGCTCGCGCCCCAACAGCAACTGCTGATCTAAGACCTCCAGCACAGTGGACGAATCGCCCTCTATGAGCGCATCGGTCAGGCGCATCAGCGTCTCGTCTTCCAGCACGCCGAGCGCGTTGTACACGGTCTCGGTGCGAATGATGCCCTCCTCGCTGAAGGCGATGACCTGTTCCAAGGCGGTGAGCGCGTCGCGCCAAGAGCCGTCGGCAAAGCGCGCCACCAGATTGAGCGCGCTCGTCTCAGCTTGCAATCCCTCCGCCTCAACCACCTGTTCCAGTCGGCGCGTGATGTCGGCAATCGTGCCCCGATGGAAATCGAACCGTTGACAGCGCGAGCGGATGGTGGGTGGAACCCGGTGGAACTCGGTCGTCGCCAACACGAACACCACATGGGGGGGCGGTTCCTCGATGGTCTTCAGAAGCGCATCAAACGCCTTTGCCGAGAGGTCGTGAACCTCGTCGATGATATAGACTTTGAAGCGCGCCTCCATCGGGGGATATTTGGCGTTCTCTATGATAGAACTGCGCACATCCTCAATACTGGTCTCGGAAGCGGCGTCCATCTCAATCACATCGACGCAAGCACCTTGCTGGATGCTTACACAAAATCGGCAGGTGCCACACGGGTTCGGCGTGGGACCGTGTTCACAGTTGAGGGCTTTTGCCAGCAGGCGCGCCGTGGAGGTCTTGCCTGTGCCCCTCGGACCGCAGAACAGATAGGCATGCGACCATTTACCCTGCTGAATGGCGTTGCGCAGGGTGACCGTCACATGCTCTTGTCCCATCAGCTCATCAAAGCCTTGGGCACGGTACTTGCGGTACAGGCTAATGTATGCCATCGGAGCGCCCTAATTGTACCCCCGTTCCACAAACGGCAAAATCCCGCTCCAGCGGGAACTTTTTTGAGCCGAAATTAGATACAATAGTAGAGGAGGCTATCGGTTGAAAACTGTGCAGAAGCGCTGGCTGTGGAGCCTATCATTGTTCGGATTAGCATTCGTAGGGGGCTGGGTCACGCGGTACTATGTGAACACGCCTTCCTTTGGTAAAAGTACGGTCGTGGTACAGCGTGACTTCGCCCCAGCGGTCGCCGACTCGCGCGTGCCCAAATCCAACCCAAAAATCTCAGAACCTGAAATGCTCAGGCTTTATTGGCGCGTGTGGAGTCTCGTACAGGACGAGTATGTTGAACCTGTGGATGAGGAGAAGCTCTTGCAGGGTTCGCTGAGTGCGATGCTCGCCTCGCTCAACGACCCACGCTCGCAATACCTGAACCCGAAGCAGTACGACCAGTACGCGCGTGCCCTGAACGGCGAGGTGGATGGGATTGGCGCCGTGCTCAAAGTCATTCAACGCAAGACAACCTTGCGCATCAAAGGCTCCGAAGAGACTGCCCCCTTAGAGCAAAGCCTGATTCAGGTGGTGAGCGTGTTGCCCAACTCACCCGCCGAGAAGGCAGGGCTACAACCAGGCGACTTCATCACCTATGTGGATAAGCAGTGGGTGATTTCCGAAGACCCCTTTGCGGAGGTGCTTCAACTCCAGCGTATCCATAGCGCCCGCCAGCAGGTGCGTGAGGCGAGCGAACGCGCCCGCGAACGCCTGCGCAACAGCATTACGATAGCCCAAGCGATTGAGACCCTGAGCCACGCGCCCCAACCCAACGAGCGGCTCAAACCGCTTCAACTCACCATTCAGCGCGGGAGCAATACGCTGGAACTCACGGTAGGGCGCAGTCAAACGCGGGTGCGCTCGTTAGAATACAAAATGCTTCCTAACCGCGTGGGGTATCTGCGTATCAGTATGCTCAATCCCCGCGCCGTTTCCGAGTTCAATAGCGCATTGGACACCCTTCGGAAAGGTGGGGCTAACGCGTTGGTGATTGACCTGCGTGGGACGGCAATCGGTCAGCAGGAGCCGACGCTTCAGATACTCAGCCAGTTGGTGCGCCAGCGTGCCGTTGCGATGGTGGAAACGCGCGAGGGTAAGCAGATGAGCAAGCGTGCGCTGAATCTGCGTCAAGAGCCAAAGGCGTCTCCACTGCGCCTCGCTGTGCTGGTCGATCGAGGCACCTATAACTTGGCGGAACTGATGGCGCTGGCTCTGCGCACGGGGGCGAAGGCGCGCCTGTTCGGCGCCACCACCGCAGGCGATGCATCGCAAACGGTGCTGTACCGCCTGCAGGACGGCTCGGCGTTCACACTCACCGTCGGGCGCTACTATGGCGCAGATAACACCGCCTTCCATCTGCGCGGGGTTCAACCCGACGAGCGGGTTGCCGAAGCGGTGCGTATGCGCGGGCAACCCAACGGCGACCCCGCCTTGGACCGTGCCCTGCGTTGGCTTAGCACAAACACGAAGGAGAAGAAAGCATGAGACGCTCAGGACGCTCCCTCTGGCAACTGTTCAGCCTGATACTGGCGATGTTCGTGGTGTTTGTATTAGGGTTCCTCAGCGCCGACCTGTGGGCAGACCCCGCCAGCCACCCCAGTGAGGCGCTCCACAAACTGCGCTCTGTCGTGTCCACCCCAGAAAAATTAGACCCGACCCAAGCCTTCCAAAGCGTGCTGAGCGAGATAGAGACCCACTACTACGGCACACCGCCCCCCGTAGACAAGTTGACCTACACCAGTATTGACGGGATGCTGGGCGCAATCGGCGACCCCTACACCCGATTTATGGACCCCGATGCCTTCCGACGCATGCAAGAAGACACCTCCGGCAGTTTCACGGGGATTGGCGCCCTCTTGGAAGATGCGCCGGGCGGTGCACGCATCGTGCGTCCCTTGCCTAACAGCCCTGCTCAAAAAGCGGGCATCAAAGCGGGCGATGTAATTATCGCTGTCGATGGCAAAAGCTTGGAGCGTATGGCGTTGGACGAGGCGGTTCGTCTCATTCGTGGACCCCGCTACACGAAAGTGGAGTTGACCATCAAGCGTGAGGGAGAACCTGCCCCGCTCAAATTCGTCCTTCAGCGTGACCTCGTGGAAAGCCCCACCGTAGATGTCTATCTGGAGGACACCGAAAACAAAATCTATCGCATCTGGCTCCAAAACTTCAGTGAGAAAGCGCCCGTGCTGTTAGACCGGGCGCTGACCGAAATCAAGCAGAACGGTGGGCGCGCCCTGATTTTAGACCTGCGCGCCAACCCAGGCGGACTGCTTGACGCCTCCATAGAGGTCGTGAGCCGATTCGTGGAAGGCGACAAGGTGGTAGTCAGCGTCGTAGGGCGACAAGGGCTGTTGGAGAAACGCAACACCCTGCGCGGACGCTATCGCGACCTGCAAATCCCAGTCGTGGTGCTGATGAACAGTGGGAGCGCTAGCGCCTCCGAAATCGTTGCAGGTGCGCTCCGAGACCACAAGGTCGCCGTGCTGATTGGCGAAGATTCGTTCGGCAAAGGGCTGGTGCAAACGGTGATTCCCACCTCGCAGAACACCGCCGTCGCCATCACCACCGCCAAGTACCTCACCCCAAACGGCACCGACCTGAACGCCAAAATGGTGGACGGCAAACGCGTGGGCGGATTGAAGCCCGACATCGCCGTGCAACAGCCTGAGGATTGGCGCATCGGCGACGAAGACCGCTCTAAAGACGCCCAGCTCCAGAAGGCGTTGGAGGTGCTGCGCGAACGCATTCAGGCGCGCAAGGTGGGCAACGGAACCCTACGCGCCTCAGCAGATAACGAACGATGAGAATCTATATCGGCTCTGACCACGCGGGCTTCGGGCTGAAGCAGGTGCTCGCCGAACACCTTCAAGAACAGGGCTACGAAGTGCAAGACCTTGGGGTCTACTCGGAGGCGTCCGCAGACTATCCTGATGTCGCCCATCAAGTCGCCCAGCGGGTTGCTCAAGACCCCAAAGCCTCTGGCGTGCTGATTTGCGGCACGGGGATTGGGGTCTGCATCACGGCGAACAAGCACCCCGGTATTCGTGCCGCGCACGCTTGTGAGCCTGTGTCCGCCCGCTTAGCTCGCGAACACAACGACGCCAACATCGTCTGCCTGGGCGCGCGCATCGTGGGCACGGAACTGGCAAAGGCGATTGTGGAGACTTTCTTGGGCACCCCCTTCAGTCATGACGAGCGACACCTGCGCCGTATCCACAAAATAGAACTGCCCGGAGGTGAGACCTCATCCCACACCGTGTGAGTGAGACCCAAACGCCAGAGCGTGCGGTGTTGGTCTTCTGCCGAGCCGACACTACCAGCGAGGAAGACTACTGGGGGGAAGAGATGCGTGCTCTGGCGAAGTCGGCAGGCGTGCAACTGATTGCCGAGACGCGCCAACGACGCCCCATCCCCGATGTCGCTACCTATATCGGCAAGGGTAAAGCCGAAGCGCTGTTCACCCTCGCCCGCGAGCATGGCGCCGACCTGATTGTGTTCGATGTGGAGCTCAACCCCGTGCAACAGCGCAACTTGGAGCAGATTACTCAGACCCGTGTGATCGACCGCACCCAACTGATTCTGGACATCTTCGCGCAACGAGCGCGCTCACGCGAAGGCGCCCTCCAGGTGGAGCTCGCTCAACTGCTGTACCTGATGCCTCGTCTGTCGGGCAAGGGTGTGGAACTCTCTCGGCTCGGTGGTGGGATTGGCACGCGCGGTCCAGGCGAGACAAAGCTGGAGATAGATAAACGTCGCATTCGTGAGCGGGTCGCCAGCTTGCGCCACGAGATAGAGGAGATACGGCGTCAGCGCCTGCACCAGCGCAGTTCACGACGCCGATTGCCCTTCCCCAGCGGGGCGATTGTGGGCTACACCAACGCCGGCAAATCCACCCTGCTGAATGTGTTGTCGGGCGCCCAAACCTACGTGGACAACCGCGTGTTTGCGACCTTAGACCCCACCACTCGGCGCGTGGTTCTGCCAGACGGTTGGTCTGTCCTGCTCACCGACACGGTCGGCTTCGTGGAGAACCTGCCCCCGATGCTCTTGGAAGCGTTCTACGCAACGCTGGAGGAGGTGCAAGAGGCGGACTTCTTGGTGCATGTGGTCGACCTCTCCAGCCCGCACTGGCAACTCCAACACGATGCGGTGGAGACCACCCTGATCGATCTCGGCGCTGACCAGAAGCCGACCATTACCGTGTTCAACAAAGCCGATTGCGTGCGCGACCCTGCCCTGTTGAGGCAGGTGGTCGCCGAGACTCCGAACTCGGTCTATATCTCAGCGCGGTTCGCTCAGGGCATTCCGCACTTGATGGACCGGATTGTGGCGACGGTACAGGGCATGCTGGTCAGTGTGGATGTGTGGCTTCCCTACAGCGCCACCAACCTGCTCGCTGAGTGCTACGAGTATGGGCGCGTGCTGTCGGTGGACTATCACGACGACGCCATCCACCTGCGCGCACAGGTCATCCCCTCGGTGGCGAGCCGACTGCGTGAAGTCAGCAAGTAATCAGCAACCCGTTCCGAACTGGAACAACACCTCCAACAAATCGCTGTCGTCCACAGAGTTGTCATCGTTCACATCAGCGGGGTTTAGGAACCCATTCGCTCCGAATGCGAACAGCACTTCCAATAGGTCGGCGTCGTCCACACAGCCATCGCGATTGACATCGGCTCTGCGCCAGACAAAATCGCTGTTCAACACATAGTAAAAGCGTATCATGCGCAAATCAAATCCGTTCATCTCCAATCGCCACTGTAGAGCACCCGTAACATCGCCCTCAAAGGGGAGCGTGCCGTTTGATAGGTCAGTAGGGAAGTCGTCAAAAAGGCTCTCATAAGTGTCAGGGTAGGGGGCAATTTCCCAGTAGGTTAGGGGCGTGATGGGCACAAGGTCTAACTGATGACTTCCCCGCGTGATGCGAATACGCTCGCCTACCTGCTCGGCGAAGTTATAGGGTTGGTCGCTCACATCGGGGTCAAAGTAGTGATAGAGGTTGAGTGTGATCGGGGTGAAACGGAAGTTCACAATAACCGCATCCACAAAGAGCGCGCTCGCTCTGTTGGATAACGCTCGCAGTTCATAAATCGTACCGATGATAACATCCTCCTCACGGTAGAACAGGTACTTTCGGTTCGGTTGAGTCAAATCGGCAAGGTACAAGTTGGACAGGGGTCGCTCGCGGTTATTCGCGCCCTCTATGCGGTACCACCAGTTCGTCAGGTAGAAGTGGTCGGTTCCAGTGGGCTGTATCCAGTCGCAGTTGTTGAAGGGGTCCAAGGCGTCTATGCCCCACAGTTGCCGCAGTTCAAAGCGAGCGTTGCCACTCTGTAAGGTGAGCGCGCTGGGCACATCGGCAGAGATGCGCACGCGGTAGTAGCCGCCCCACAAGCCTTGAGCGCGCACAAAAAGGTAGTACACGCCCGAAGTCGCCACAGGGATGACTACCTCGGGTGCTGAGGGGTTGAGCGCATCCCACCCTGTTGGAGTTCCATTTAACCACTGCCCCCCCGGAGTGCGCACCTGCAAGTCAACCTCCACATAGGTCTCTAAGCGAAAGCGCATCGTGCTGGCTGTGCCGAACACCTCTATCGCATATACATCCACATCGCCCGCGCGGTAAGCGAGCAACTGATACTGGCTGGTTGCGCGCTCCCCAGCGTTGAACTCGCCCAGCGAAATCGCTTGGGCTTCGGTGTCGTTGGGTTCATCGGGGTTCACATCGGGCGCGAACGCGCCTGGAAACACCCGTAGGGCGTACCGACATCGCGCGATGTTGCTGAAGTATCGCACCTCTGCGGTGTAGGTGCCCGCCTCAAGAGTGAGCGTCAAGCCCGGTGCTTGCGTATTGGGCACATCGGGATTGCCTCCCCGAGTATTGCTATAAATCAGCGTGCCCGATGCGTTATAAATCTGTAGCACCGTGTCTTGATTGGTGTCCACGCGTATTGAGTAGACACCCGTTTGGGTAATCTGAAAGCGATAGAAATCGCCGTCGCCGTTGGTGTTGATTGCGCCATCCCAGATGGCGAACCCTCTCTGCTGACTGACTGGTTGACTGATGACTTGAGGTGCGCTGAGCGAGTTGTTCGGTTCAGCCTCGTTCAGCACGCTCATCTCCACCTGGGCGACCAACCCAGTCCAAAGGGTCAACATCCCTGCCAAAAAGAGCATTCGACACATAATTTGCCTCCTTTCCGCAGTGCGGATAGTTCTTCCCCCCTCATATGGGGGGGAAGACAGCTTTACTGGCGTGCTAAGCGCTCACGCTCTTGCTGAACCAACACGCGCCTAAGGATTTTACCCGAAGGCGATTTGGGGATTTGCTCCACAAGCTCCACTCGGCGTATCTTTTTGAAGGGGGCGACGCGCTGGGCGACATAGTCCATAATCTCTTGCTCGCTGATAGGGTTTCGCGCGACGATGAACGCCTTCGGCACTTCGCCCGCTTCAGGGTCGGGACTGGGGATGACCGCCGCATCGGCAACAGCAGGATGGCTCAGAAGCACCGCCTCCAGCTCCGCAGGCGCAATCTGCAAGCCTTTGTATTTGATCATTTCTTTCACACGGTCAACGATGTAGAAGTAGCCGTCCTCGTCCACATAGCCCACATCGCCCGTGCGGAGCCAGCCATCAGGTGTGAGGGTTTGCGCTGTGGCTTCGGGGGCGTTCAAGTAACCTTTCATCACCTGCGGTCCGTGGATCCAGATTTCGCCTTCCTCGCGCACGCCCAACGGGTTGCCCGTGGTCAGGTCCACAATCATACACTCGGTATTTGCGATTGGCACTCCCGCCGACCCCAGCTTGATTTTGGCAGGCTCTTCAGGGGTTACATGGGTTACGGGGCTGGTTTCGGTGAGACCGTAGCCTTGAAGCACGATACAGCCCAACCGTTCTGACGCGGCGCGCGCCAAATCCTCGCCCAACGGCGCCGCACCCGACATAATAACCTTGAGTGAGGAGAGGTCGTACTGCTCAACAACTGGATGCTTTGCTAGCGCTAAGATAATCGGGGGCACCAGATTAGCGCGGTTGATTTTGTAGTCCTGCATCACCTTCAGGAACATCTCCAAGTCAAATCGGGGGATGGTGACAATCGTCATCCCTTTGTGCAAACAGAGGTTCAAGATGACCAGCATCCCGTAGATATGATAAAACGGTAGCACCCCGATCACTCGCTCATCCGGTTGCAGGTTCACGCCCGAATTCATCACCTGCACCATGTTCGCCACGAGGTTATAGTGGGTGAGCATCACGCCCTTTGGCAACCCTGTCGTTCCGCTGGAGTAGGGAAGCACAATCAGGTCTTCGTGGGGGTCAATTGCCACTTGGGGCGGTTCGGCTTCGGTGAGTAGTTCGGTGAACGGCGTTGCGTCCTCGCCTTCCCCGATTACGAACACCTCTTGCACGCCTGCTTGCTGGGCGGCGGGCAGTGCCTTCTCCAACAGGGGTCCGACCGTGACGAGGAACTTTGCGCCCGAGTCGCGCAGTTGGTAAGCGAGCTCGTCGGCGGTGTAGAGCGGGTTCGCTGTGGTTACAATACCGCCTGCGAGCGCTGTACCGTGAAAGGCGAGCGGATACTCGGGCAGGTTGGGGCTATAGATGCCCACCACATCGCCTTTTTTCAGCCCGCGCTTTGCGAGGTTGCCTGCCACTCGTAGGGCACCCCCGTACAGCTGCGCGTAGGTCAAGGTGCGCCCTGTAAAGCCGTCAATCATCGCCGGCTTGTCGCCATAGCTCAGGGCATGCTCATAGACAAACTGTGGTAAGCCCACCACAGGGATGAGTACATCGTTGTAAGGACTTTTGAATACCATTCTCCACGCCTCCGTAGGCTACTATACTACACTCATAATGAAATTCCTACCTTGATGGCTAATGGAGAGTGTGTAGGGGATTTTTTATTCAGGCAGAGCGCGCCCAATGGCGTGGAGGAACGCCTCTAAGTCGCCTGTCCGAGTGCGGGCATATTCCAGAACACGCTGGTTATCCACTTCGGAGTACTGATGGACGAGCAGGTTCCGAAACCGCATCATTCGTGTCAAACGCTCGGCAAGGTCAGAGGGCAAAACACCGATTTCTCCCAGTATCTCGAAACACTCTGGATAGCTGGAAGGCGCCCGCGACGCCATACGCACCGAGAGGTGGTTGCATAAGTCTGCTGCATCCTGAAACATCTGGATCATAGCGAGCTTGACCGTCGCCAAGTTGCGTTCATCTTCCCAAAACTGCTCATCGGGCAAAGAAGCATATCGCTCGATAGTCTCCAATTGCTGGCGTATTGCCAGTGCCCTTGCCCGCACCACTTCAGGGTTTACAGGTTTCAACGAAGCACCTCGCGCAAGATTTGGCGTGCCATCGGCTCAAAATCGTAGTAGTCGCGTCGTACCCGCTCTACGAACTTCAGACGAAACTCCTCATCTCGGCACGACAGTAGGCGTCCTCGTGTTACATTGAACTGGAATCCTAACGAGGCGCGATTAATCACCTGCACATCTACAGGAAAACGCACCAGACGCCTTAGTTGCTCACTTATGTCAAGAATGTATTCCAGTGTGTCGGTCTTAGAGAAGTAATCCTCCTCAAGATAAGTCCCTATATCAATGTCGTGGAATGGTAGGCTCTCTATGAACGAACCGTACGCGTACGCAAAGCGTATCTCATCACGCCCCATAAGAAAGTCCGAAATTTTTTCCAGCAGTTTGCTTCGTTCCGACTCGTCCAGTTCGTAGTGTCGCTCTTCCATCGGTAAGTTCCTCTAACCAGTATACCTGTTCAGTACTTAGAGGCGTTCGCTTACCCAACGCGCTGGTTGCCCCCTGAGCTCAGAGTCGTCCCAATTGCGCAAGCGCTTCAAGAGCCATTCTCGACTCTCGCTGATACCGAGCCGTGCGACGGTGGTCTTCGCCTCCTGAACCGACGCGTGGGGCACTGCCAGCGCGTGGGGTGCGCAGGCGAGAGCTTGCGCTAATCGCTCGGCGTCTACCTCCGCCAATAGGTTAGCACGGCGCAGTCCTGCACGGACGACCGCCTCGTGCCAAGCGAGCATTCGCTTCGCACCCCTTGCCGAAAGCCTACGGGGCAGTGCCAACACCTGCCAGCGTAGGGGCAAGTAATCCGGGAATGCTGGCGGATGGCTTGCGTGTCCCCAAAGCGCCAGCGTGAACTGTCCCACTGGCTGGTGGACACTACGCAGTGTCTCGTGGGTTTCCTGTATATGGTTCCACCACGGTGCCCAATCGTGAGTGCTTTCCAACAGCACGGTCAGGTTACACTCTAGGCTCATCTGAGATAAGTGGTGCATTAACTCCAAGCGGTGCGCCCAATCGGTTGGAAAGCGCCACCAGAGGGGCTTGCCACCCAACTCGTGAGCAGCGCGGGCGATTTGGGGCGGCGCCTTGCGCGCCTTGACCACTATGAAGTCCGCTCCTGTGGCGACGGCATTGGGCACTTCCTGCCATCGTGAGATGACCGCGCCTATCTGCAGGCTCTCACCGTCCCAAGTTTGCACGGGCAGGTGCGCGCTCTCCAAGTGGTATCGGCTGTGGCTTGCGACGCGAAGGAGCTGGTTTTGATACAGCGCAAACACCTCTGCGCCCGGCTGAATGTAAGCGACACCCGCGTTCGCATCCACGATGGTAATCGCTTCGGAGGGAAGCACTTTCGGAAGGTTCGCCACCCACAAAACGGGCACGGTGGGCAGGGGTGGCTCAGGCTCTTCAGTCACAATCCAGCCTACGACACGCACATAAGGCGCCAGCACGGGGGGCACCTCCTGAAGCGAGCGCACGATAGCCACCACCTCCAACGGCTCGGTGGGCATTCGGTAGTCCAGAGCGAGCCACTCCTCCTCATCCTGAGCGAACAAGCGGGGGTCTATCCAAGCGGGCGTGCCCAGCGTCGGCAGATAGAGCGGGGCGCCGACGCCCATCGCAATGCCCGGCGTCATCGGCACGCCGAACAAAACCCACCGAGCAGGGAGTTCCGACTCAGTTCTCACGGCGTGGTTCGACGCGCTCGACCAGTCGGAGCGCCCACTGAATCCCACCCAGAAGATGCTGTTGGTATTCGGGGCTTTCCCACACATCCAAGCGGTGCCCCAAAGCGGTGTAGAACATCCGCCCTTTGCCATACTCGCGACACCAAGCCAGCAGGTAGTCGCCTTCCTTGTTGGCGTTGGGCGTGCCGTCGTCGGGATGACGGTCTAACGAGAGCAGAACCGTCACATTTCGGCGGTTGTTCTCTTTGAACAGGTAAATCTCGTCGAAGACTGCCCATTCGGGGGCGAGGTGGGCAACGGCGGGATGGTCGGGCTTTTCTACCTTCGCAGTGACCTTCGTTTGCTGACCATGATAAGCGAACTGCCCTTGCACCAGCTCCAGATACTCAGGGCGATTGTGATAAGTGTCCGCCGCAGCGTGGATGCCGATGAACACCTTGCCCCCCTTCAGCCAGTCCAGAAACGCCTGCAGGTCGGGGATGCCGATGTCGCCCGTGGTGTTGAGGAAGATGACCCCATCGTAGTGACCCTCATTCAGGAATTCGGGGGTGAGCATTTTGCTGACCTCGTCGGCATTTCGGCAGTAGTCTACGGTGAACACGCCTGAGCGTTCGCCAATCTGTGCGATGAGCTTCTCTCCGAGTTCAATCGAGTCGCCGTGTCGAAAGCCCGCTGTATGCGTGACGACCAGCAGTTTTTTGCGTGCGGTTTCCATCGTTCCTTTCTCCTGCGCCAGCCCGAAGAGCGTCAGGCCCAGCGTAAGGCTTAGAAGTAGCCCCTTCATTTGCATTCTCTCCCCTGCTGATGCCTACCCCCTCCCGAATCGGGAGGGGGTGTTTCACTTGTGGGGGTAGGCATTACTCCATCCCGCCCCCGCCACCGAAGTACTGCTCAAACCACCGGCGCCCCATCTCCATCATTTCGCGCTGCTGGTCGGGGGACAAGGTCTGCCAGTACTCAAACGACATGCGCATCCCCTCGAAAATCATCATATTGCGCAGTTCGGGGTCAGCGTTCATCCAAGAGTAGAAGCCTGCCTGAAGGGCTTGGCGTCGCTCTTCGGGGGACATCTTCGCCAGCAGTTCCATCATCTGCTGTTGGATTTGAGCAAACTGCTCGGACGGAGTCCCGCGAAGAGCTTGGGCACCGCTGGGAGCGCGTGGGCTGAGCACCACATAGAGCGGTTTGGTATCAAACGGCGGCTGCATCTGCTCCAGGCTCTGCTCAAAGCCTTGAGGCATAGGGAAGTTCGCCACGAACGAGTGGAGCGTGCTGGTGCGCGGATTGATTGCAATCACGCCTCCCAACTCAATGCCCAGCAGGGCGCGGGTAGCGTTGATGACCTGCTCCGGGTTCGGCTCGGCTCCCAGCACCTTGTTGACATGCACCTTGCGCCAGACAACCTCGTTGGTCTGAGCGGTAATCTGGTCTAACCCCGCTTCCAAGCTATCCGCTTCCACCGGTCGAACGCGTGTTGTCAATAGAGGGTCTACGAGAATTTTCGTGTTGAACTTTTCAGACAACCGTTGCACGGCTTGGGCGATTGGGATACGCCCGTCATCTTGTTGTTGCGTTCCGCGCTGGGTGCGCGTGCCCGTCTGGGCGCTCGCCAACGCCACCATTACTACCAACCCACCAACAACCATCTGTTTCCAGAGTTTTTCCATTTCCTACCTCCGCAATCGGCAGGAGTCGCCTCCCGCCCTGCGAATAGATTGTACCACATATCCCGAGCGGATGTGCTATAATAAGAATCTGTAGGGACACCGATGGGCAGGAGTGATAAATCATGGCTATGACACGCAAGTCGCTGGGTCAGTACCTTGTGGAGAAGGGGCTGTTAACCCAGGAACAGCTGGACGATGCGTTGAGGATACAGAAATCAACCGGGCGCCCGCTCGAACAGATTTTAGTGGACCAGACCTTAGTGAGCGAGCGCGATGCCTACGAGGCGAAGGCATTTGAATTGGGAATGCCGTTTGTGGACTTGGACAAGTTCCAACCCGAGCCTTCCGCCACGAATATCCTGAAGGAGCACATCGCTAAACGGCACAATGTCATCCCCGTTCGCAAAGAGGGCAACACGCTGTTTTTGGCTATGTCAGACCCGAACAATGTGATGGCGGTGGACGATGTGCGCATCAACACGCGGTGTGTGGTGCGACCTGTGTTGGCGGCGCCGGGCGCGATAGAAGATTCCATCCGCAAAGCCTACGGCGGCTCCGCGCTCGCAGCGGAGACGACGAACGGCGCGGAGGGCGCCTCCGCTGCGACACCCGCTCGCCCGCAAGACCTGCGCGCCAGCGTGATGACCGAAGTCGCCGCCTATAGCGCACGAGGTGACGCTGAAGACGATGAGAAAGCAGTCATCCGCGAGGCAGAAGAGGGTCCCATCGTCCGCGTTGCCAACACGATTATCCAACAAGCCATCAACGAGCGCGCCAGCGATATCCATGTGGAGCCTCAGGTGCGCAACCTGCGAATCCGATACCGAATTGACGGCGTTCTCCACGAAGCGCTTTCGCTCCCCAAATATGTTCAGGCGCCCCTCATCTCCCGCTACAAGATTATGGCGGAGATGAACATCGCCGAGAAACGACTGCCTCAGGACGGTCGTATCCCCATCCGCTACCAGAACAAAGACTACGACTTACGCGTCTCGTCGATCCCGACCCCGGTGGGCGAGAAAATCGTCATGCGTATCTTGGATAAGACCAGCGTGTTGCTGGGGCTTAACAAGCTTGGCTTCACCCCAGAGACCCAAGCCCGCTTGGAAGAGCTGGTCATCCAGCCCCAAGGCATGGTGCTCTCCACCGGTCCTACAGGTTCGGGCAAGACCACGACCCAGTACTCGGTGCTCCACAAGCTCAACTCTATCGAGAAGAACATCCTCACGATTGAGGACCCGATCGAGTACCAGTTGCCGGGGATTAGCCAGGTGCAGGTGAACCGCAAGGCGGGCTTGACCTTTGCCAGCGCCCTGCGCGCCTTCCTGCGCCAAGACCCCGACATCATCATGGTTGGAGAGATGCGTGACTTGGAGACGGCAGAAATCGCTATTGAAGCGTCGTTGACAGGACACTTGGTGCTGTCCACGCTGCACACGAACGACGCGCCCTCGGCGGTCATTCGTATGGTGGATATGGGTGTGGAGCCTTACCTGATATCGGCGACCGTGACGGGCGTGATGGCTCAGCGCTTGGCACGACGCGTCTGCCAAAAATGTAAGGAGCCACGCGACATCCCTGCTTCCGACCTGCGCGCCTTCGGCTTCCAAGTGGAGAACCCCGACCAAGTGATCACCATCTGGGAAGGGGTCGGCTGTGAGGCGTGCCGAGGACGCGGGTACGCCGGACGCGTGGGTATCTACGAGCTGATGGTGGTCAACGCCGAAATCGCCGAGCTAATCGTTCGGCGTGCGCCTCTGTCCGACATCAAAGAAGCAGCAAAAGCAAACGGTATGAAAGAGTTGCGGGAAGACGGTCTTGTCAAGGTCTTGGAAGGGCTTACTACTCCCGATGAAGTCCGACGCGTGGTCTTTACCGCAGGGTTCTATTGATGATTAGCCATAGGAGGTCTCACGAACGATGAGCATGAATATCCCAGGTCAGCCAGCGATGCCCCCGAACGGAGGGCAGATGGGGTTAGGGGCAGGGGCTGCCCAGCCTGCCCAGCCAGCACAACCGACTGGACAGCCGACCATCGCGCAACCGCGCAGTCTTGAGGAAGCTCACATCGACGAACTACTTTACATCGTCACTGAGAAGGGCGCCTCAGACCTGCACCTGAGCGCTGGGGTCGAGCCAGTCATCCGATTAGATGGTCAACTGATGCGTCTCAACTACGAGAAGGCGACCCCCACCATTACCCAGCGCCTTATCTATGAAATCCTCACGGACGAGCAGATCCAGAAGTTTGAGACGAACTTAGAGCTGGACTTCTCCTACAGCCTGCACAAGGTGGCGCGCTTCCGCGTAAATGTGTACCGCGATAAGGGAGCCGTCGCCGCCGCGTTCCGTCTTATCCCCGCTCGGGTGCCGACGGTGCGCGAACTGAACCTCCCGCCCATCCTGGAAGAGCTCACCCGACGCCCGCGCGGACTGATCCTCGTCACGGGTCCTACAGGGTCTGGAAAGTCCACCTCGCTGGCTGCGATGCTCAACCAAATCAACAGCGAGCGCAGTTGCCACATCATCACCGTAGAAGACCCCATCGAGTACCTACACCAACACAAACTCAGCATCATCAACCAGCGCGAGTTGGGACAAGACACCAAATCGTTCGCAGCCGCCCTACGCTCCGCCCTGCGTGAAGACCCCGATGTGATTCTGGTCGGCGAGATGCGCGACTTGGAGACCATCCAGCTCGCTATCACCGCCGCCGAGACGGGACACTTGGTGTTCGCTACCCTGCACACGAACAACGCCGCCGAGTCGATAGACCGTATTGTGGATGTGTTCCCGCCCGGTCAGCAAGAGCAGATTCGGATTCAGCTTGCCAACAACCTACAGGCGATTATCAGCCAGCAGTTGCTCCCGCGTGCGGGTCAGCCCGGTCGTGTGCCTGCGATTGAGGTCATGATTGCCACGCCCGCTATCCGCAACCTCATCCGCGAGAACAAGACCCACCAAATCCACACGATGATCCAGACCAGCGGGCAGATGGGCATGCAGACGATGGACCAGAGCCTAAGAGACCTCTATGTCAAGGGCTGGGTGACCTACGAAGAGGCGATGTCCCGCGCTATCAACCCCGACGAACTGCGCAAGATGATTGCCCCCACCGGCACAGTGCCCGGCGCGCAACCTGTGGCGCCCGGACGCGGTCGATAAAAACAGGAGGCAGAGAGTATGCCGTACTTCAACTACACGATTCGCGATGCGAACGGGCAGACCCGCTCAGGGAAGGTAGAAGCAGAGAACGCCGAAGTGCTGAAGAAACGCCTGGAGCAAGAAGGGCTTCAAGTGTTGGAAATCAGCCAGGACAAGAAGGCGCCGCGCGTGCCCGCTGGGGGCTACGGACGCGTGAAGCTGAGCGACCTCGCTATCTTTTCACGCCAGTTCTCAACGATGCTGGACGCAGGGGTGTCGCTCATTCGGTGTCTGGATGTGCTCCAACAGCAGACGAACAACGCCCGCCTGCGCAAAATCCTGAACGACCTCTCGGCGCGTGTCGAATCGGGCGAGAGCCTCTCCCGCTCGATGCAACGCCATCCCAAAGCCTTCAGCCCGCTGATTATCGGTCTGATTCGGGCGGGCGAGGTCGGTGGCGTGTTGGAGGAGTCGCTCCAGCGTATCGCCCACTTCCTTGAGAAAGATGTGGAGCTCCGCCGAAAAATCCGATCCGCCCTGACCTATCCTGTGATTGTGTTGCTGGCAGCGGTCGGTATCGTGATTTTCCTGGTGTCGTGGCTGGTGCCCCAGTTCGCTGACCTGTTCAAGGAGCTGGGTATCAAGGAGATGCCCGCCCCGACCCAGTTCCTGATTGACCTGAGTGCGCTGTTCACCCAACGATGGTATGTGGTGGTCATCGCGCTGGTGGCGGTCATCATCGCCTACAAACTGTTCGTGAGTACCCGCGTGGGCAGGCGTGTCGCTGACCGTGTGAAACTGCGCGTGCCTGTGTTCGGACCGCTCCACCACAAGATTGTGATGGCGCGCTTCAGCCGAACGATGGGCACTCTGCTCGCTTCGGGCGTGCCAATCCTGCAGGCGATGGAGACGGTCGCAGGCGTCGTGGGCAACTCGGTCGTGTCGGACGCCATTATGGAGTCGCGCTCGCGCATCCGCGAGGGTGAAAAAATCGCCGACCCGCTCCAGCGTAGCCGAATGTTCCCGCCGATGGTCGTCCACATGGTCAGCGTCGGTGAGGAGTCGGGTTCGCTCGACCACATGCTCAACAAAATCGCCGAGTTCTACGAGAACGAAGTAGAAGCCACGATTGCCAGCTTGACCGCAGCGATCGAGCCTGTGATGATAGTGCTGTTGGGCTTCATCGTCGGCTTCATCGTCATCTCGATGTTCCTGCCGATGATTGAGGTCATCTCGAACCTGAGCCAGAACCAGAGCTAGTCGGGATGTTTCCCGCTTGGAGCCTGGTGTTCGGAATCGCCTTCGGGGCAGCTGTAGGAAGTTTCCTAAATGTACTCATCTACCGCCTGCCCCGAAGGCTTTCTATCGTGTTCCCACCCTCGCACTGCCCTGCGTGTCAACATCGTTTGGGTATCCCCGACTTGGTGCCGATTCTGAGTTATCTCTTCCAGAGGGGGCGCTGTCGGTATTGTGGAGTGCGTATTAGTCCGCGCTATATCTGGGTAGAGGTCGCCAACGCCACCTTGTGGGGGTGGCTCTGGTGGCAGTGGCTTGTGGTGGGTGAGATGCCCCTGCGCTTCCTCTTCTTCGCACTCGCTGGCTCGGTGCTAATTGCGATTTTTGTGATTGACCTTTTGCACTACATCATCCCCGACGAGTTGAATGTGGCACTCTTGTTGCTGGGCTTACTGCATGCGTTCCTGCTCAGCGGTCAGCCCACCGACTGGAACTGGGCAAGCTGGGGACACCTCAGTTTGCGAACCGCTGTGCTCTCCGCCTTTTGGGGCACGACGCTCTTCTGTGCGATCGCGCTCATCGGACGCATCGTTTTCAAGCGCGATGCGATGGGACACGGCGACATCAGGTTGGTGCGTGCGATGGGAGCGCTCCTGCTGTTGCCAGGTATGCTCGTTGCGTTCGCGCTTTCAATAGTGTTAGGTGCGGTATTGGGAGGGCTATGGGCATACCTGCGCAGGCGCGCGGAAACGGCGTCCCACCAAGCGCATGAAGACGATACCGAGCCACTGCCTCCCCCCGAACCGATTGCCAGCCTATTAATGATGAGTGGGATTTACTTGCTCTGGGTAGATGTGCTGATTACGCTCCTCCCGCTCAAGGTGCAAAACCGTATCTACGCCAGTTTGGGTCAGCCTGAGGAAGAGAACATCGACGAACCGTTTGAGGAACTGCCGGGAATGCTTCCGTACGGTCCGTTTTTGGTGGCGGGCACGCTGGCGGTGATGCTGTTGGGTCAGCCCCTGTCGGGCGCCGTGCGTGCCTACTTAGAGTGGGCAGGTTTCTGAGATGGAACTTACACCGCGTCAGCAAGCGCTCTATCAGCGGGTGCTGAAACTCTATCGGGAGGCGGGCGTTCAGGTGCCTTCGGTGCGCTTTGCTTCTCGGCTTATCGGCGCGCCTCCCGACGCCATACGAGCGATGTTGGAGCTGGGCATTCAACTTGGCGAAGTAGCCTATCTCGGTGAAGGGCTATACTACCCCATCGAGACCCTTCAGCAGATTGCCGAGCAGTTGCGCCAGCTAGCCGAACCGATACGCGTGGCAGATGTGCGCAACCTCACCCAGAGCTCGCGACGCTATGCGTATGCGATTCTGAACTGGTATCGTTCGCAATCCTCATAGGGTATCCTAAAACAGGTATGGAAACCTTTGTGGTGGCGCTCACGGTATTCGTGTTGGCAATCTTCGTGGGGTTCGAAGTGATAACCAAAGTGCCCCCGACACTCCACACGCCCCTGATGTCAGGTTCTAATGCCATCTCAGGAATCACGATTATCGGCGCTATCCTGTCGGCGGGCACTCAGCACACGACGCTTACCGCCATTCTGGGCACGCTGGCGGTCGTGTTCGCCACCATCAATGTGGTCGGCGGATTCGCCGTGACAGATCGGATGCTTCAAATGTTCAAACCCTCCAAGCGTGAAAAGGTATAATAGCAAGTAGCGATGCGGGTACAACTGCTCTACTATCCTGAATGCCCTTCTCACGAACGGGCGTTGGAGCTCCTTCAGGAGGCGCTCCAGTGGGAAGGGGTTCGGGTAGAAGTGCAGGTCACTCGCATCGAGACGCAAGGGGAGGCTGAGGCATATCGTTTCATCGGTTCGCCCACCATTCGCATAGAGGGGCAAGAGATTCAGCCCCAACCCCATCTCCCCTTCCGCTTGACCTGTCGTACCTTCATCCACGAGGACGGGCGCCTCTCCCCGCTTCCTTCGCTGACCACTTTGCGAGAGGCTGTGAGAAACGCACTCAACGGAGGTGAGACCTAATGGAAATCGGGCACTCGGCTTATGATTTTTCGCTTCTCGGAGTAGATGGCAAGACCTACACGCTGAAAGACTTCGCTGACAAGCCTGTGCTGGTGCTGTTCTTCTGGTGCAACCACTGCCCTTATGTGAAGGCGTATGAAGACCGCGTGATTAGGTTAGCACGCGAGTTTGGCGACCGCGTGGCGTTCGTGGCGATTAACTCCAACGACCCCAACCAGTACCCCGAAGACGACTTTGAGAACATGAAGCGTATCGCTCAGGAGAAGGACTACCCATTCCCCTACCTGTATGACGAGAGTCAGTCGGTGGCACATGCCTACAAAGCGGCGCGCACGCCAGAGTTCTTCGTGTTTGATGAGGAACGCGACCTGAAGTACCACGGTCGCTTTGACGACAACTGGGAGCATCCGAACCAGGTTCAGAAGGAGTATGTGCGCGACGCGATTGTCTCGCTCTTGAACAACGACCTTCCTCACCATTCGTCAACCCCGCCTGTGGGTTGTACGATTAAGTGGAGGCACTGAGCTTACGCCCTCACCCCCAGCCTCTCTCCTGCAGCGTCGGGAGAGGGGAGCCAAGACCCTTCGCTGACGCTCAGGGTGACGGTGTGGGGGTTGTCATTCAGTCCCCCTCTTTTGTCATTCTGAGCGAAGCGAAGAATCTCAACAAAACCCTAAGCACAGACCCTTCGCTTCGCTCAGGGAGACAGGGTGGAGTGTTCGAGTGGAGCCAAAGCTCGATGTTTGGTGCCCGGATCAACCCACTGCCAACTCTGTCGCTCGGACTGCAACCTGTAAAGCACGATATCCGTTCTGCTCGGTGAGCGTGCGTGGGTGGTTCGGATTGCGTAAGTACGCCAGCTGGTCTTCTATCATCGCCCTCAGCAGGCGCCCGTAGTTGTGCATCTTTGCGTCGTCCAGCCCCCAGTGCAGTTCAACCATCTGGTACAGGTCACGCTCTTGGAAGCGTGAGCGGGCGTGACGCCCTTCGCCACCGTAGACCGCCGAGATGTCCAGTATGGCGCGTGGGAAAATCTCACACAGCGCACGGGTCTGCGCCTCATCCAACACCGCATGTACCCGCACGCGCGTCGGTATCCACTCGTACAGAGTCACATCGCCCAACTCGAACACGAAACGCATCTCTTGACGGTCCATCCGCCCCACCTGATGGAAGCCGTGATAGAAGTTGACCAAGATGCCGTCCCGGTAGCGCACCGCACACTGCACCTGCTCCTCCACACCGCTGTTGGGGCGTCGGCTCCGCTGTGCCGAGAGCACCTCCCCCTCGCCCAGCCACCCTTCGAACAGGTCAAAAAAGTGGACTCCATGCTCTATGAAGATGCCTCCGCTCTTGTCGCGATCCCAGAACCAGTGGTCGGGAGGTAGACCCTCATCGGTGGCGTAGTTCTCAAAGTAGGCGTGGAGCAGTTCGCCCAGAGGCTTTTCCGCAATCAACTGCCTCGCTTTGTCAAAAAGCGGATTGTAGCGTTGCATTAGGTTCGTGACGAGCAAGCGATTCTGGCTCTGGGCAAGCCGTAAAAGCTCTTCTGCATGGTCTAAGCGCGTAGTGAGCGGTTTCTCTACGATGACATGTTTGCCCGCTTCCAGAGCGAGCTTCGCTTGAGGATAGTGCAGGAAAGGGGGTGTGGCGATATAGACGATGTCAATGTCGGGGCGAGCGACCAACTCCTCCACCTCCATCGGGTCGGGTATCCCAAACCGGCGGGCACAAGCAATCGCTTGGGGACGGTGAGTGCCTGCCATCGCCACCAGCTGAACCCCCTCCACTTGAGTGAAGTGCTGAAGCGCGAACAGCCCGAACCCACCACAACCAACCACACCTAAGCCATAGGTCTGCATACTGGTTTTGTTCGGGTTAGGGGATGGAAGTCCTGCCTTGAATGGAAAACTCTTAGTGAGGGTACATTTCTTGGGTTCAAACTCACACCACTCGCCCACACTTTGGCGCGCCTTCAATAGTCTTATCGCTCCCTGTTGTCACCTGACACCCTCCATCTGTCATTCTGAGCGAAGCGAGGCTCTTCGCCTTCGGCTCAGAGTGACAAGACCCTTCGCTGACGCTCAGGGTGACAGGATGGGCTTTTCGGGTGGAACGGAATCTCTCTACTCAGGGCTACCGCCTGCGTTCAAAAGTGGGGAGGCGTTTTGGAAACAGGGGGATAAAACAGCGCCCCCTACTGAGGGTGTTTGAGAAATGCTTGGAGCGCGGCACTCTCACTTACTTGTGGCTGGGGCACCTTGCCCATCGTGTTTCTCGTGGCTTGGGCATCCTTGCCCAAGATACTCTTCACGGGCAGGATGCCCGTGCCACGATTTTTTTCATGACTTGGGCATCCTTGCCCAAGATACTCTTCACGGGCAGGATGCCCGTGCTACGATTTTTCAGCCCCCTCCGCTAAGGAGTGAGGTACACTTTTAGCGATGCGCAAGCGTGCCCATGAGACTCGGCTCTATCGCACCGAAATGAACGACCGTATCCTCAACAGCGGTTTCAAGCCCTTTCAGCGCTTCTTCGCGCTGGATGCGGGCGCCTACGATGAAGGGGCTATCCCCGTGAAGTACAAAGAACTGATGGGGTTGGTCGGCTCGATGGTGCTTCGGTGCAACGATTGTATCTTCTATCACATCGACCGGTGCGTGCAGGAGGGGGCGACCCGCGAGGAACTGCACGAGGCGATGAACATCGCCCTCATCATCGGCGGCTCCATCGTCATTCCCCACCTGCGTTATGCCTATGAGATGATGGATGAACTGCTTGCCGAACGCGAGCAACGACTACAGCAAGGAGGCTCCGAATGACCAAGGTTCCTATGAAAATCGCCACCGTCAACCGCGACCAAGTGCAAGTGCCATGGCTCTGGCGACTGGGACGCGACTTTGACCTGAAAGTGAATATCCTGAAGGCGCATATTGACGAGGATTATGGCTGGGCGTTGGTGGAGTTGGAAGGTCCTGTCGAAGAGATTCAGCGCGCCACCGCTTGGCTCCTAACAACAGGGCTACATATTGACCCCTTAGAGCGCTCGGTATTTGGCTAAATGAGCGAGGCAGTTCTGCTCAAGCGCCCTCAACCTCCCGCCGACTTTCAGCCGTTTTGGCAGTCGGTGGTTGCCGAGAGTGAACGCCTGCCTGTGATAGTGGAACGGGTTCATTTATCGGGGGATGACCTACCTACGCACCGTGTGGAGCGTGTGCGCTGGCTCGGTGCAGATGGCAAAGGGCGCGAGGGGTGGCTTGCCCTGCCTAAAAGCCCTCCGAAACCGCTCCCAGCGGTGTTGTACCTGCCAGGCTACGGTGTCAGCACAGTGCCCATCAACGAGAACTCCGCCTTTGAGCGCCATATCACTTTCTCCATCAACCTGCACGGCTATGCGGTCGTACCGAATGTGCCTTATAGCCCTGAACTGGGCTACTTCACTCAGGGGATTGAGACACCCGCAACCTATGTGTACCGCCGAATCATGCTGGACTGTTTGCTGGCGGCGCGGGTGCTAACCTCCCTGCCCGAAGTAGATGCCAGCCGACTGACCGCCGCGGGTCTCAGTCAAGGGGGCGGGTTAGCGGTGATGATGGGCGCGTGGTGTCGGCTCATCAAGGCGGTTGTGGCGGAGTTGCCTGCGCTGAGCTATTGGGAGTATCTGCTGGGGCGTCCAGCGTGGCGATACCCTCTCAAAGAGTTCAGCGACTATCGGGAACGCCACAAAGTGCCGTTGGAAACGCTCTTGCAGACCCTTCAGTACTACGATGCGGTCAATCATGCGCCGTATGTGCGGGTGCCTACGCAGGTAAGCCTTGCGCTGAAAGACCCCGGCATCCGCGCGCCTGTGGTCTTCTCTCTTTACGATGCGCTCTCTCAGCCTAAGCGCCTGCTGACTTACGAGGAGTTGGGGCACGACTGGTCGCCCGAAATGCGTCCTCGCTTGGAAGAGTGGTCAGAAAGTGCCTATCGCTCCAGCCCCTCCAGCACTTGAAGCGCAATCTGAGCGTTGCCTGCTGGGGGCATGAGGTAGATGCCCTGAGCGTAGGGGTCGGCTTGGCGCACAAACTCTTGGGCGATGCTCAGCCCCACTTGGAGCGCCGTGTCTTCGGGGGCTTCGCTCATCTGCCTCAATATGGGTTCGGGGATCGAGATGCCGGGCACCTCGTTGTGCATAAACTCGGCGTGGCGTGCACTGCGCAACGGCAATACCCCCACTAACCACGGCACTTTGAGCCTCTGCATTAGCTCGGCGGTCTGCTCCACGATTGCCATCTCAAAAATCGGTTGCGTGTAGATAAGGTGCGCTCCCTCGTCTACTTTGCGTCGCAGGCGGTCGCGCTCCATCTCTAAATCGGGGGCGAGCGGGTTGTACGCAGCGGCGATGGTGAAGTTCGCTCTCATCCCGATGGTGTTGCCAGCGAGGTCGCGCCCCTCGTTGAATCGGCTCAGAATGCGCACCAACCCAATTGCGTCCACATCAAACACGCTGGTCGCCGTGGGATAGTCGCCAATCTGGGCGGGGTCGCCCGTAATCGCCAAGATACAGCGGATGCCCAGCGCATGCGCACCCAGCAGGTCGGACTGGATTGCCAGCAGATTGCGGTCTCGGCAGGCAAAGTGCATCATCACCTCAATTCCTGCCTGCTCTTGAATGAGGTGCGAGATAGCAATCACATTCATTCGCAGGCGGGCACGGGCACCATCCGAGATGTCAATCAACTGCACCCCGTGCTCCTTCAGCAGGCGCGCGTTCTCAATCACCTTCTGTATCTTCAGCCCGCGTGGGAGGTCTAACTCCACCGTGACCACGCGCTCTGTGCCCAGTATCTGCGAGAGGTGGGAGGGGTTGGCGGTGGCGAGTTCTTCGGTTTTGCGCTCGCGCCGTGCGATGGGGCTCATCGTTGTCGAGCGCGTGGGGTGCAGTTTGGCGACATTTTGAGCAATCGCACGGGTGTGGTCAGGCGTCGTCCCGCAACAGCCCCCCACAATTCGGGCGCCTGCCTCCACCAAGCGTGTGGCGTATTTGCCGAAATAGTCGGGGTGGATGTCGTACACGACCTGCCCGCGCACCAACTGGGGCAAGCCGGGGGTAGGCATCGCCGAAATCGCCAGGTCAGTGCCCCCTGCCATCATACGCACGATGTCCAGCATCCGCTGGGGACCGACGATGCAGTTCGCTCCTACCGCATCCACATCCAGCGCAGAGGTGGTCTGGGAGAAATGCTCGGGTAGCCCCTCCATCAGGGTCTCGCCGTCCTCCACGAAGCCTTTGGATGCCACTATCGGGATGTCGGGCGCCAACGCGCGCACCACGCGGATTGCTAACTCCAGCTCGCGGGGGTCAATAAAGGTTTCTAAAATCAAGCCATCCACGCCCACTTCCAGCAGGGCGCAGATTTGTTCGCGAAACGCCTGCTCTGCCTCATCCAGCCGTGTTTCGCCTACCGGTTCCAATGGCTTGCCCACCGGACCGACGGCACCAAACACCAGCGCATCGGTTTCAACCGCTTCACGAGCGAGGCGTACGCCTTCTTGGTTGATGCGCGTTACCAAGTCGGCAGGTGTGCCGAACCGTTCCAGCTGGCTATAGGCAGGGGGCATTTCGCTACCGCGTTCGGGCAGGTTGAACAGGCGTATCCGATTGGCGGTGTAGGTGTTGGTCTCTATCAGGCGTGCGCCCGCGTCGTAGTACTCTCGGTGGAGGGCGCGCACTATCTCGGGGTGCGTCAAGTTCGCCAACTCATATGGCATCGAGATCCCACGCAGAGCCAGCATTGTGCCGATGGCACCATCTGCCACCAACACGCCTTGCTCCAGTCGCTCGTGAAACTGCTGGCGTGTCAGCATACGAAAATTGTACCCCAGAAAGGTGGGGTATAATCTCCTCGGTGAGCAGGAATGCAAGCAACTGTGGACAAACCAACCATCATCTATCCTGAAACGGACGGACAACCGATGGCAAGC
>CAKZQI010000219.1 GCA_937139515.1 uncultured Armatimonadota bacterium | reverse complement strand
CCCACTACGGGAATGCAAAGTTTAGGCACGCTACAAGGCGAGTGGAGCACCGCCGAAGATGTCTCCGCCGATGGAACGGTAATCGTTGGGACCTCTGAAGACACACAGGGACGCACGGTAGCCTTTCACTGGACGGAGGCGACGGGCATGCAAAGTCTCGGTACCTTCGGTGGACGAAATAGTGCCGTGAACGACCTCATCGCTGATGGCGCGATGGTCATCGGCATGGCGGAGGATAGCCAAGACATTTCGCAAGCTTTCCTATGGACAGCTCGGCTCGGACTGCAGAACCTCAATCAGGTTTACGCAGGACTATTGGGGGATGGCTCTCGTCTTGTAGAGGCGCATCTGCTCTCTGCGAATCGGCGCACGCTGGCAGGACAAGGATACAACGCCAGCCGAGGGCGAACGGAAGCGTTCCTGCTCGATATGGAAAGCCAGTGGCAAGGGCGTCTCATTTGGCTCGGCACGCTGGGCGGTGTCAATAGTGTCGCCTATGCGGTCAACGACAACGGCTTCGTCGCAGGCGCCACTCAAGACGGTACGAGACGCTGGCGTGCCTTCCGCTGGTCGGAGAGCGCGGGCCTGCAGACGCTCACCTCATCGGGCACAAACGGTTATGCGATGGGCATCTCGGCAAACGGAGCGGTATCTGGCTACTATGAGGTCAATGGGCGCCCCCGCGCTTTCCGATGGACTCCCCAAAATGGGTTCACCGAGTTGCCTGCCTTCGGGGGAACACAGTGGGCAGGTTTCGCGATCTCAGGGGACGGCAACTGGGTGGGTGGCACAGCACGCGAAGCCAGTGGGGGGTGGCGTGCGGTCCGCTGGGGGATTCTGGGACAGCCCCAGAACCTCGGCACACTCGGCGGCGCAACCAGTTGTGCGCAAGCACTCTCGCACGATGGCGGCGTTATCGTCGGTTATAGCTTCAACAGTGCCAACCGCCAACGCGCCTTTCGCTGGAGCCAAGCGACAGGCATGCAGAACTTGGGCAGGTGGATGGCACGCTCGGTGAACCAAGATGGCACGCTCATCGTGGGCGGGATTAATGGACAAGCGACCGCATGGACACCCGAACTCGGAATGTTTCGGTTGTCAGACTACTTCTCAGCCCTACTGTCCAGCGGTTCGGTCTTGTTAGACGCCTATGCGGTGTCGCCGAGTGGGCGCTACATCGTGGGGATAGGCTACAACAGCGCTACCCGTCGCCGTGAGGCGTTTGTGATTGACCGAATGCCGTAGGGGGAAATTGCAGATACTTTACAATTCCCAGTCATCAGGTAAATGTACTGGATTTTCAAGGTTTGAGCGTGTCATGTCCGCTTTTGGGTGATTCTTGAGTCTTGACGTTCAGTGGCATCCAGAACTTGAACGAGATGCCAAAGGACAACAACATGCTCAAAACACGAGGATTTCAGATAGCTACCGCTTGCACAACCGTTATCGCTTCCTTGATGATAGGGGGCAACGCCCAGGTTTACTTTGGTGAGGACATCAACACCAGCGC
>CAKZQI010000218.1 GCA_937139515.1 uncultured Armatimonadota bacterium | reverse complement strand
TGTAGCGGTGCTGAAGGTCGGTGCCGCAACCGAGACCGAGCTGAAGGAGAAGAAGCACCGCTTTGAGGATGCCCTGTCCGCCACCCGCGCTGCGGTGGAGGAGGGGATTGTGCCTGGCGGTGGCAAAATCTTCCTCTTGGCACAGGCGGCGCTGGATGGCATCGGCGACAACGATGACGAGCGCACGGGCGTGAACATCCTGCGACGCGCCTTGGAAGAGCCTCTGCGCCAGATTGCCGAGAACGCTGGGCTGGAAGGCTCGGTCGTCGTGGAGAAGGTCAAGGCGCTCGGCAAGGAAGAGGGTCTGGATGCACGCACGGGCGAGTATGTCAACCTCGTCAAGTCGGGCATTATTGACCCCGCCAAGGTCAGCCGTACCGCGCTGGAGAACGCCGCTTCGATTGCAGGCTTGGTGCTGACCACCGAGGCGATGGTCGCCGAGAAGCCTGAGAAGAAGCCCGAGCCGACCCCTGGCGCCGGTGGAGGCGACTTTGATGACTTCTAAGGCGTAGGAGCAATCAACCTAATCAGGGGGTTCCACCCAGGAACCTCCTGATTTTTTTGTGTATTATGCGGGTCACTCCGCCTCTAACCAACGAATCGGTACAGTCGGCACAATCCCAGCCTGCGCCCCGCGCTGGAGAAACTCGTGAATTGCCTTGCGACCACGCTCGCCCATGTTGAGGGTCAGCTTGTTCACATACATCCCCACGAAGCGGTCTGCGGTGGCGGGGTCAATCCCGCGCCCGAACTGCATCGCGTACTGCATCGCACGCTCGCGGTTCTCCAAACCGAGCCGAATGCTCTCACGAAAGACGCGCACAATCTCGTGTTGGATATCCAGAGGCAGGTCGGAACGCACGGCATTAATGCCCAACGGGAGCGGTAGCCCTCCCGTCTGCTCTGCCCACCAGACACCTAAGTCAAGCAGGAGCGTCAGCCCCTCTTGCGAGTGGGTCAGTTGCCCCTCGTGGATGAGCAGTCCCACAGGCACCTCGCCCGACCGCACGGCAGGCATAATCGCATCAAAGGGCATCTCCACCGTCTGAGCATTCGGCAAGAACAACCGCAACGCCAAGTAGGCGCTGGTGAGCTTACCCGGAACCGCAATCGTATATTCGCCCAGTTGCTCTAACGGGATGGGTTCACGCGCCACCAGCATTGGCCCGTAGCGGTCGCCGAAGCTCCCCCCCTGGTTCAAGACGGTATAGCGGTCGGCAACATAGGCGAGGTTGTGCACCGACATCGCCGTGAACTCCAGCTTGCCCTCGCGCGACCATTCGTTGAGCGTTTGGATATCGCGCAGGACATGCTCAAACTGAAGTGGAGTCTCTACCAAGCCCTCTGCCAGCGCCCAGAACATAAAAGCATCGTCGGCGTCGGGGCTATGCCCTAAGCGGATAGTCATCGGGCACCTCCTTGAGCCAGCTGTTTCTGGCGTGCCTCTTCTACCCCTTGGACAATCGTGTTGGCAATCTCCTCGTCGATGATTGGCTTGATTTGTACATCGGAGCTTTGCAAGAAGCTGAAACGGCTGGCGAGCCACCAGCTGGTAGCGACTTCCGAGCCAATCATCGGCGCCGCCCAGCTCTGGTCGCCAATCATGATGAGGAGCCGTTCGTCGCGAGGTTTCTCGCCCAAGGTGCGCACCTGCGCCATGTGCTGGCGAGCGTACTGCCACAAGCGCGCCCGCCCCTCGCTGGTCAGACGAAAATGCACCACATAGAACGCTGGCTGAGCGCGCAGGGTCTCCGCCTCGCGCTTCTCGACCCACGCCTTCTCGATGTGCTGTTCAGTCAGCACGACAGGCAGGGTCTCAATCACCTGCTCCATCGGCACGCGCCGAAAGTTCTGGGTGTCTTCCGCACCGAACTCAGGACGCACCAAACCGCGGGTCTCGCGGAGCTGTTCCATCACTTTGGGGACTTCATAGGTGATGATGATTTTCCAGCGTCGCTCTTCCATCTCGCGGGAGGGGAAGCCGAACACGGTGAAATAAGACGGTTTGAGAGGGCGCAGTTCCATTCGGCTTGCCTGAAAATAGCCGAATACAATATTCCCCAAATAGATTAGAATGAGGACAACAACGACAATAAGCGCCATCCGAGTTGTGGAGCGCTGACCGGTTCGCATAACGCCCAATTATACCTACCAGACATCCGCACTCTTGGGCACGGCGCAGGGGCTAATCGCTTGCAAGTAGTGGCTGGGAGGGGTTGCGCGGTTCAGCACGCCCAGAATATATCGCCCTGCCGACACAATCGCCTCTAAGTTGACCCCCGTTTGGATGCCCATCTTATGGAGTATGTAGACCAAATCTTCAGTGGCGAGGTTGCCCGTGGCGCCGGGCGCGAAGGGGCATCCACCCAGCCCGCCTGCACTGGAGTCAAAGACTGTGATGCCCATCTGAAGCGCCGTCAACACATTCGCCAGCGCGGTGCCGTAGGTGTTGTGGAAGTGGTAGGCAATCTGGTGGGCGGGCACTTTCTGAAGCACCGCTTCGGTGAGCCGTGCCACTTGCGTGGGCACACCCGCGCCAATCGTGTCGCCCAAGCTGATTTCGTCCACGCCCATCGCCATCAGCTGCTCCACGATGGGTACCACTTGCTCTGGGGCAATATCTCCCTCGTAGGGGCACACCAAGGCGGTGGAGATGTAGGCGCGCACTCGGCAGTTTGCCTCCCGTGCGTGGCGCACCACTTGGGCGTACTCATCCAACGACTGCTGGATGGTGCGGTTCAAGTTGCGCTGGCAGAAGGTTTCCGAAGCGGCGGTGAAGATAGCCACCTCCTGCGCCCCTGCCTGAAGCGCGCGCTCCAGCCCTTTGAGATTGGGTACCAGCACCGAATAACGCAGACCTTCACGGCGAGGCAGTTGAAGCATCACCTGCTCCGCGTCGGCAAGCTGGGGCACCCACTTGGGACTGACGAACGAGGTCGCCTCAATCACCGACAGCCCCGACTCGGCAAGCAGGCGGATATACTCCAGCTTCACTTCGGTCGGAACCGTGTTCGGCTCGTTCTGCAGACCGTCGCGCGGTCCCACCTCCACAATCGTCACTGACTGAGGTAAGTTCATACCTCTGAAGTTCGTCGTTGTTGCCTCAAATCCTGCGTAGGGGGAGGCGTGTTTCGGCAGTTCCCCACGCTTGCGGGGGGAACCTCACAGTGAGAGAGATGTTGACCCCCTCCCCGAACCCTGACAGGGGTACCTTTGTTGAGTTCAATTTCCAGAACGCCTGCCTACTTTCAAAAGCAAGTAGGTCGCCCTGAGCAGGGAGCTTCGGTTCCACCCGACTGCCCCACCCTGTCACCCTGAGCGTCAGTGAAGGATCTCCGATTCAAGTTGCACCGAGATTCTTCGCTTCGCTCAGAATGACAGTTCCCCTATTTGTCACCCTGAGCGTCAGCGAAGGGTCTGGGCTTGGGGTTATGTAGGGACTCTTCGCTTCGCTCAGAATGACACTGGGGGGCGATGGGGCTAACGAGGGGGTGTCAAAATAGGGGCGGGTTGGCGTGATTTGGAACTTAGGTGATGTACCCTTATCAGCTCCCTGAACCCTCCCCCTAACGCAGGGGGGCAAAATCGGTTCCCCACGCTTGCGGGGGGAACCTGAAGGAGGGGGGTACCTGGAACCCCTTCCCTAAATGCTCCCCTTATACGCAGGGAGAGGGAGGTCAAAAATAGGTATAATCAAAATAACACACCAGCCCTTCTCAGCGTACAGGGTCTGAAACGAGCGATTGATGAGCGATTGGCTACGGATAGCGGAGCATCTTTCAACACGGTGGGTGTTTCTGGCGATTGATACCCTACTGGTGGCGTACCTTATCTATCGCCTGCTGTTGTTGGCGAAAGGCACGCGCGCCTATCAAGTGCTGATCGGGCTATTAGTCTTCAGCTTGGCGCTCTACCTCAGCGACCTCTTGCGCTTAGAGACCATTCACTGGGTGTTAGACCGTGCCACCACTTTGGGACCTGTGGCGTTGGTCATTCTGTTCTTCCCTGAGCTTCGGCGCGTGCTGGAGACGATTGGACGGGTGGAGTTCTGGCGGAGCAGTTTCAGTTCGGCGGACGAAGACCGAATGCGTCGGGCGATTGATGAGGTGGTCAGTGCCGTGCAACAGATGGCGCGCGAGCGGGTGGGCGCATTGATTGTGTGGGAGCGCAAAGATACGATTGCCGAGGGCAACGGAGTGGAACTGCGTGCCGAGGTCACTTCGCCCCTGCTGAGGGCGATTTTCTACCCCGGCTCGCCCCTGCACGATGGCGCCGTTATCTTGCGCGCTCACGAAATCGTGGAAGCGTCGGTCTACTTCGCCACCCTCAGCCAGAACCCCGACATTCCCGACACGATGCACACGCGCCACCGAGCAGGCATCGGCGCGAGCGAGTCGTCCGACTGTGTGGCGATTATGGTTTCGGAAGAGACGGGACAGACCACCGTCGCTGTGGACGGCAGCTGGACCCAAAATATGGACGCTGACCACCTCCGACGCTTGCTGAGAGACTTAT
>CAKZQI010000217.1 GCA_937139515.1 uncultured Armatimonadota bacterium | reverse complement strand
CGCGCAAGAGCGTGTCGTACTTCTGTCCGTTGAACTCCACTTCAATGATGTGCGTGGTGCCTGCTTGCGATAGCACCGCATTCAGCGCTTTCTCTGGAAACTGCACCTGATGCGTGGCGCCGTTGACATTGTAGAGGGCGCCAGGCACTTTCATTTCGCGCAAAAGCCGTCGTGCCTTTTTGCCAGTGAGTGTGCGGGGTTCCGCTATTAGGTGAAACTTCTTGCTCATCGTTGAACCTCCTTATTCGTGGAGATTCTACCCGACGAGCCGTTCGCGCTCACGCCAGCGTGAGGAAAGAATGCGGTGCTGATGACGATATTTGCCGACCGTGCGCCGTGCAATCTGGATGCCCCAGTGCTGGTGGAGGTATTCGGCAATTTCCGCATCGCTGAGCAGTCGTTCGGGGGTCTCGTACCGCTCGATGACTTGTTGGATCATCAACGCCACACGATAGGAGGCATCAAAGAAGATATCTAACGGCACGACCGTTCCGTTGGGCAACTGCATCCGTTTATTGCGCACGGTGCGCCCAATCGTGGAGCGGTGAAGCCCCGTCTCTTCCGCCAGCTCGGCACGGGTGAGTGGGAAGAGGAAGCGGGGGTCGCCCGTCTGAATGAAATTGAACTCGCGCCGAGCAATCGCCTCGGCGACCCGCTTGAGCGTCTGATAACGCTGGTGGAGCGCCTTGATGAACAACTTCGCCTGCGACACATAGTGAACGATGTGCTCGCTATCAGCGTTGGAAAAGTTCCGATGCGCTTTGCGGAGCTGCTCGTACTGTTCGCGATAGGCGGGGCTGAGGCGAACATTTTCATGATACCGACCCCGCACCTCCACGCTCAGCCCAGCGGGCGACCGATAGACAATAATGTCCGGCTCGTAGGCGGGGGGGTTATTCGTCGTACTTTGGGCGAACTCAAATCCTTCGGCAGGATAGGGCTTCGTTTCGCTTCGTATGAACTCAACGGCGCGTGCGATGGTTTCTTCGTCCTCGTGCAGGCGCCGTGCAATCCCATTCAGGTTCTTTCGGCACAGTTCGTCCCAAGCCCGTTCCAGGATCATCACTGCCACATCCAGCAGGTCTTGCTGTTCGGGCGTCAGTTCGCTGCGCTGGAGCGCCTGCGCTTGTAGAAGCAGGGCTTCTCGCAGGTCGCGTGCGCCGATGCCAGGCGGGTCGCACCGATGCAGTTCCGCCAGCACCCGCTCCACTTGCTCCAGCTCGCAATTCAACTGGAGGGCGACCTCTTCCACATCGGTGCGGAGGTAGCCTTGCGCATCAATAGAACCGACCAGGTACTCGGCAATCGGCATCAGTTCGTGGGGAAGTGCGAGCGTTAGCTGACCCAGCAAGTGTTCGTGTAGGTTCAGCGCAGGCACAGCCAGGAGCGCGTTGTAATCACTTTCAAAGCCACTGCCCTCTCCGCTCTCCTCCGTATCGATATCATACGGGAGGAGTTCTATCTTTTCCCCGCGTCGGTACACTGGCTCCTCGTCCGAAAACTCTAACGCAGGGTTGCCCTCCACCTCTTGGGCAATCACTTCCATCAGCTCCTCCTCATTGAGGGGCAGGAAGTCGGCTAAGATTTTCAGTCCTTGGCTCGCTTGGGCACGGACTTTCGGGCTAACTTTGGCAGTGACTCTGGCTCGATTCATACCATTTTGACCTCTGCTATCTGGTTCTCTGTTCCGCCGATTACAAGGCTTTTCCTGCTTCTGGCTTATGCCACACCAGGTATGAGAGTTTCATAGCCGTTAGCACACACTCGGTTGCGCCCCTGTTCTTTGGCGCGGTAGAGGGCTTTGTCGGCGAGTTTGACCAGTTCTTCGGGGCTGGTCATCTCGTCCAGATATTGAGCGACGCCGACGCTGATGGTCACCGAGCGGGGGAAACCTTCATGAGCTTCAACGGTTCGGCGGAAGCGCTCTGCGGCGAGCATCGCAGAGTTCAGGTCGGTATGGGGCATAACTACGGCGAACTCTTCTCCCCCGTACCGAGCAACGAGGTCGGATTGGCGCGCCTCGCGTGCGAGGATAGACGCCACCGTGCGCAGAACCTCATCACCCAGCGCGTGCCCGAAGGTGTCGTTGAACTGCTTGAAGTGGTCGACATCGATCATCAGGAGTGAAACGGGCGACCTGAAGCGCTTCGCCTCGGCGACCTCCTGAATCAGATGCTCCTCAAAGGCGCGTCGATTTCGTAGCCCTGTTAAGCCGTCGGTAATGGCCAAGTTCTGGAGCTGTTCGTTGAGCAGTTTCAGCTGGCGCTCGGTTTCCACACGGTAGGTCACATCAACCACCGACATGATGCCCCCCACCACCTCGCCTGTGTGGTTGCGCAGGGGGATTGCACTTCTCAGCACATAGTGCAGGTTGCCTTCAGCGTCTACATCGGCGGACTCGACGCCTGTGAGGCTGGAGCCACGCATCACATGCTGAACCACCTCCAACACCCGCGACCCCACCTCACCGCGAAACACCTTCTCGAACATCGAGGTGAACAGCACTTCGGACTTGGTGTAGCCATAGAGCTGTTCGGCGGCGCGGTTCCATTCGTGCAAAATCCCCTCCCCATCAAAAGTGAAACAGGCGACTGGCACATGTTCAAAGAGCTCGGCGAACCGCCGATTGGCGTGTTCGATGAGCCTCTGTGCCGAGAGGAGCATTTCGTTCTGAGTTTGAAGCTCTTCGTACATCTCGCGCAGTTGTTGGTTCTGCTCTTGGAGGCGGTGTTCCGCATTCAGGATACGCTGAGCTGTCTTGAGGCAGGCATGCAGTTCGGCAGGGTCGGGTGGCTTGCTTAGGAAATCATCGGCGCCCGCCTCCAACGCCTCTAACTTGTCGTTTTTCTGGTTGCGGGCAGTGAGCATGATGACATAGGTGTAGCCGTCTGCATCGCGGTCTCGGATTGCACGACAGAGTTCAACGCCATCCATCTCGGGCATTTCCCAGTCGGTAATCACGATGGGGGGTAGTTCGCGCTGGTAGAGTTCCCACGCCTGTTTGCCGTTGTAAGCCAGCAGTGTCTCGTAGTCCTCCGCGCGGAGCTGCCTCTCCAGCAGCTTGGCGGTCACCGTACTGTCCTCTGCAATCAGCACCTTCATCGTCGTGCCCTCATCCGAGTCAAATTGTGCCACTCGAGGGCAAAACGATTACGGTAGAGATAACAGGTTTCGGGCTTATCAGCTCCAGTTCGCAGGGCGGTCGCCTCGCAGACCAAGCCACGAGAGCATTCCAATCAGGCTGATTAGCAGAGAAGTGAGGATGACCACTCCCCGAGGTGGTATCCCCATCACGTAGGGTATCTCGCGCAGTTGTTCTGGAGAGGCGAACAACCCGACCAGCACCGAAATCCAGCCCAGCGCCATCATAATCACCGACATCGCCATCAGCATCCCCCAGCCGAGGGGCTTGCGCAGGAGCAACAACACACTGCCCGCCACTTGGAACAGCGCAGTCAGCGGAACCCGTGAGGACTGTCCCACCAGCCCAGTCATCACTTGTGAAAGCCCCACAATCAACCAGAACGATGCAATCACCATCGTCAACTTTTTCATAGGTGACCCCCTTGAAGCGCAAATCGGTTCAGCCGTCGGAGCGTCTCGTCCACATCGGCGTAGGTGGCGTGGGGATGGAGCGTACACATCCGCAGTGCCACCCGTCCCTTCAGTACCGTTGAACTGACGAGGGCGAAGCCGTCGTTGAGCATCGCCTCCACGAGCGCGCGATTGAGCATGTCGTTCGCTTCGTGGCTCTGTTCCGGTGCCTCGTATCGGAAAGCAACAATCGCCATCGTGGCGGGCGAAACGATACGCCAGTTGGGGAGGGTGCGTATCACCTGCTCCGCATACCGAGCCAGTTGTAGGTTGTGTTCCATCGCCTGACGAAATGCCTCCATCCCGAACACCTTGAGGCTCATCCACACTTTGAGTGCGCGGGCGTTGCGCGAAAGCTCCACACCGTAGTCGCAGAGGTCAACACCCCCTTTGCCCTCCTTATCTTGCAGGTATGGGGGCAGGATGTGGAACGCCTCGTACAAGTGGTGCATCTGCCTCACGAGCACACACCCTGCCATCATCGGCTGATAGAGCCACTTATGGGGGTCAATCGCCAGCGAGTGGACGCGCTCAATCCCGTGCAGGCGTTGGCGCCCCTCGTCGGTCAGGATTGCCGAGGCGCCGTACGCTCCGTCCACATGGAGCCACAGCCCCTCTTCTTCACACAGGTCTGCCAGAGCGTCCAGTGGATCCGCTGCGCCTGTGTTGGTCGTGCCAGCGTTCGCAACGACACAGAACGGCTCCCAGCCTTGGGCGCGGTCGCGGGCAATCTGTTCTCTTAGGGTGTGTAGAGGTATTTGAAACTGCTCATCGCTGGGAATGACCCGCAGTTGCTCTGGGCGAAAGCCCAGGATGCTTAGGGCACGCGCCACACACGAATGCGTCTGGTCTGAATAGTACACCGTGCCCTTCTGAAGGGCGTTGGGATAGCGTTG
>CAKZQI010000216.1 GCA_937139515.1 uncultured Armatimonadota bacterium | reverse complement strand
TGGATACGCTATGTTGCGGGAGTGGCGAGTAGCCTCCAAAAGCACACAGGGCGCATCCTAAAAGGCGTGGACGCCGTGGTGATGAGCGACCTCCCGCTGGGAGCAGGGCTGAGCTCGTCCGCTGCGATTGAGGGCGCCGTCGCCGTGATGTGGAACCAAATCGACCAGCTGGGGCTAAGTCCGCTGGAGTTGGCGCTCCTGTGTCAACAAGCAGAATGGCACTATGCGGGCGTGCGCTGTGGAATTATGGACCAGTTCGCCAGCCTGCTCGGAAAGGCAGGGCACGCTCTCTTCATCGATACGCGCACCCAGTTCATCAACACGGTGCCTATCCCTGACGGATGGGTCATCGTGGTGGCAGATACGGGCAAACCGCGCACGCTCGCAGACTCAGAATACAACCGACGGCGTGCCGAATGCGAGGGGGCGGTCTCGGAGCTGAGGGCGCTTCTGGGCGATACGATTTTAGCCCTGCGCGATGTTAGCCCCGAACAAGCGAGCCTGTACCTGCCTTTGCTGTCAGAGCCTGCTCAGCGTCGTGCGCGCCATGTGGTCAGCGAGAATGCCCGCGTGCTGGCGTTCGTGGACGCTTTGCACCGAGCCGATATCCACACCGTGCGCCACCTGATGCACGCCTCCCATGCCTCCCTGCGCGGCGACTACGAGGTCTCTTGCGACGAACTGGATTGGATGGTCTCAGCGTGCCTGAATGCGCCGGGCTGTATTGGCGCACGCATGACGGGGGCTGGTTTCGGAGGCGCATGTGTGGCGCTGGTGCAGAAAGAGTCGGTTGAACCGTTTGTCCAACACGCCAGCGTTGAGTATGCACAACACTCCAGCTATACCCCCAAGTTCCTCGTGTGTGAGGCGGTGGACGGTGCGGGGGTCTGCTAAAAGTGGCTCCACCCTCGCAGGGTGAGAGGTGTCCTCGTGCCCCCTTCGTCTTCTAACCAAAGTGCGTCCCCTGGCTCAATCACCCCAATCCAAGTCAGTAGAGTGCCCGTTTCGGTGGGCAGTTGTAGGAGCAGTTTCTGAGCGGTTTCGGGGTCGGCACAGACGAGCAGTTCATAATCCTCGCCGCCCTGTAGAGCGAACTGTGCAGGGTCTTCGCTCGCTTGATGGGCATACCGCTGGGCGGAAAGATGAACGGGGATGCGATGGGGAAAGACCACCGCGCCCACCCCTGAGGCACGCAGGAGCCTTGGTAGGTCTTCCGCCAGTCCGTCGCTGATGTCCATCATCGCGTGCACTCCCACCTGTCGCAAGAGTTGCCCCTCACGCACGCGCGGGATTGGCATCAGGTGTGCCGTGAGTGCCTGTTCGTCGTTGGTTTCGCCTCTCATCAGGCGCATGAGTCCTGCTCGCGAGCCGCCGAGCGTGCCCGTTACCAAAATCCAGTCGCCCACCTGCGCCCCCGAACGCAGGACTGGCTCGCCCTCCAGCAAGCCCATCACCATCACATCGATTACTATCTTGTCAGAGCGGTTCGTGTCGCCCCCGACAATTACGGTCTGATAGGCACTGGCACAGTCGTGCAAGCCGTTCGCGAAAGCGTGGAGCCAAGCGAGCTCATTTTCTGTCTCTTTTTGCGTTGGGGTTTCGGTTGCCCTCACCCCCAACCCCTCTCCCGAAGCTTCGGGAGAGGGGAGCAACGCGCTCCCTCCCCCTGCATTTAGGGGGAGGGTTGGGGAGGGGGTTTCTTGGTTGACCTCACCCCCTGACCCCCTCTCCGTAAACGGAGAGGGGGAACCACTGCTTGCTTCTCCCCCCTCTCTGCTTGCGGAGAGGGGGGATAGGGGGGAGAGGTTTTCTGAGTTCACCTCACCCCCTGACCCCCTCTCCGTAAACGGAGAGGGGGCACTTGGCTCGCCCCCCTCTCTGCTTGCGGAGAGGGGGGCTGGGGGGGTGAGGTTTTCTGAGTTCACCTCACCCCCTGACCCCCTCTCCGTAAACGGAGAGGGGGAACCACTACTGGCTACTCCCCCCTCTCTGCTTGCGGAGAGGGGGGATGGGGGGGAGAGGTTCGCTCCCATCCTCTCTGGCATCGCTAGCGAAAGCAACGCCAGCACTGGTTGTCCGCCCATCGCCCCAATATCGCTCAGGTTCACGGCTAAAGCCTTCCAGCCCAGGCGGTAGGCGTCCGTCCAATCCAGCCGAAAATGAACCCCCTCCACCAGCATGTCCACTGTGAACAGAATCAGTTGGTCGCCCAAGCGCACAACCGCCGTATCATCCCCGATTCCCTGCACAATTTCCACTGGGATTGCGGGCACCAGCCGTGCCACGCGCTCCCTAATCAGTTCAATCCGTGCCTCTTCCCCAGAACGGTTGCGCATAGCACGAGTGTACCGCATAGGGTACAATCAAGGCGGAGGCAGAACGGTCGATGAAGAGCCACTGGTGGATGACGATTGGATTGGCGGTTGGGCTTCTCTGCACGGGTACGGCAGATGCCATCCTCTATCAAGGACAGCCAGCCGAGCAGGCAGGGCTGTCCTTGCGCAACTGGGGCGCAGGCTCTATTGAAGACAGCACCGAGACCACTTTTGTCGGCAGTCGCTCGTTGAAAATCATTACACGCGGGCAGTTTTCGGGCGGTTGGGTTGAATTTCAGAACCCTGTTGACCTGCGACCTGACTTTGGAGCAGGGGATAAGGTGATGCGGTTCGCCCTACGCTTTCCAGGCACGGTTGCAGGCAGAGGCGCACGCGGCGAACCGAGCGGATTCGGTGAGTTTGGAGGCGGTCCTACTGGCGGCCCCCAAGCAGGGGGCGGACTGTCAGGACCTGGCGCACCGGGCGCTCCCAGTGGCGGTGGTGGAGGACAAACGACATCCCCCACCATGAGCGAAGTGCGTATCATCTTGCAAACAACCGATGGCAAGAAGACCGAGTTTATGCTTCCCCTGCAGAATATCCGCCCGGACGACGCTGGCTGGCAGTCGGTCAGCGTTCCGCTGGCAGGCATTCCGGGTCTGCGTGAGACCAACGGTCAGATACGGCGCATAGCCATCGCGGGCGATAGTGTGGGCGTGTTCTATGTGGGTGAAATCCGTGTGTTGAGCGAGCAGACCCCCATCCAAGGCTATCTGGTGGTGCAGAACGCCTTCGGGGGCACTTTCACCTCACGGAGCGACACGAGGCTCGTGGTAGCAGGCAACGACGAACTGACCTTTATCGGCGTGAGCGAGGCGGGCAATCAGCCTGTCGTGTTCCGCTGGAGCTTTGAAGACCCCAACCAAGTGGATGGTGAAGGGCAGGTGGTACGACGCCGATTCCCGCGACGCGGAACCTACACGGTGCATCTAACGATTGCCGACCCCTACGGCAAGCGCGCACCCGCCACCGCCAAAATAGAAATCCAGGTCAACTGACGATGAACTGGCTGGACACGCTCAAGTTTGACTCGAACGGCTTGATCCCCGCGGTCATCCAAGATGCCGAAAACGGGCAGGTGTTGATGGTCGCCTATATGAACCGTGAGGCGATTGAACGCACGCTCCAGTCAGGCAAATGTACCTACTGGAGCCGCTCGCGCCAGAAATATTGGGTCAAGGGCGAAACCAGCGGGCACCTTCAACATGTCAAGCGTGTGCTGGTGGATTGTGATGGCGACTGCCTGCTAATCCAGGTGGAGCAGGTCGGCGTCGCCTGCCACACGGGGCACCGCTCCTGCTTCTTTCAAGAGGCACAGGGTGAAGAGTTAGTAGAGATTGAACCCGTGCTAATTGAGCCGGAGAAAATCTATGGCGGTTAGCCGATAATGGAGGTCAACGATGACCGAACGCAAACCAGAAGGCTATATCAACGCACAACCCCTTCACCCAGAGAGTCTCATGATGGGCTATGGCTACAAGCCCGAGTGGTCGGAGGGCGCTATCAAGTGCCCCATCTTCCAAACTTCCACCTTTGTATTCAAGACGGCGGAGGAGGGCAAGGCGTTTTTTGAGCTCGCCTATGGATTGCGCGAGCAACAACCAGGCGAGCAGGTGGGGCTTATCTATAGCCGTCTCAACAACCCCGACTTGGAGATTCTGGAAGACCGCCTGTGCCTTTGGGACGACGCAGAGGCGGGAGCGGTGTTTGAGAGCGGGATGGCAGCGATTGCGACCACCGTGTTGGCATACCTACGCCCCGGTGATGCGCTTTTCTTCAGTGAACCGCTGTATGGGGGCACCGATTATCTGTTCCGCCATGTATTGACCCAGTTCGGCATTCAGACGCTGTCGTTTCGTGCGGGCGCGCCCAACGAGGAGGTGGAGCAGGTGTTAGCCTCCTCGCCCCTGCGCGAACGGCTGGCGATGATTTATATTGAAACCCCTGCCAACCCCACGAACGCCTTAGTGGACATCGCCTTCTGTGCCCACTTAGCCAAAAAGTATGCCCCCAACGGGCGCAAGGTGCCCGTGGCGGTGGACAACACCTTCCTCGGACCACTGTGGCAGCACCCGCTCAAGCACGGTGCCGATTTGGTGCTCTATTCCGCAACGAAGTACATCGGCGGTCATAGCGATGTGATTGCAGGCGCGTGCTTGGGCACTAAAGACGCGCTCGCACCCGTGAAGACCCTGCGCACCTTCATGGGCACGATGGCAGGTCCGTGGACAGGATGGCTACTGTTGAGGAGTCTGGAGACGCTCAAACTGCGCATGACCGCCCAGATGAAAAATGCGCGCTATGTCGCTGACTTCCTCGCCGACCATCCGAAAGTGCTGAAAGTGAACTACTTGGGACACCTGCGCGAGGAGCATCCCCAGTTTGAACTGTACCGACGCCAGTGTCTTGCGCCCGGTGGGATGATTTCGTTTGAGATTGCAGGGGGCGAGGCGGAGGCGTTCCGCTTCCTGAATGCGCTCAAACTCATCAAGTTGGCGGTGAGCTTGGGTAGCACCGAGTCGCTGGCAGAGCATCCCGCTACGATGACCCACTCCGATATGAGTAAGGAAGACCAGCGCGCCTTCGGCATCACCGAGAACCTCATTCGCCTCTCGGTCGGGGTGGAGCATCCTGAGGACTTAGTGCTTGACCTCAAGCAGGCACTGGACGCTGTGTGAGGGGTTGAATCCTCTACCCCTCGCGTGATTTGAGCGCGAATCGCTCCAACTCGGTGTACCGAGAGCCTTTCGGTGTCAACTCGCTGAGCATCAGGCTTAGGTGGGCTGTGTGTTCAACACCCTGGAGGGAGCTCCCGATTGCCTCGGCACTGCGTTGGAGCCGAAGCAGGAAATCGCCATCCCGATGACGCGACAACATCTCGTTCTTGAAGCGAGCAAAGGTGATATGGGGATGAAACGGCTTGCCTGACGGCGATTCCAAAAGTTCCTCTTCCAGCTTGCGCGCCAGCTGGCTGAGAGGTGGCGTCCCTTGCTGAACACCCGCCCACAACACACTGGGTCGGTTCCAGTTTGGGAATACCCCCAATCCGCGAACGCTCCAGTCAAACGGCTCTACCTGCTGACTGACCGTTTGAAGGGCGGTGTGGATAGCGGGAAGCCGTGTCTCCTCCTGTTCGCCCAGAAACAGTAGGGTGATGTGGAAGTTTTCGGGCGCTACCCAGCGTAGGCTGGGATGGTTCAATTCGCGCTGGAGCCGAGCCTGCGCCTTCGCCAGCGTGTGCATCAGTTCGGGCGAAATCAAGACCGCAATAAAGAGTCGCATCCGCCGTCGCGTACCCCCCGATACAAGAGCCAGAGCGCATACTGCGCCGAACGCCACTTGACCGTCTTGCGGTCGCCGATGAACTGTTGGCGTCGCACGACCGTCGTACGTGCGTCGCTGATTGCCACATAGACCAGTCCCACAGGTTTTTCGAGCGTGGCGCCTCCGGGTCCTGCAATCCCCGTAATCCCGATTCCCCAATCGCTTCCGAACCGCTGGCGAACACCCTCCGCCATCGCCCGTGCCGTCTCCTCGCTCACGGCGCCGACGGTTGCCAATACCTCGGCGGGCACGCCCAGTTCCGCCTGCTTGATGGCGTTGCTGTAGGCAATCACCCCACCTACGAACACTTCGGAACTGCCAGGCACATCGGTGATGCGGTTGCCCAACAGCCCTCCTGTACACGATTCGGCGACGGCGACCGTTTGGCGCGCCTGGACGAGCCGTTCCACCACCGCTTGCTCCAGCGTGGTCTCGTCAATACCGAAGATGTAGTACTCCAACCGCTCGCGCACTTTTTGCTCCATCTCGGCAATCATCTGGTCAGCGTCTGTGGGGGTTTCGGCGCGTGCAGTGATGCGGAAATGTACCTCGCCCAGTTTCGCCAAAGGGGCTAAGGTTGGGTTGGTGCTGGCGATGAGGTCGTGTAGTTGGGCTTCAGCGTCCGATTCTCCAATCCCGCAGAGCCTCAGCACACGGGAACGAATGACCCGCCCGCCCGTGAACGCCCCCAGCGTGGGCAGGAGGTAGTTTTGCACCATCGGGATGAACTCGTTGGGCGGACCGGGCAAGGCGAACAGCATTTTGCCCGCTTTCTCGGCGTGCAGTCCGGGCGCAGTGCCGTTCGGGTTGGGGATGGGTTTGGCGCTGGGCGGACGCATCGCTTGGCGCAGTTGGCGTGGGGTCGCCTCACGCCCGCGCTCCTCAAAAAACCGACGAATGTGTTCCGCCTGCTCTTCGTCCAAGATGAGTGTCTCGCCCAACACCTGAGCAATCGCCTCGCGAGTGAGATCGTCGTCCGTTGGTCCCAGCCCGCCAATCGTGACGACCACATCCGCGCGGCTCCACGCTTCGGACAGAGTGGACACCAACCGCTCCCGATTATCGCCCACCGTAGCGCGCCGATAGAGGCTCACGCCAATCTCGGCAAGCCGTGCGGACAGATAAGCCGAGTTGGTGTCCACAATCTGCCCTAAAAGCAGTTCCGTGCCGACAGCGACGATTTCGCAAGTCATTTCAGAAATTCAGGGTGCGCGAGACCACCACAGGGAACTGCTCTGAATAGGCGATATTGAAACCGCCCAACCCTAGCCCAGCCGTCCAGCCGGTGCGTGAGGCGTAGCCAGTGCGCAGGGCAAGCCGTCCGACCCGCTGTTCGATTCCTGCACGCACCTCCCCGCGCCCCGCGTTGTTGCCGATGTCCACAAGGTCTAACACGAAAAGCGTGCCCGTCTCTGTGTCCACCGCAACACCGAGATGATAGGTACGCACGAGAGGCTTGAACCGAAAGACCTGTCCGTTGCGGTCAGTCGCTTCAAATCGGACATTTGGCTCGATGAAGTTCTCCACCACAGCGGCGAGGGTGTAGTTTGAGTCTCCCGCAGGGCGCCAGATAAATCCGAGGTCTAAGGCGGTCGTCGTGCGCTCTAAGAAGTCGCGTCCTTGCAGTTCGGGCGCGCGCACTCCCGCACTGCCCTGCAGTTGGGCTCCCTGTGCTAAGTAGTGCGTGTAGTAGAAGCGAAGAAATCGGAGCTTCGCGCCGACCGCCAGCTCACCATCGTCAGCAGAGAAACGCACGCCCCCCATCATATCGGGCAAGCTGAACACGCCCACTGCGATGAGGTCGCCCCGCGCCGTGCTGGGGATGTTCACAGGATTGCCATCGTTTCGTGCCCAGTTGCGGAGGGCTTCGTTGGGCAACAGGCGTGCATCCAGCAGACCGCCCACCGAGATGCCGAACCCGTTGGCGAATAGCCCTAAATCACCCGTGAGCAAAAGTTCGGTATCCTGCCGAGCGAACTTGCGCAACAGGGTGGCAGTGTTCGCTAAATCGGCGACGCTTCCAGTACCGACATCTAAATCGCCCAACAAGGTCCTCAGCGAAGCGCCCCGTGCAGAGGTGTCAATGCTTCCTGCCCCAATCCGAAAGTTCTTGACATACGCCACTGCCGCAGGGTTCAGCGAGGCTTGACGCTCAGGACGACGCAGAACCGCTATCCCTGCACCGCCCATCCCTGCGCTGGCAGAACCACTGAACGAGATGTCGCCCCAGCCAGTAAGGAACAACAGACTCAGCCCGAAAAGCCCTATTCGTCGCATCACGGCAAGCCTATTCGTGTCCACACCCCGATTTCCTGCCGATTTGTGCTACAATAGAGGTGAGGTCAACGATGGGACGCTTGGTGATGTGGTTCGGGTTGCCGTTGCTGGTGTTAGTCTCCTTGGGATTTTATCGCCCAGAGCCGATTTCAAAAGCGCTTCCATTAGGGATAGTGTTCGGTTCCGAAATCAACGGCTACATCACCCCGTGCGGTTGCTCCAAGCCGATGGTGGGCGGTATCCCACGCCGTGGGAGCCTGCTCAAGCAGCTTGCCCAAGAGTACCAGCTTGTCCGCTTGGAAAATGGCGACCTCACTAAAGCCCAAAACCGCCAAGACGAGCTCAAGGCGGAAACGCTGATTGAAATGCTCAATCAGATGGGCTACGACGCCCTGAATCTGGGGCAGTACGATTACCAGCTCGGCTTGGATTACCTCCAGAGCCTACAATCTCAGTTCAAAGGCACCCTTTTGAGCGCGAATGTACAGGAGAACGGGAACCCCGTGTTCACGCCCTTCACAGTGTTGGAGAAGAGCCACTTGGGGCGTGCGGTGCGCGTGTTGGTCGTCGGGCTGATTTCGGATAAGTATGCCGACTCGGTACGCCAGCGCAATCCTCAGCTCCAGGTAGTTCCCCATCTCAGCGCTCTGGACACCCTGCGCTCCCAGATAGAAACTCAAGGCGACCTGCGCCTCCTCCTTTTCTACGGAACTGCCCAGGAGGCGGAGGCGATTGCCCAAGCCCATCCCTACTTTCATATGATTGTGTACGCAAAGGGGGGCGACGGACCGCTACCGACCCGCACGGTGGGCAATACACGGCTCGTGTTCGCTGGCAACGATGCCAAGTTCGTTGGCTTGGCGAAGATAGAGGGTGAACCGCTCGGAGTGGCACAGGTGGACTACACGCGCCTGACCGAAGATTTCAAAGACGACCCCACGATTATGCAGGTCAAGCTGGGCTATTTGGCGCGTGTGGAGGCGGAAGACCTGCTCGGTATGGTGCCCCGACGCCCCACTCTCACGGGCGACCAGTTTGCGGGTAGTCGCACTTGTATGCCCTGCCATTCGGAGGACTATCGCATCTGGCAGCGCACCGCCCACGCCAAAGCGATGCAAACGCTGATTGACGAGAAACACGACAAAGACCCTGAGTGCGTGGTATGCCATGTGGTCGGGTTGGAGTTTGAGAGCGGGTTCCAAAATATGCAAAAGACGCCCAATCTCAAAGATGTCGGTTGTGAGAGTTGCCACGGACCCGCCAAGCGCCATGTGTTAGACCCCCAAAACAACCGACTGGGCAAGGCAGGACCTCAATCCTGTATGGGGTGCCATGTGCCCGCACACAGCCCCGGCTTTGATTTTGAGACCTATTGGAAGAAGATAGAACACGGTTTTGATAAGCCCAAGTGAGGGGATTGTGCCCTTGTGTTATTCAAGCACTCCCTCCCCCTGCTTTAGGGGGAGGGTCAGGGCGGGGGTTCCATACTTTGTAGGCAGGTGCGACCCAGAGACCTCCTTTTCCAACCCCTACTTCGCCTTGAGCGCGCTGATGATGCCTTGCACCCCCTCGCGGGCATCGGCAAACAGCATCAGGGTGTTGTCCGCCGAGAAGAGCGGGTTCGGAATGCCCGCGAAGCCCGGACTGAGACTGCGCTTGATGACCACCACGCTGCGCGCCTTGTCCACATCCAAGATAGGCATCCCCGCAATCGGGCTGTTGGGGTCGGTGCGGGCTAATGGATTGACCACATCGTTCGCACCAATCACGATGACCACATCCACCTGCTCAAAGCGCGGATTGATTTCATCCATCTCCTTGAGTTTGTTGTAGGGCACATCCGCTTCGGCAAGCAACACATTCATATGCCCCGGCATCCGTCCCGCCACAGGGTGGATGGCGAACTCCACTTCTATGCCTTGTGCCTCCAGAATCTGCATCAGGTCGCGCACGGCGTGCTGGGCTTGGGAAACTGCCATCCCGTAGCCGGGCACAATCACGACCGAGCGCCCCCCCTCCAGAAGCATCGCTAACTCGTCGGGCGAAGTGGCTTTGACCTTGCCTGCGTACACATCCTCCGCTTTCGGTCCTGCCTCGCTGGGCACCCAGACCCCGAACAGAACATTGCGCAGGGAGCGGTTCATCGCCTTACACATAATCGTGGTCAGGATAATCCCCGACGCGCCCACCAGCGAGCCGGTGATAATCAAAGCGTTATTGTTCAACACAAAGCCTGTGGACGCCGCCGCAAGCCCTGAATAGGAGTTGAGCAGGGCAATCACGACGGGCATATCGGCGCCCCCTATCGGAAACACCAACAGCAGACCCACCAGCGACGCCACCGCCAACAGCGTCCAGTAGTAGCCCACCGCCGTCGGGTTCAGTGTGAGCATCACTCCCAACCCCACTGCGCCCAGCAACAATATGCCGTTGATGTAGTGAAGCGAGCTAATCTGCAGGGGGTTCTCGGTGATGATACCTTGTAGTTTGCCGAACGCCACTAAACTGCCCCAGAAAGTCACCGCGCCGATGATGCCTGAGGCGGCGGTCGCAGCGGTCAACTGGAGGAGTGGGACGGGCGGTATCACTTCAGGCAAGGTGGTCTCAATTAGGCTGGCTCCAGCAACGAGCGCGGAGGCGATTCCCCCAAACCCGTTCAGCAAAGCGACCATCTGGGGCATTGCGGTCATCTGAACCCGAAGCGCCATTAACAAGCCGATGAACGCTCCGACCACCAAACCCACCAGCACCAGCGCGTAACTGATGATATTTTGATTAAGCAGGGTCGCCACAATGGCAATCAGCATGCCCAGCGCGCCCAGCCGATTGCCCCGAACCGCCGTGCGTGGGTGCGAAAGCCCTTTTAGACCCAAGATGAACAGAACCGCCGACACCAAATACGCCAGATTGATTAACGAGCCACCCATAAATTGTAGTGTACCCCGTTGGAGGGTGATTGAGAAATTTCGTTAGCCCCGATGCCCCTTCTGTCATTCTGACACCCCCTTTCTGTCATTCTGAGCGAAGCGAAGAATCTCAACGAACCCCAAAGCAGAGACCCTTC
>CAKZQI010000215.1 GCA_937139515.1 uncultured Armatimonadota bacterium | reverse complement strand
TGTTTGGGCAAGTTGCGCGGAGGTTCTGCGCTGTGGAAGAAGATATCCACGCCGATGGTTCGCCAGCCCTTCTGCTCAGGGGAAATCGGTTCAGGCATTTGAACCGTAAATGGCTCCTCTTCGGGCTGGTTGGGGCGCAGGATGCTCTGGGGGGAGGGCAAGTTGCTGATGACCGCCTTTGTGAACTCGCTGGTGGTGGCGTTTCCGCCCAGGTCGCGCGTCTTGATGCCTGAAACCAGCGTGTAGCGGATGGCGGTCTCTATCCGAATCGCCTCGCGATGCAGTCCCATATGGTGGAGCATCTGCACCGCCGAGAGCAAGAACGCCGTCGGGTTCGCAATCCCCTTGCCAGCGATATCGGGCGCGGAGCCGTGAACCGCCTCGAACACCGCATAACCGTTGCCGATGTTACCCCCCGGCGCCACGCCCAGTCCGCCCACCAGCCCCGCGCATAGGTCGCTGACGATGTCGCCAAACAGGTTCGGCAACACCATCACATCGAACCGCTCAGGGCGCATCACCAACTGCATACAGGCGTTGTCAATCAAAATGTCATCGCTTTGGATATCGGGATATTCTTGGGCAATCTCGCGGAAACACTGCAGGAACAGCCCATCGGTTGCCTTGTGGATGTTCGCCTTATGCACGCAGGTCACCTTTTGGCGTCCCAATCGGCGTGCCAACTCGAACGCATAGCGTATCACCGCATAGGAACCTGGACGCGAGATGAGCCGAAGCGACTCGGCGACATCGGGCGTTTGCCAGTATTCCACGCCCGCATAGGTGTCCTCGATGTTCTCGCGCACCAAGATAAGGTCGACATCGTTGTAGCGCGTGGGCACACCAGGCATCGAGCGCGTGGGGCGCACATTCGCGAACAGGTCAAACGCCTTGCGAATGGCGACATTCACACTGCGGTGTCCTGTGCCGATAGGGGTAGTAGTCGGCCCCTTGAGGGCGATGCGGTTGCGTCGTATCGATTCCAGCGTCTCTTCGGGGATGGGAGTGCCAAAGCGTTCCATACAGCCAAGCCCTGCATAGGCTTCTTCCCACTCAATCGGCACCTGCGCTGATTCAAACACATCAATCACCGATTGGGCGATTTCAAGCCCAATTCCATCACCGCGAATCAAAGTCACCGTTCGTTTCGTCATGGTTCTCCTCTAAGTTTGTTCCATAAATCTATCGGGATTAGGACTTTAGACGGGGTCGGGTATCTCCTCTTCCAACAGCACCGCGCGGTAAAGATTGGCGTAGACGCCGTTGCACGCCAGCAGTTCGGCGTGCGTGCCCTGCTCCACCAGTTGCCCGCGCTCCATCACCAAGATGCGGTCGGCACACTGCACGGTCGTCCAGCGGTGGGCGATGATGAGGGTAGTGCGTACTCCGCGCCCCTCTTCGATCACCTGCTGAATGGCGCGTTCGGCAATCGGGTCTAACGCCGAGGTCGCCTCGTCCAGCACCAAGATACGCGGGTTGCGCAGCAGGGCGCGCGCAATCGCAATTCGTTGGCTCTCGCCCCCCGAAAGGCGCACCCCATAGTCGCCCACCAGCGTGTGGTAGCCGTCGGGTAGGCGTTCAATAAATTCGTGGGCGTGCGCTTGCTTGGCGGCTTGGATGACCTCCTCCATCGTGGCGTTGGGGGCGCCGTAGGCGATGTTCTCGGCAATTGTGCCCACAAACAGCACCGTCTGCTGGGGCACGACCGAAATCTGCGAGCGCAGACTGCTCAGGCGCACCTGCTGGATGTCCACCCCATCCACCAGAATCCTGCCCGATTGGGGGCTATAGAAGCGTAGGAGCAGGTCAACCAGCGTGCTTTTGCCGGCGCCCGAGTGCCCCACGAGGGCGATCACCTCGCCCGGCTCGATTTCAAACGAGACATCGCGCACCGCCTGCTCGCCCGTCGGATAGCGGAACGAGACGCGCTCCATCTGGATGCGCCCGCGTGCAGGAGGCAGCTCCACAGCGTCGGGCGGGTCGTACTCTTCGGGCGTCACATCCAGCACCTCGCGGAAGATGCGCTCGGCGGAGGCGCTCACCTGCTTGCGCGTCAGCTGGATGGTGCCGATTCCCGAAGCCGATTGAGCAATCTGATGGAGCAGGAACAGGAAGCTCAGCAGTTGACCGACCTCCATCTCGCCCCGTGCCACGAGTTGCCCGCCCGACCACAGCACGAGGGCGATGCTCACCGCGCCGATGAACTCCACAGTGGGGCGCAAGCGCGCCCGACGCCGTTCCCCGCGCAGTGAGTGGCTGAGCACCTGCTGATTACGCTCTATGAAGCGTGCTATCTGGCGGTCTTCGGTGGCGAAGGTCTTCACCACGCGGATGCCCGCCAGCGCCTCCTGCACTAATGCCGACACATTCGCCAGCGCGCCCTGCGTCTGGTGGGCGATACGATGCACTTGACGCCCCAAACGCTGTATCAGCAGGGCAATCAGCGGAAGGCACACTACCGACAAGAGCGCCAGCTTCCAGTTGAGTATGAAAATGTACACGGTGAACGCCACGATGCGCAGGGGGGCATCCAGCGTGTCGCGCACCAACAGCACCGCGCTCTGCAGGGTCGGCACATCATGAGTCAGCACCGATTGGATGGCGCCCACCTGTCGCGACTGGAAAAAGCCTATCGGAAGCCGTTGGAGATGAGCGAACAGGTCTTCGCGCAGGCGCGCCGTGAGCCGTTGCCCCGCCTTCGCCAAATAGTACACCTGGCCATACGAGAAGAACCACTTGAGCGCAAACAGCGCAATCACTGTCAGTGAGACGACATTCAGCTGTTGGGCATCGCGCATATCCATCGAGCGGATGACTTTTTCCAACAGGTAGGCAGTTGCGCCCGTAATCGCCGTCACACCCACAGAGCAGATAAGGGCTACTACCAGCGGGCGCCACTGCTGGGCTACATAGCGCCCCAAGCGTCGTTCGTAGGCATTCATGCGTCCCCTATGTTATACCCGTCAATCTTTAGCCCGAAATGGCGTTGGCACAGCGCAAGGAACTCACAGTCTAGGCAGGGCGGAATCGGGTGGGGCGCGAGGTCTTCAAAGGTGTCGTGAACGATTTGGTGTCCAATCTCCAACAGCAGGGATTGGAACTCTTGAAGGTCTTCTGGGCTGAGGTCAACGGTCGCTTTGGCGCCTGCGCGTAAGGCGTCTATGGAGATTTTGAGCGCGCGGTTGGGGAACTGGTGTTGAATCAGCAGGGCGTAGCAGTGAAGTGCCAAGTCGTTGCGCACCTGTTCCTCGTCAACGGTGGTGCGCCCGCTTTTGTAGTCAATAATCTCCAGAGTGCCGCCGGGATGTTCGTCCACGCGGTCGAGTCGCCCCATCAGCACGAACTCGCCCATATCTCGGCGCAGGGTCTTCTCCATAAACAGGGGGATGGCAATCGGGGGCTGTTCGGCATGGCGCTGGTAGTAGTTCCGGAGCATTTCGTGCCCCGCCTGCTTGTGTTGCTCGCTCTCTTCGTGGTTGCTGAAGCTCTGCGCGCTCCACAACTGCTCTAAGGTGTGGGCGACCTGCTCTGGGGAGAGCGCGTGCGGTCCGCCCTGTTCGTGAAGCGCTTGCAGGATGCGATGCAGGTTCGTGCCCAGCGCCAAATGGGCGTTCCAACGCTTCAAGTAGCGTCCGTAAGGAGTTTGATATGCCCAATAGTATTTCACTCGGCAGGTCAGGTAGGTTGTGATTTTGGTCGGGCTGAGGGTCGGCTTACGCACGGACGGTCTGTAAGAGGCTGTTGAGGCGCAGGGCGCCGGTGTTCGCCAAGGTGAACAGGAGCTCCACTTCGTACAGGTTGAACTCGCGCGGTTGCACGGTGAGCAACAGCAGGGTGCCCAGCGTGCGTTCGGCGACTTGGATAGGCACGGCGAGCGCCGAGCTGAACCCGCTTGGCAGAGGGTCTTTGAGGTTCTGGGGATGGTTGGCGAGGTCGGGCGCTGAGATGGGCGCGTTGAACGCGTAGACCCAACCGGGCAGGCTGTACTGGGCGTGGGGCGCGTGGCGCATCAGCACCTCACTGGGAGGCGAGACCCGTTCGGGAGCCAAGAAATCGCCACGATAACGCGTCGGCAGGTAGATGACGCAGTAGTCGTGTGGGATGACGGCGCGCGCACTCTGCGTGATGAGCTCCAGCGCCTCGCTCAGAGTGTTCACTTCGCCCATCTGGAGCGACAGCTCGTAGAGGGCGGTCATGGTCTGTGCCTTGCGCGCCACCTGCTCGTAAAGCAGGGCGTGGGCAATCAGCAACGCCAACGGGCTGGTCAGCGGCTCCACCCAATCGATCGGCTCGCTCTCATCGGATACCGCCAGCGCAATCAAGCCCAGCGTGCGCTCGCCCAAGCTGAGAGGGTAGAGCCGAAAGCGGTGTGCCTCGTGATGCCAGTCCGAGGATTGGGTTTTCCAACCGTTGGGCAGGGTCGTGGGGTCAATCTGCTCTGGCAGGCTCAGCGCACCGTGCTGAACCGAGCAGAGCAGGCGCGTGTGGTCGTCATCATAGAGCCACAAACCCCCGCCCAGAGGCGAGACCTTACGCAGGAGCCTTTCGGTCGCCTCCATCACCTTCGGCAGGCTGATTTCGCCACCCAGTCGGGAGGGCAAGTTGCGGAGCCATTTGAGAGCGCGCTCGCGCTGTTGCAGTTGCACGCGCACCGATTGCAGATGCACCAACACCGCAAGCGTGGGTGCCACCTGCTGTAGCACGCTGAACACGGTTTCCGAGTGGCTTTCGGCAGGGTTGACCGCCACCAGGGCGCTCGTCGGGATGCTCGGCAACGGCACGCCGAACACGCTCTGCAGGCTCTCGTTGGGCAGGTCGGGCGCCAATCGGCGCGTTTCAGGGCTGGGGTGAACCGAGTGCCAAGCGATTCGTTCCACCAGCACAGGTTCCAGCAGGGTCTCTTCAGGGCGCACACGAAGCCCTTGAATCTCGTCGGCTTGCTCTCCCACCACACAAGCGAAGTCAACCCAGCGCCCCGAAGGCTCAGGCAGTAGGAGAATCGCTTGCTGGGCGCACAAAGCCTCGCGCACCCCACGAACGATTTCTACAATCGATTCAGAGGGAGCTGTCCCACTCGTCAGAGGGGACAGCCACCCATCCCAGTTCGGTTGTGCCAGCATACCTGGCGTAGTGCCTCCGTGCGTATTGTACCTTATTCACCTGTAGCACCGAAGTTGAAAAGCACGACCATCAGGTCGGCATCGTCCACATAGCCGTCCCCAGTAAGGTCGTAATCAAAGTTATACTCGCCGAATGCCAGCAGGATAATCAGCAGGTCGGCATCGTCTACGAGGTTGTCGCCGTTCAGGTCACCGATGCCAAGCACCACATGGATATGAGGGGTCTGGTCTTCCTCAAGATGAACGCCCTCAACCGAACCTCGCAGGGAGTTGTGCACACGCACTTTGATTTCGTGTTCGCCTACGGGTGTCTCTTCCAGTTCAAATCGTCCTTCGGCATCAAGGGTGGTGGTCATCTCATATTTCAGCTCGCCGTCTTGGTAGAACTCTACCAGTACGGGCAGACCCTCGTAGTCGCCTTCCCATCCCTCGAGCGTCGCGCCTCCCGTTAGGAAGCCTGCCAAAGGACCGAACGCTGTAATGCGGGTGCTGGTCTCAACCAGATAGACTGTGCCGTCCCCTCCGATCGCAGGGGAGGTGTACTGGGAGGAGATGCCGTGATTGAACCGCCAACGCACCAGCCCATTCGCTGGGTTTATCGCGAAGGTTGCCCATCCGTTGTTCCCCACCACATGGATGGTGCCATCCGCACCGATGGCGGGAGTAGAAGCGCGTGTGCCAATACTCGCACGCCATCTCAGAATCCCATTACTAATGTCGTAGCGCCTCAGCTCCCCTTGTCGGGAACCAAAGTAGACCGCGTTGCTATCCACTGCGGGACCCGACTCAAAGATGCCTCCTGCAATCACTTGCCAAGATAGCGCCCCATCTGGAGTGATTGATCGGAAGACCATATCCCATGAGCCGAACAGGATTCGGTTATTGGCGAAAACGACAGTACCTTGCACAGGATAGTACACTAAGTAGCGCCAGCGAAAAGTGCCGTTTGGATTGACAGCGTTTAGATGGCGCGCCGAACCGACATAAATCGTGCCATCAGGACCGAAACAAGGGGTGCTGTTCGCTTCGGTATCCAAGTACAGGCGCCAATCAACTGTACCGTCGGGGTTGATGCAGTAGAGGTATCCGCCCGGGATTTGCCCGTTGGTCACATAGATTTTGCCGTTCGGTCCAATTGCAGGGGAGGAGCGCACATCGGTTCCGCCCAGATAGAGACTCCAGCGCAGAGTGCCGTTCGGGTTCAGCGCTATCAGTTGCGCATCTTGGGGATTACCGATAATGTAAATCGTGCCATCGGCACCGATTGCAGGAGTTGACCAAGCCGTTGAGACCCCGTTGAACCAACGCCAGAGCAGAGTTCCATTTGGGCGCACCGCATTCACACCTGAGGTAGTGCCGAAGTAAATCGTGCCGTCGGCACCGACCACGGGCGAGCTGAAGGTGCGTCCACCCGCTGTGTATTGCCAGCGAATGCTCCCGTTTGTGGGGGCGCCCAAGTCGGTCTTGCGCGTATTTTGGTAATCTTTTCCGAGCGAGGGCCAGGGCGCGTCGGGATGCAGCTGGCTCCAACCCCCGCTGAGCGAGACAGCCAACAGAACCACAGTTGTCGTCCATCGATGCATTTTCATAACGTGCTCCTTTCCGCTCCCTATTATACACCAATTAGCGCGCCGGGCGACCTGTCATTTTCCTGAGAATGGGTACACTTAGGATGATGGAAAAGGTTCTACTGGCGTCCCCAAGAGGTTTCTGTGCAGGAGTCGCCTACGCAATCGAGGTGGTCGATTTGGCGTTGGAGGCGTTCGGCACTCCGCTCTATGTGCGCCACGCGATTGTGCATAATGAGCATGTCGTCCGCTCCTTCGAGCGGCGGGGCGTCATCTTTGTGGAAGATTTAGAGGAGGTGCCCGAGGGAGCGAATGTGGTGTTCAGTGCGCATGGGGTCTCGCCTGCCGTGCGCCAACAGGCGCAGGTGCGCAACCTGAATGTGATTGATGCTACCTGCCCGCTGGTGAGCAAGGTTCACCGCGAAATCACCCGTTTCGCTCGCGGGGGCTACCATATCCTCTACATCGGGCATCGCGGTCATGTAGAAGCTCAAGGAAGCACGGGACACGCGCCCGGACAAATTACGCTAATAGACAACATCGAGGAAGCCGAGAGCGTGGAGGTGCCCACCGCCCGCCCGCTCGCCGTCGCCACGCAGACTACCCTCAGCGTGGATGAGGTCAACGATATCTTGAGCGTGCTCAAACGCCGTTTCCCGCAACTGGAACAGCCCAAAAAGGAAGATATCTGTTACGCCACCACCAACCGCCAAACCGCCGTCAAGCAACTTGCCCAGCAGAGCGACATAGTGCTGGTCGTCGGGAGCCGCACCAGTAGCAACTCGAATCGCCTGCGCGAGGTGGCAGAGTCGTGTGGTGTGCCTGCGTATCTGCTGTTAGAGCCCTCTGAAGTGCGCCCCGAATGGGTTCAGCAGGCGCGCGTGATTGGCATCACCAGCGGGGCGTCCACGCCCGAATCGTCCACCGAAGTGATTATCGGTGAGCTCCTGCGCCTCAGCCCGAACGCCACGGTGGAGACGCTGAAGGTGTTGGATGAGGCGGTCGAGTTCATCCCGCCCCGCACCCTGATAGCCCAAGCACAACAAGCGCGTCAGGCGCGTGAGAAGGTTTGAGGATTTCCATCGGCGCAATACAGACAAGACGCCGCTACTCGTTTTCCATAACACTGCTGAGGGTGTTTGAAAAATCACTGGGAGCGCGGGCGTCTCGCCTGCTCGTGGCTTGGGCATCTTGCCCAAGCATGTTTACCGTGTCCGCATCTGTTTTGGCTCACGGGCAGGATGCCCGTGCTACGGCTTTTCGTGGCTTGGGCATCCTTGCCCAAGATATCTTTCGGGCATGGGCATCCCTCACCAAGCGGTTCTCAACGACGATGCAGGCGAGACGCCTGCGTTCCCAGCGGACCCATTCTGCCCTGATCTACCCGATTTTTCACGGGTAGGATGCTCGTGCTACGATTTTTCAAACACCCTCAACACTGCTTGAAAAATCGGTGAGGTTCGTGGTAGAATCTCCTTGCTATGACCCCGCGCGAGCGTATTCAGTCTGTGCTGAACGGCACAACGCCCGACCGTCTGCCGTTCGCCTTCTGGTACCACTTTCGTGGCGAGTCGTGGTTCCCTGCCCAGTTATATCCCGAATACCGTGCTCCTGCTTCGGAGGCGGTGCTTGATGCCTATGTGGAAGGGATGACCACTGCTGAACACGAGTTTTGGCGACGCTATCAGCCCGACCTGCTGAAAGTGATGCACGATATTCCCTACGAGGTGTCCGAAGAGTTGACTACAATCCGCTCCCCCAACGATTGGGCACAGCTTCCGCCCCTCAGCCCGCAGAGTAGACACTTCGGGGCGCAGTTGCAGGTCCTACGCAATCTGCGTGCGCTGGTGCCCCTTGAGGTGCCGATTATAGAAACGGTCTTCAATCCCTTCTACTACGCCAACAAGCTCAGTGAGGGGCGCTTGCTTGCTCACCTTGCTGAGGAGCCTGATGCCGTGCATCAGGGACTGAAAACGCTCTATGCGAACTTGGTGGACTATGCGCTGGCGGTGTGCGAGGTTTGCGATGGGGTCTACTACGCTGTGAATGGGATTAGCGTGGATACTGCCTCCCGCGCCCTCTACGAAGAACACTTCTTGGGCTACGACCGTGCGTTTCTGGAGGCGGTATCTGGGCGCGGGCTGGTGGTGTTGCACCTCCACGGTTATGGCGAGCTCTACGCTGACTTGTTGGCGGACGCCCCCGCCTCACTGGTCTGTTGGAGCGACCGCAGTTGCACCCTCAGTCTGCCCGATGGTGCGCGACTGTTCGGGCGAGCCGTGATGGGCGGGCTGAACGAGAATGAACTCCCCAACCTATGCCGAGAGCGCGTCCACCAGCATGTGAACGATGCGATAGACCAAATGCGTGGAGTGCCCTTTGTGATGGCACCGGGGTGTTCCGTGCCGACTCATATCAACCCTGAGGTGCTGATCGCTATCCGTGAGGCGGTCGCAAGTGCTCGGTGAAGTGGGGAAGCAGGGGCGGGAAGCCCCTGCCGCATGCTAACTCAGAGGTTCCCGCGGAGTGCCTGCTCGCGCTCGATTGCTTCAAACAGCGCCTTGAAGTTGCCCTTCCCGAAACCGCGCGAGCCGTGGCGCTCAATCACCTCAAAGAAGAGGGTCGGGCGGTCTTGCACCGTTTTCGTGAAGGTCTGGAGCAGGTAGCCTTCCTCATCGCGGTCTATCAGAACCCCTAGCTCCGCCAGCGTGCGCAAGTCCTCTTCAATCTGCCCCACTCGGTTAGGCACTTCTTCATAGTAGGTCTGGGGCACATAGATAAACTGCATCCCACGCGCCTTGAGATGGCGTACGGTCTCCGTGATGTCCTCCGTCATCAAGGCGATATGTTGCACACCAGGTCCCGCGTTGTACTCCAGATACTCCTCAATCTGCGACTTGCGTCGTCCTTCGGCAGGTTCGTTGATGGGGAGCTTGATTTTGCCCCGCCCATCCTGAACTACCTTAGACATGAGGGCGGAATACTCGGTGCTGATGTCGTCATCCGAGAAGTGCACCAGCAGTTCAAAGCCCATAATCTCGCGGTAGAAGTTCACCCAGTAGTTCATCTTGCCCAGTTCCACATTCCCGACGATGTGGTCAATCTCTTTGATGCCAATCGGTTCGCCGGGGATGAACATCTCCTTGAAGCCGGGCAGGAAGGCGCCCTTATAGTGGTCGCGGTTGATGAACGAATGGATGACATCGCCGTAGGTGTGAATCGCTGCGATATGCACCTCGCCATCGTCGTCTTTCAGTACGGTCGGCTCTTGGAAGCCTTGGGCACCGCGTCGGACGGCTTCGCTATAGGCGCGCTCTACATCATCCACTTCAAAAGCGATATCGCGCACCCCGTCGCCGTGCTTCACGAGCCAGTGGGCTAAGGGATGGTCGGCTTTGTAGGGTGCGGTCAGCACGAAGCGAACCTCATTTTGTTGGAGTACATAAGACGACTCGTGGCGCGACCCTGTCTCTAATCCGGAATAGGCGACCACATTGAAACCGAACATCGTGCGGTAGAAGTAGGCTGCTTGTTTGGCGTTGCTGACGAAAAAGCGCACATGGTCAATCCGCCGAATGGGCATGATATCCATCGTTATCCCTCCATCGTTGCAGTTAGGCTTGCGCCGTTGCAAGTGCTGTGATTATACCTGAAGCAGGCTTCGCAGTTTCGGGATGGCTTGGCGCATCACTTTGGCGCGGTGGCTGATGCGGTTTTTGAACTCGGAAGGCAACTCTGCGACGGTACAGCCAAGCGAGGGCAGATAGAAAATCGGGTCATAGCCGAACCCCGCTTGTCCGCGTGGGGCGAAAGCGATTTTGCCTTCCAAAGTGTCTTCAAAGGTGTATTCCTCCCCGTTGGGCAGGGTGATTGCCACAGCACAGCGGAACCGTGCCGAGCGACGCTCCATCGGCACATCCTTGAGCATTTCCAACAGAATGCCCATCTTCACGGGGAAGGGCGTCTCCTCCCCTGCAAATCGCCGTGAGTAAAGTCCTGGTTGACCGTTCAGGGCGTCAATCTCCAGCCCGGCATCATCAGCGAGGGCTATTTCACCCGTGAACTGGGTGCAGGCGCGCGCCTTAATCAGCGCGTTCCCCACATAGGTGTCGGCATTCTCCTCAGGGACGGGTGCGTTCGGATAATCGCCCAGAAAGACGATTTCCACACCGAGGTCGGATAGCCCCTGCGCCAGAAGCTGATAAATCTCCTTAGACTTGGAGCGATTGTGGCTGGCAATCACGACGCGCTTCAACGGTTCCACCTCCACACGCAAGGCTCACTTGAGCGAAATCAGGTACGCAATCAGGGCATCCAGCTCTTTCTCGGAGAGTTGTTTGTAGGGGGGCATCATATTCTGATAGCCCTTCACGATGTGCTTGTTCGGTTCCACAATCGCCGTTCGGAGGTAGTCTTCGTCAGCGGTGAGCGTGGTGCCGTCCGTCAGCGCTACTTGGCTCATGTACAGCCCTTTCAGGTCGGGCGCTTTGATGACCGATTTGGGGTTCATGTGGCAGGTTCCGCACGCCTGCTTGTTGTAGACCAGCTCCCCTTGCTTGACCAGTTCCGGGTCGGGGTTCGGTCCGATACGATTTTGGGCAGGCTTCAGCGGGGCGCCTTCACTGGAGGTGGTGGTCTCGGTTCGCTCGGCACAGCCTATCAGCAGGAGCAGTCCACCCAACATCACAAAGTAGCGTAAGCGGTGCATCGGTAGGGATTATACCTGCTCTTGCGACGGCTTTGTCAGGGCTGTTTAAGAGTGTTTGAAAACAGGATGTGTTCGCTGGGAACGCAGGCGTCTCGCCTGCACCCTCGTTGAGAGCCTCTTGGGCGAGGATGCCCATGCCCGAAAGATATCTTGGGCAAGGATGCCCAAGCCACGAAAAGCCGTAGCACGGGCATCCTGCCCGTGAGCCAAAACAGATGCGGACACGGTAAACATGCTTGGGCAAGATGCCCAAGCCACGAGCAGGCGAGACGCCCGCGCTCCCAGTGATTTTTCAAACACTCTCGGACTGTTTTCAAGAGGGAGCAAGGCGTTGGACACCCAAACGCCCCACCCTGTCACCCTGAGCGTAGCGAAGGGTCTCTACTTGGGGTTTTGGTGAGATTCTTCGCTTCGCTCAGAATGACAGGGAAGGTTTCAGAATAACAGGGGAGGGTTAGAGAATTGCTTTCTTCAGAACGACGATGTACTCGTGAACTTATTAATACGAAACACGAACGGATATCCAAGCGGTCGCAGATTGTTGTACTCGTGTCGACGGTCCCAAATAATCAAGTCGTCCCAGATGTAGCCCTCTTTTTGTAAGCGTTCGGCTAAGTCGGAATGGAAGAGATAGAAGTGCCCTTTCTTACGCAGGTTCATCACAAGGATACAACAGTAGCCACCCGCACGCAGGGTCTTCAAGCACCCTCGAAACAGCTTCGCCAACTCTTCAAGGAAAGCGTCATAGTCCGAAATCTTGCCTAAATCGTCCCTCTCTTCGCCATAGTGTCGAACTGGCTTGTAATCTGCTGTGCGTCGCTCCATCAAGATATCCCAGTAAGGAGGTGAGGTCACTATCAGGTCTACAGACTCTGCAGGTACAATCTCTGCCACGTGTCTGGCGTCGGCTTGATAAATTTCGGCGCGCGCAGTTTCTTCTTCGTAAAGACTCAGTTGATTCAGCCTCTGGTTCGCAATCTCCACATATTCTGGGCTAAGCTCAATCCCAATCCCGTGCCGACCGATTTGTCTTGCTGCGATGACTGTGGTTCCGGTGCCCACAAACGGGTCTAGAACCGTCATGCCCCTTCGAGTGAAACACTCTATCAGCCGAGTAGGGAGCGCAATAGGGAAGATTGCAGGGTGATTCAGGCTCTGTTCTTCACGGGTTTTCTTGATGTCGCTCCAGATCGAAATGGAGTAGCGCGTCCAATCGCGCCCATCAAGGTCGTTCGCTCGGCGCTCAGTGTCGTATTCAGCACGCCCCTCTGCCACCGTTTCTACATAGTCCTCTATCCACTCATCTTCGAAGAGCATATTGCAAGTATGCCTATCGCAACTCTTTGTTGAAGGAGTCCCACGCCCAACGCCGAACCCTAAACCCATGAGCAGGTTCGCACTGATTGCCACCCTGCTGGGAATGGGAGGCATATTGATGGCTCAGCCAAATGATGAGAAGGTGCTATACGACTTTGAAGGCGACCTACCTTCCGTGCTTCGGCCCACCGAAGTTCGGCTCAAACTGGTGCGCGAGCAGGCACCCCAAGGCGCCCAATCGCTCCAAATCGAGTTTCTGGGTGGGGAATGGCCCAATCTCTACTTCCGAGCGGACGGCACCCCGTGGGACTGGAGCGCCTACAACGGACTATGCATCACGGTTCATAACCCTAGCACCGAGAGCGTGCAGTTTGGCGTGCGCGTGGATGATGACCCGCGTGCCGATGGAGCGCTCTACTGCCGACAGGGCTGGGGCACGGTGGAGCCGGGCAAGACGCGCACTTTTGTACTCCCTCTCTCATCGGCAGACCCGATGAGCATAGGGATGCGCGGTCTGCCCAATCCACGCCCCGATGTCCAATCGATTGCGCTGACCGCCACCAACGAACTGCGCACTCAGCATATCGTCGCCTTCCAAGTGTTTATGCACCGCCCCAAACAGCCGACGACGCTTGTCATCGACAACATTCGACTCGTGCGCTGGCTTCCTGACCTTAAAGACCTGCGCGACATCGTGGACGAGTACGGGCAGTATACGGGCGCCGATTGGCTCGGCAAAGTGAAACGATTGGAAGACTTCAAGGAGCACCTTGCCGAAGAGGAGCGCAACTTGAGCGCGCACCCCAACCTCCCTGAGTACGACGAATATGGGGGCTGGAAGCAGAGTCCGACCCTGCGCGCCACAGGCTTCTTCCGAACCGAAAAAGTGAACGGCAAGTGGTGGTTGGTGACCCCCAAAGGCACGCTGTTTTTGAGCATCGGGATGGACTGCGTGCGCACCGACGATGCCACAATGGTCACGGGGCGCGAGCATCTGTTCCGCTGGCTCCCCAAAGACGATGACCCGCTGACCCATCATCGCTGGTTCCAGACGGGCGTGATACGCGGTCCGGTGAAAGAGGGTACGGTGTACGCCTTCTATCGGGCGAATCTCCAGCGCAAGTACGGTGAGAACTATACGGAGCGCTGGACGGACATCACCGCACGGCGACTGCGTTCGTGGGGCTTCAACACGATTGGCTCGTGGTCGTCTTGGGAACGGTTCCGCAACGCCAAAATCCCCTACACCGTGATTGTCCATCCTCATGGCGACCACGCTCGCGTGAGCAGTGGCATCGACTACTGGGGCGAAATGCACGACCCGTTCGACCCACGCTTTGAGCAAAGTGTGCGCCGAAGCTTGGAACCCGTCACCCAGCAGGTGGGCGACGACCCCTACTGCATCGGCTACTTCGTGGACAACGAGCTGAGCTGGACAGGCGGGCTGGAGGCGGGTGGACTGTACGGCTTGGCGTTCGGGGCACTCAATCGGGATGCCTCCGACTCGCCTGCCAAGCGTGCTTTTGTTGACCAGCTCCGTAGCAAGTACGACACGATTCAGGCGCTCAATCAGGCGTGGCAGACCGAGTTTGAGAGCTGGGGGGCGTTGGAGAAGCCTGTGCGCCTCACCGCCACACGCACGGAGGCTCAGCGTCAGGATTTCGGGCAGTTTGTGCGCACGCTGGCGGAACGCTACTTCAGCACGGTGCGCAAGGTTCTGCGCGAGCTCACCCCGAACCACCTCTACTTGGGCGCACGCTTCGCCTGGGCGCATCCCGCTATTATCCAAGTCGCCGCACAACATTGCGACCTCATCAGTTTCAACATCTACGCCAAAGAGGTGGGCATCTGGGACCATGTGCTGATGGGTTTGGACAAGCCTGTGCTGGTGGGCGAGTTCCATTTCGGGGCGTTAGACCGCGGGATGTTCCACACGGGCTTGGTCTCTGCCACCAGTCAGGCGCACCGCGCCGAGCTGTATCGCAACTACCTCTACAGCATGGCAGACCACCCGATGTTCGTGGGGTGCCACTGGTTCCAGTATGTCGACCAGCCGACCACAGGGCGCTGGTTCGATGGGGAGAACTACAACATCGGCTTTGTGAATACGGTGGACTATCCCTATCCTGAGATGGTGGCGATGGCTCGGCGGGTGCATCGGGAGCTGTACGCCCGACGCTACGGCAAACCGACAGCTCAGGCGGATTCCACTGGGCGCTGACGGCGCCACTGCCAATAGAGGCTGGTGGCTATCGCCAGCTTCTCGGCGGTCCCCGTGCGCGTCCAGAGACGAAACACATCGTAGCGGTTGCGCTCGATGACATCCAGAATGCGTGCTTAGAGCCTACTACCAAGCAAAATAGGATACTGAGCTTCACGAGGCAGGTAGCGGATGCCTGCCTCCGCCTCCGCGTAGAGCCGACGACAGCGCGCAATCTGGAACTGCATCAAGGCGACCCAGCGCTCATCA
>CAKZQI010000214.1 GCA_937139515.1 uncultured Armatimonadota bacterium | reverse complement strand
GGTGTCATTCTGAGCGTAGCGAAGAATCTCTACGAACCTCAGTCAAAGACCCTTCCCCTCGCCCAGGCTGACAGAATGGACTTTTTGGGTTGAACCGAAGGCGCTGCCGCCAGCGCCTAAAATTAGAACCCAGCAGAGGCGAGTGGCTCGCCCCTGCTGAAGTTGGAGATTACTGGTCTTCGGCGGGACCCCACTCGTAGCCCCAGCAATACCATGTGTACTTCGCCGCGGGGTCGGGGTCGTTGCAGGCAGGCTCGCTGTAGTTGGTCTGACCGCGGTCGGTTGGGTAGAGGCGCTGGTACTGGTACCACTTAGAGTGCCCATCCAAGTGGAGCACGACGGAGCCTTCGCTGTGGCGCCCCTTGAAGTTGGTTCCAAGCCGTGCCTCCCAGAAGGTGCGTCCGGGCCACTGCATCCGAGTCGGGGGCAGGTCGATCATCGCCACCGCCTTCGCAGGCTGACGCACACGCCCCGAGTCAACAGGCGACGGGTTGTAGCCGCAACCATACAGCCCGTATCCGCCCAGCCCGTTGTGAACGAGGTAGTCCATCGGCGGATAGATGTCATCAAAGTAGTTCGTGCGTCCGCGAGTTGAGGTGCCCAACCCCACCTGAGGATGGTTCGGAGCGGTCATGTAGTCGCCAAAACCGTTGTCGCGCTGGATTAACTGATTGGCACCCTGTCGGAACGGCGAGTTCGGACAGCGGAAGATGTCGCGGTTCTTGATGTAAGGCTCCAAACGGCGTACCGCCTGATAATACTCCCCGAAACAGAAGATAGGAACCAGGTTGTCGTAATCGGATGCATACATCAGCAGAGCCGTTCCCGTTTGGCGTAGGTTGTTGATACACTGGGTCTGGCGCGCCTTGTCGCGTGCCTGAGCAAACACAGGGAACAAAATCGCCGCCAAAATGGCGATAATCGCTATCACTACTAAGAGCTCTATCAGTGTGAAGCCACGATGCTTGGTCATGGTGTTGTACCTCCTACAGAGTGTGTTTTGGGAACCAGAACGGCTCCCGAATAGGGCGGGAGCGTCAGTGTCATCCGCCCTTTCGCCACAGGGTAAGTGCCCCGAACGAAATCGTCATGCGTGCTGACCCACAAGCTCCACTCCGACGCACGGGTCGGGGGGGTCATTTCTAAGGTAGCAGGTTCCGAGCCGTTGTTGATGGCGACAATCACCGCTTGATTGTCCAACACACGGGCGAAACTGTAGCAGTTGCGCGCATCGTCCACCAGCAAAGTTCGCCAGTCCCCGCGTCGCAAGGGGGCAAGCTGTTGGCGCGCATTGATGAGCCGACGCACACAGTTCCTTAGAGCTCCTTGCTGGGGCGTCGGTTCCCAGACCATCGGGCGACGGTTGTCGGGGATACCCCCACCGTCCAAGCCGACCTCGTCGCCGTAGTAGATGGCGGGCGCGCCTATCGCGGTCATCATCAGTAGAAACACTCGCGCCACCAGCGCGGGACATCGTGGCTACTGAGCATGTTGTACATCGCATACAGGCTGGGGCGGGGATAACGCACCATCAGGTTGCGCATGCGTTGGTCAAACTGGCTGGGTGTGGCTCGGCGGTGGGCAATCCAGTCCAACACCGCTCCGCGCCAGACATAGTTCATCACACTGTCAAACATATCGCCCTGAAGCCACCGCCCCGCGTCGTCCCAGATTTCGCCGATAATCACCGCTTCAGGGTTCGCTCGGCGCACCACTGGGCGAAACTCCTGCCAGAAGAAGTCGGGCACTTCATTCGGCACATCCAATCGCCACCCATCCAACGGCAGGGTCTTCGTCCACCGCTCCACGACACGGAACAGGTAAGCACGCACCTCAGGGTTCTCGTGGCGCAGTTTGGGCATGTAGGGGATGTTCCACCACGCCCAGTAAGTTGGACTCGCCTCTACCCGAACGGGGAAACGCTCCACGATGAACCAGTCTTTGTAGGGAGAGTTCTCTTGGTTTTTCAGTAGGTCTTGAAAGGCGAAGAAATAGATGCCCACATGGTTGAACACCCCGTCCAAAACGAGCCTCATCTGGTTCGCTTTGAGTAGGCGTGTCAGCTCTTTCAGGTCTTCATTCGTGCCGATTTGGGGGTCAACACGCTCGTAGTCATCGGTGTCGTAGTTGTGGTGGGTCACGGAGGCGAACACGGGGGTCAGATACAGCGTCGTGATGCCCAAGTCGCGCAAGTAGTCCAGTTTCTGGATAATGCCCCTCAGGTCGCCGCCGTAGAAGCGGTCGCCCTCCATCCGCCCCGTGAAATCAATCGGCTGGTCGTTGGCGGGGTCGTTAGTGGGTTCGGCGTTGAAGAAGCGGTCGGGCATAATCTGGTAAAAGATGGCGTCTTGCACCCAGTCGGGGACATCCAGCTGCTTATCGCCTTTGCGGTGTTGGAAGGCGTTGAGACGGTTGCCGGCAGGTTGCACTCCACTGGGTGTCAGCGCCAAGCGTGTGCGCCCATCACGGATGATAAAGGAGTAACTCAAATCTCGGTCGGGCAGGCTCAATTGGTAGTAGGTGTAGAGCGCGTCGTCCACGAACGGCTCCATTCGCACGGTTCGGCGGTTGCGTCCAGTCAGCACCAGCTCCACTGTCTGCACATCATCCTTGCGAGTGCGCACCCTCAGGTAGAGCCGATTTTGGTGGACATAGCGGTCGCGTGTGTCGTTGGGATTGTGGATAAGCCCACTGCGCGTGATGTGTCCGTCCCCGCGCTGGGCAGGACGATGGTAGCCATCGGGTTCCACCCAGATGACCGAGTTGAGGTTGCCGTTGCCGTCGTCCACAGTGGAGGCGTTGGGGTCGTTGCGCCATTCGGTGCCGTTCACCACGAACTTGTATTGATGCGCGCCGGGCGGTAAGGGCAAAGTGAGCGTCCAAGTGCGCCCCCCATCGTCCGAGCGCATACGGGTCAGGCGCGGTTGCCAGTCGTTGAAACTGCCTGCGAGGTAGACCACTTCAGCAGGGGTGTCCAAAGTCAGCCGAAATGTCGTCTCGTATTTCGGCTCGTCAGCAAGCCCCGTTGCGACCAGCACCATCGCCATAAGCCACCCCAATCTGAACCGCCGCGTCATCGCTTTCCCTTCTGGGGCATGAGTATTCGTATTCTCGCCCTACCCTATTATAGCACATATTCGTGGCGTTGGTGTCAAGTCCTGTGGGGGGGGGTTGAAAAAGTCGAGCATGGGCATCCTGCCCGTGAAAAATCGGGTAGGTCAGGGCAGAATGGGTCCGCTGGGAACGCAGGCGTCTCGCTTGCATCGTCGTTGAGAACCGCTTGGTGAGGGATGCCCATGCCACGGATGCGGGCGGGACGCCCGCGATCCCAGTGATTTTTCGAACACTCTCAGTCCTGTGGGGGGGGAGTGAAAAAGTCGAGCATGGGCATCCTGCCCATGTAAATGACCTTCCTAAGAATCTCACCCCCTTTGTCCTCGGACAGGGGTACATTTTCTTAGTTCAAAATCACATAGCCTCCCACACTTTGAAGCCTTTTCGTGAGTCTCCTCGCCCCCTGCTATCATCCTAACACCCCCTTTCTGTCATTCTGAGCGAAGCGAAGAATCTCAGCGAGACACTCAGCAAGACCCTTCGCTCAAGAAAGGCATCGGCGCGCCCATCACAACGACCGAACCGCTCGCAATCAACACCACCACCAGCATCCCCACATACGGAACGGCGTATAGCAGACCAGCCAGCAGACCTGTGAGCCAAAACAGCGGTACGCCCATCAGCCAGTGCCAGCCGAGGCTCGCTATGGTGTAGAGCGTAGCGGTAATCAGTAGCCCCTTCAAGAAGCCGACCAACATCCGAACCGCCTCTTTGACTGTGAGGGGCTCGGCGTTGGAAGGTGGGCTCGCTTCAGGCACTCGCCCCATACAGGGATTCTACTCCTGCCGGGGAGCTTAGCTCCCAATTAGGAACTAAGCCCAATTCGCAAGATGCGATCGTCATCGGGATGGGGACGCCCCCGCCCATCACGATTGGAGGTGGAAACATACAAGAAGCCGTCTGGACCCGAGGCGACGGCACGAAGCCGTCCGTGCATATTGGTCAACAGGTTCTCGGTTCGCACCACTCGGCGTCCATCCAGCACAATTCGCACCAGCCGTTGCCCGCGCAGGGTCGCCATGAAGAGATTGCCCTGCCATTCTCGGAAGCGCGTCCCACGATAGAAAGCGATACTTGCCGGTCCGACTGCAGGCGTGAACTCCAGAAGCGGAGCCTCCATCCCTTCGCGCGTCTCACGATGGTGGATATGGGGCCAGCCGTAGTGCTTACCTCGTTCCACAATGTTGACTTCATCCCCACCACCAGGTCCGTCAAAGCCAGAGGGACCATGCTCGCTCTGGAACATCAGCCCCGTGCGGGGTTGCCAATCCATCCCTTGGGCATTCCGATGCCCGATGGTCCATATCTCGGGGCGAGCATTGGGCGTGTTCACGAACGGGTTATCTTTCGGTACGGTGCCATCGTCGTTGAGGCGCAGTGTTTTGCCCTCCAAACGGTCTAAGCGTGCAGAGAGTTCCCGTTTGGCAGCGTCGCCCGTGGTAATGTAGAGTTTGCCATCGGGTCCGAAGCCGAGTGCCGTGCCATCATGCACGAAGCTTCCCTCAATGTTTTCAATAATCACCTTGCGGTCGGTTAGGCTCTCGCCCGTGTCCCGAAAGCGCACCACCCTGACTTTGAAGCCACGGTCATCGTAGAGGTACGCTAAGTAGACCCAGCGATTGCGCCCGTAGTTTGGATGGACAGCAATCCCCATTAGCCCCCCTTCCCCGCGATGAACACAGTCCTCTATGACGGCGAGAGGTTTTTCGCGGAGCCTGCCTTTCTCAACAACGCGCACTCGTCCAGGTCGCTCGGTGAACAGCAGCCGTCCGTCAGGCGTAAACGCGAACGCCCAAGGAACCTCCAAACCCTGAGCAACTATCTCAACACTGAGCCTCGCTTGCATAGTATCTCTATGGTACCTCACTACTTCTGTTGCAGGCTCTCATCGCCCACGACGACCGTCGTCATCCGCTCTGGAGCGAGGTAACGGGCACAGGCTTGCTGTATCTGCGAGGCGGTCGTAGATTGAACCAGCTCAGGATATTGGTGCCAGTACTCCATCGGCAGGTTGTGGGTTGCCAACTGGGTCAGGCGGTCAGCGATGGAACCGAGCGTGACCCACCCTAGCGCATGGCGACCGAGCAAGTAGTTTTTGGTTGCTTGCAGTTCCTGCGCCGGCACAGGCTCCTGAACAAGGCGCGCGATTTCGGACTGTATCTGCCGAAGTGCGTCGTGGGTGTTCTCTGTGGCAGTTTGGGCATACGCCGAGAACGCGCTCAGGCGTAGGTAGTGGTCTAAGTTGGCGCCGACACTGTAGGCGTAGCCGCACTGCTCCCGCACTGTTAGGAAGAGGCGGGAACTCGCTCCTGCTCCCAGCACGCTGACCCCCAGTTGCAGAGGGATGCTGTCAGGGGCATTACGGGGTGGGCACAGCGTGCCGATAAGCAGATTGCTCTGCACCGAGTTGGCACGCGGAACCAGATGAAACCCCAGCTCTGCCACTTCTGAAGTTGGTTCGTCGATTGCCTCGCCTTCTGATGAACCCTGCCATTCTCCCAGCACATCCTCCAGTAGCCTCAGCAGGGAACGCTTGCGAAAATCGCCCACCACAATCAGCGTGGCGCCCTCAGGGCGATAGTGGCGTCGGTAAAACGTCTGCAACTGTTCGGAAGACCAGCGCTGGACGGCGTTCTCATCAGGCGCCAAACGACTGTACGGATGGGAGCCGAACAGTGCCTGCCGAAACCGCTCTTCAACCAGAAAGTCGGGCTGAGAGCGCTGGAGTGCCAAGCGTTGGAGGGTGTTTGCGCGGTCAATATTGACCTCGTCTTCAGGGAAGGTGGGGTTGAGAAGCACATCGGCAATCAGGCTCATCATCGGCTCAAGGTGCTGGGAGAGGCAGTGCGCGTTCATCCCGGCGGTTTCGGTGTTCGCGCTGAAGCCGATGCCACCGCCATAACGCTCTGCCTCGTCGGAGATTTGCAGGCTTGTGCGCTTCTTGGTGCCAGCGGTCATCAAGCGCGCCGTTGCAGAAGCCAGACCTACCCACTCTGCGTCGTCGTAGGCGCGCCCGCCCGTAGGAATAGTCAAGCGGAACTCCACCACAGGGGCACGCTTGTCGCGCAACAACCACACTTGGAGCCTGTTAGACAAGCGCACCACCTCTGGAGTGGGAATCGTGAGTATCGTCATCGGGTGGTCAGGGGGCGGAATTCGGCGCGTGCTCATTCGCCACCTCCTTGTGTTCCGGGCACGACATGCATTACCGTGCGATTTCTGGAGCCGTTCAAGAACTGCGCCACTGCCTGCTGAACCTGTTCCGCTGTGATACTCATCAATCGCTCTGTCATTCGGTTGACCTCACCGGGGTCGTTTTCAAACAGCGCGCAGTACGCCAAGCCCAAGGCGCGTCCAAGGGGACTTTGTAGCCCGTAGTACAGGTTGTCGCTCCAACGCTGTGCTAGCAGCTGGGAGCGCACCCGCTCCAGTTCGTCGGAGGTAATCCCCTGCTCTGCCAAGCGTGCAATCTCCTCGTAAACGACCTGCTCCACATACTCAGGCGTCTGGTTGGGATGATGGAGCGCGAAGATGCGGAACAGGTTCGGAGCGGGTCGGCTTTCTGCACCGCCCGACACGCTCACCGCAATCGGCTCCTGCTTGACCATACGCTGGTACAGTCGTGAGGCTCTACCGCCCAAGAGGAGGTCGCCTGCGATTTGGAGGGCATCGTTTTCTAGGGTGTTGCGGGGCGGGATTTTCCAGGTGATGGCGACCGCAGGCACGCTTGCCAGTGGGTCGTGGAACTGCTCGCGCCGTTCCTCGCGATGAGGTTCAGTGAGGTCTACCGGTTCCGGTTCGGGTTGCGCTGGGATGTCGGCGAACAGGTCGCGCACCTCGCGCATCACTCGGCGTGGGTCATAGTCTCCCGCAATTACCAGCACGGCGTTGTTGGGAGCATAGTGGGTTCGGAAGAACGACTGCACATCCTCCAAAGTGGCATTGTCCAAGTCTTCCATAGAGCCGATGATGGAGTGTTGGTTAGCAAAGTTATCGTAGGCGATTTCTCGGAGGCGTTCCATCGCGCGGGCATACGGCTGGTTATCCACAGAGAGCCTTCGTTCCTCCTTCACCACCGCACGCTGATTGTTTAGGTTTTCCTCAGAAACTTGCAAAGAGCGCATGCGGTCTGCTTCAAGCCATAGTCCGAGGGGCAACTTGGACACAGGAAGTATCTCAAAGTAGGTCGTGAGGTCGAACGAGGTGAACCCGTTCATGACCCCGCCGTTCGCTTCCACATATTCAAAATGTTTGCCTTTGGGCACATTTTCGGAACCTTGAAACATCATATGTTCAAACAGATGGGCAAAACCGGTTTTGCCTGGTTTCTCATCGCGTGAGCCGACTTTATACATCACCAGCACCGCCACCACAGGGGCAACGCGATGTGGAGAGAGTATCACGCGTAGTCCATTCGGCAATCGGTGTTCGGTATACGGTATCTCTTGGATGTTCATCTTAGCCTCCTCAAGCTAATCTCTGCGTTTGGGTAGTCGGTGGCGCTCAAAGTACGCCAGGTTCTGCTCGCTGAACAGTTGGGTTCGGAACTGCTCTATCAGTTGCTCGGCTTCCGAGCGAAATCGGAAGGAGCCAGTCACATCGCCCTGCCAAACATCTTCCACCACCCAGTCGGGCACAGGCATATACACAATCGGTTCGGGGGTCGGCACGGTGATGCTCAGCACGGCAGGACCGAGGCTGGGCTCGGTGAAAATAAACTCAAACACCACACGGTCTGGGAAATAGTGCGTAGTGCCCGTCTGCACCTGAGTGCGGCGGAAGCACTCGCGCAGGGTTTCCGCATCATAAGTACCTGCGGGAGGGTTCTGACGCTTCTGGAGCGCCTCATAAAGCGTCTTTAAGTTCTCTCGTATGAACTCGCGCAGGATCATCGTTGCCTCCGATAGCGTAAAAACAGCTCGCTCTCTTCCAAGTAAGCCGAGATGAGTTCAAGCTGCGCCACGCGTTCACGCGGCAGCCCTGCCCCGTCCACCATCGTCGGCAGATGTGCGCCACCCTTGACCTTGGGGGCAAGGGTCAGGAACACCTCGTCTACTAAGTCCGCCTCAAAGAAGTAAAAGTTGAGGTTCCCACCCCCCTCCACCAGAAGGTAGCGCACCTCGTAGTGAGTGTGCAAGATTTCAATCAATTGTTGCACATCCACCCGTGTCTCGCCCACAAGATGCAGGGTCGCAACCCGTTCTATAGCGTGCCTCCTGTCGGCAGGAAGATGGCTCGGGGCGAACACCAACGCTCGTCTGGAATCTCGGAAGAACGAGTGGTTCAAGGGGATGTCGCCACTGGTGGTCACCACAGCGCGGTAGAGTTTTTCGGGATAGTTGAGGTGGGTATCGGCGCGCAGGGTTCCGCTTCCGATTAACACGGCGTCGGCGCGCGCTTCCAAGCGATGCATCAACTGTTGGTCAATCGCACTGCCTAACCCCTTCGCACTGCTTCCCAAATCGCCCAACACCAACTTGCCATCTAAGCTGGTCACGGTGTTAGTAAAGATGTAGGGGCGATTCGCAGGTGGGAGTGGGAAGACCACCTCTTCATAGAGCGACTCGGGGTCGCCTTGCCAGCCCGATAGGTCTAAAAGTCGAATCACGATAGCCCCCTTGTTGAGTGTAGAAAGCCCCCGCGCTTTGCAGAGGCTTTGATTGTCGCAGCCTTACAGCGTCCGTGCAGAAACTTATTTCGTGATGCGTCGTGCTCCTGCGTAGCGTTGATAATAATACCCGCTATTGAGGGTATCCACGCGCACGCGCCCACGCGAGCTGGACGCATGGACGAACTTGCCGTTGCCGATGTAGATGCCCACATGGGAGATACGGCGTCCACGCGTGCGGAAAAAGACCAAATCGCCAGGCTGGAGTTGGCTTCGGGGAACCGGCTTGCCTACCCCCGCCTGAGAAGCGGAAGTGCGGGGCAGTCGGATGCCGTGCTGACGATAAATATAGGTCGTGAACCCTGAGCAATCAAACCCACGCGCGCTACTGCCCCCGCGACGATAAGGGCGTCCGAGATAGCCCATCGCATTCTGGATGAGCGCCTGCGTACGCTCGCTGGGCGCATTCACCGAAGCCATCGCTGAAGCACGCGATGGCTGACGACGCTGAGCGAGCGCCTCCGCCTTGGTGGCAGAGTAGCGTTGAGCAGACTGCTTGGCGTTTCGTCGGGTAGACTGCTTGGAGTGGTGATTGGAAGTCACTACTTGCTTCGGAGGCTGGGTCGGGCTGAGGTACTGGCTTAGTACCCATCCAACACGCCCATTCTGAAGTTTGACTCGGCTCCATTCCCCTTTCTGAGATAGCACCTGCACCTTCGTCCAACGGTCTACTAGGGTGATACGGTCGGTGTCGGTGCCGGCGCCCTTGCGGATGTTGATACGGTCTTTGTTGATTTCCGCCCAGCCAGAGCGGGGAGCCTCTGAGCGGCTGGCTTGACTGGAAGTTGCGGATGTCGTTCCTGCCGTGCCTTTGACGGGAATGTTGATGACCGTACCCGGCTGGAGTTTGTGGGGGTTTTCAAATCGGTTGACTGCCAGCAGGTCAGGTAAACGGAGTCCGAACTTGCGCGAGATGGTGAACAGATTGTCCCCTTCTCGCACGGTGTATTTGATAGTTTTCTGCTGCGCCGAGGCTGCGACTATCAGGCTCACGAGTAGGGCACTCAGCCCTAGACGAACTATGTTGACCATAGTGTATCCCTCCTTGGTGATGCTCGTGCCCTGCGACCTCGTCGCAAAGCGAGGGTAGTATACCCGTCCAAAAACGGGGATGTCAACCCCTTGAGGAGGGTGTTTGAAAAATCGTGACATGGGCATCCTGCCCGTGGAGCGAAGCACGCAAGCCACGAGGTAGGGTAGGATATGCCCGCTGGGAACGCAGGCGTCTCGCCTGCACCCTCACTGAGAGCCTCTTGAGCGTGGATGCCCATGCCCGAAAGATATCTTGGGCAAGATGCCCAAGCCACGCAAGGTAGCACGGGCATCCTGCCCGTGAGCAAAAGCAGGTGGGATACAGGAAGCATGCTTGGGCAAGATGCCCAAGCCACGAGCGGGCGAGACGCCCACACTCCCAGTGATTTTTCAAACACCCTCACCCCTTGAAAAATAGCTTAGCGCATGGGTGTCCCACTTCTCAGCCCTCGCCTTCCCCCACAGCGTCGGGAGAGAACCTCAGAACAGAGGCAGCGCAAATATAGACTACTCTAAGCCCACCAATTTGACCAACGAGTCAAATTACGGGGTATAATAGCCGCAGGAGGCAGACCAATGAAGAACATCACACTGCGCGGAGGCGAATTCTTGCTCCGAGAGGTGGAACCATCGCAGGTTTTCACCCCAGAAGATTTTAGCTCCGAAGATTTAGCGATTGCTCAGGCGGCAGAAGATTTCGTGCGCGGGGAAGTCCAGTCCCAAAACGAGGCGATTGAACATCAAGAAGAGGGCTTGACCGTCCGCTTGCTCAAAAAGGCGGGGGAGCTGGGGCTGTTGAGCGCAGACCTGCCCGAAGCGTTCAGCGGACTGAACCTGCCCAAGACGACCAGCACGCTGATTGCCGAGCGCATGAGCCTACAAGCCTCGTTTGCGGTGTCGTGGGGCGCCCATGTTGGCATCGGCACACTCCCCATCCTCTTCTTCGGCACCCCTGAGCAGAAGCAGAAGTACCTGCCCAAACTCGCCACAGGCGAAATGATTGCAGCGTTTTCGCTCAGCGAGGCGAACTGTGGCTCCGACCCGCTCTCAGCACGCACCAAAGCCACCCTCTCCCCCGATGGCAAGTACTACCTGCTCAACGGCGAGAAAATGTGGACGACCAACGCCGGTTGGGCAGACCTGTTTATCGTGTTCGCTAAGATTGACGGCGAGAAGTTCACAGCGTTTATCGTGGAGCGCAACTTCCCCGGCGTGTCCGTAGGACGCGAGGAGCACAAACTCGGTATCAAAGGTTCCAGCACCCGACGCGTGATTCTGGACAACGCTCAAGTGCCCGTGGAGAATGTTCTGCACGAGATTGGCAAGGGGCACCATGTGGCGTTCGGCGTGCTGAACATCGGGCGGTTCAAACTCGCTGCGGCGGCGCTCGGAGGCGCCAAAGAGGCGCTCACCTTTGCCACCCGCTACGCCAAAGACCGCCAGCAGTTCGGTCAACCGATTGCCAACTTCGGGATGATCCGCCACAAGCTCGCCGAGATGGCAATCCAACTCTATGCGCTGGAGAGCACCGTCTACCGCACCGCAGGCATGTTGGAAGAGGTCACTCACGGCATCGACCCGCTCGCTCCTGACGCCAACGCCCAGTACCGTGAGGCGGACGAGGAGTACCCCGTAGAGTGCGCTATCCTGAAAGTGTTTGGCTCCGAAGTGCTGGACTTTGTCGCCGACGAGACGGTACAAATCCACGGCGGGTTCGGCTACACGGAGGAGTTCCCTGCGGCTCAAATCTATCGCGATAGCCGTATCAACCGCATCTTTGAGGGCACGAACGAAATCAACCGCCTCCTGATGTTAGACCAGTTGATGCGCCGAGCGTTCAAGGGCAAGCTCCCCGGCTTGATGGAGACCATTCAAGCCCTTCGTTCCGAGCTGAACCAGCCGCAGATGCCGACCCCCGACCCGATTGACCCGCTGGAGGCAATCGGAAAGTACATCGTCAACGCCAAGAAGGCAATCTTGGTCACGGCAGGTATGGCAGCCGAGCAGGTCGGCACCGAGCTGGAAGAGAAGCAAGAAATCGTGGGGCATCTCGCCGATTGTCTCATCCAGCTCTATGCAATGGAGAGTACTTGGCTCCGCACCCGCAAGTTGCAGGAGAAGGGTCTGGACATCACCCTTCCGCTGGCGATGACGCGCGTGTTTGCCTACGACGCCTTTGACAAGATTGAGGCGCACGCCCGACGCGCTATCCACGCCTTCGCCGAGGGCGACACGCTCCAAATCCTGCTGACCGCGCTCAAGCGCTACACCCGCCGAACAAGCGAGGTGAACACGATGGCGCTCCGCCGTCAGGTGGCGGACTATGTCATCCAGCACGAGCGCGCTTGGGCTGCGATTGGCAAGTCCTGAAGAGGGTGTTTGAAAAATCAGTGGTTTCCCTCATTCCCAACCCCTCTCCCGACGCTGCGGGAGAGGGGAGCCAACCGCTCCCTCCCCCTGCGCTTAGGGGGAGGGTTGGGGAGGGGGTGCCTGTTGCCCTCACCCCCATCCCGTCTCTCCCGACGCTGCGGGGAGGGGATTCAAGACCCTTCGCTTCGCTCAGGGTGACAGGGTAAGGGGTTGTCATTCTGAGCGAAGCGAAGAATCTCAACGAATCCCAACCACAAACCCCTCGCTAACACTCTGAGCAAACCTAATCCCCCCGCCCGCAGGGTACACTCATAGCATCCGTGAGCAAACTCATCCCATTTGATAGCCTCAATCTCTATGCGGTGCTAACCGAATGCCAACTGCTGGTCGGGGGGCGCATTCAAGATATCCGCCAGCCCGACGCCCATACGGTCGTGCTATTCGTTTATGCTCAGCGCGCCGAGCATCGCCTGCTCCTTAGCATCGACCCGCAACACGCCCGCCTGCACAAAATCACCAGCAAGGTGCCGAATGCTCCCGTGCCCCCACCCTTCTGCCAAAGCCTGCGCAAACACATTGAAGGGGGCTTTATCAAGAGCCTACACATGGTTGGGTTTGACCGAGTGGTGGAAATCGCTGTCCAGACCCGCGAGGGCATCTATACCCTGATTGCAGAACTGATGGGCAAACACTCCAACCTCATTCTGGTTGACCCCGGCGGTCTTATCCAGAGCGCGCTGAAGTGGGTCTCACCACGCCAGAGCAGTGTGCGCCCAATCCGCTCAGGCGAACGCTACCAACTGCCCCCGACCCGTGTTGAAACCCTCAAAAACCCACTGTTGATGACCGAGTCGGACTGGCGCGAACTCTGGCACCTCTCAGACGGCAAGCCCGATTGGCAGGCGCATCTGGAGGGGCTTAGCCGTTTCACCGCCCAAGAGTTAGACCTCGTGGCACAGCAGGAGGGCATAGAGGGCGTCATTCGATGGATGGAGCGCCTGCGCCGCGCCGAGTGGCAACCCATCGTGGTACGTGACCCCGCCACCCACCGACTGCTGGGAGCTTATCCTCTACCGCTTAGGCAACTTCCCGTGGACTGGCAGCATCCACGCTCCACCGTCAACCTCGCTTGGGAACAGGCGTTCGTAGACCGTATCAGTCATGCCGGGCAAGAGCATCTGCGCAGTAGCCTGCTGACGCCGCTCCGACGCGCCCTTCAATCGCGTGCCCGCGCCCTGAAGGAGTTGGAGCAGGCGCTCACCGAAGGACAGAAAGCCGACCGCTGGCAACTGTTCGGCGCGTTGATTTTGGCGTATGGACACACCGTTGAACCGAGCTCGACCCTGCTCAAAGCACCCGACTACACCCAGCCCGAGATGCCCCTCGTGGAGATACGCCTAGACCCCGACCGCACGCCCGCCGAGAACGCCGAACGCTATTTCCAAAAGGCGCGTCGTGCCCGCGAGAACCAATCGCTTCTCCAGAGCCGATACGCTAGCCTGCAAGAGGAGTACCACCTTCTGCAGAGTTTCGTCGCCCGCGCCGAGCAAAGCACCCAAACGGAGGAGCTCAAACGGCTCTATGCAGAGGCGCAGGAGCGTGGCTGGCTTCGCGAAGTGCAGTCCGTCAGCCCCGCGCGCCGTGCCGAACAAGACCCGTTTGAAGGGCACAAAATCCGCGTGCACCTCAGTCCCGACGGCTATCAAGTGCTGGTGGGCGAGAACGCTCAGGCGAACGACTATCTCTTGACGCGTGTGGCGCGCCCCAACGATTGGTGGCTCCATGTGCGCACGGGCACAGGCGCCCATGTGATTATCCGCACGAACAACCAGCCCCAGCGCGTGCCCCGCTCCACGCTGGAGTTCGCAGGAAGGCTCGCCGTCAAACACAGCACCGACCGCCACGCTCACACGGTGGAGGTGGACTACACCCTGCGCAAGTATGTACGCAAGCCGAAAGGTGCGCCCAGCGGGTTCGCCCTCTACACCCACGAGAAGACCCTGCGCATCACCCAGTAGGAACCCTATCCCGCACCACGAACTAAAGCACTGAGGATGCCGAAAGCCCGCGTGCAGTATGTCTGCTCAGAATGTGGCTACACAACCCCACGCTGGATGGGGCAGTGTCCCGAATGTGGCGCGTGGAACACGCTGGTCGAAGAGGCACTGCGCCCTGCATCTACCAGTCGCCAGCGTGCGACCCCTGCCCCGACCCAAACCCTCAAAGCGACCCCGATTACCGAAGTGAGCGAGAGCGACACCTTGCGCCTGCCCACTGGTATTGAGGAGTTCGACCGCGTGCTGGGCGGGGGCGTGGTGCCCGGCTCACTGACGCTGGTGGGGGGCGAACCGGGCATCGGCAAAAGCACGCTCCTGCTCCAAGTGGCAAACGCACTGGCACAGCGGGGGCGCGTGCTCTACATCACGGGCGAGGAATCGGCGCGCCAAATGCAGATGCGAGCGCGTCGGCTCGGCACGCTCCACCCCAACCTGCGGGTCGCTTCAGGCGCCGAGCTGGAAGCGATTGCCAGCCTGATTGAGACGGAACAGCCCCTGTTGGCGGTGATTGACTCGATCCAAACGCTCTACTCCAGCGCTATCGACTCGCCTCCGGGCACAGTGTCCCAAGTGCGGGCGTGTGCTACGGTGCTCCAACGGCTCGCCAAAGAACACGAAATCGCCCTGATGCTCATCGGGCATGTGACCAAAGAGGGCGCGATTGCGGGACCGAAGGTGCTGGAGCATCTGGTGGATACCGTCCTCTATTTTGAGGGCGACCTGCAAGGGCTGTTCCGTATCTTGCGGGCGACCAAGAACCGATTCGGCGCCACCGACGAGATAGGCGTGTTCGATATGCGCACGGAGGGCTTGGTCGCCGTGCCCAACCCATCCGAGCGACTGCTGGCGGAACGGCTGGACAACACGCCCGGCTCGGTCGTGTTCCCTGCGCTGGAGGGGAGCCGTGCGCTGTTGGTGGAAATCCAAGCGCTCACGAC
>CAKZQI010000213.1 GCA_937139515.1 uncultured Armatimonadota bacterium | reverse complement strand
TGGTCGGAGGCAATCCACGGCGTCTCGGCGACCACCTTCTGGGTCTGGGAACGCACCGACGACCCCAAGAGCGACTTTGCAGGAAGCCTGCTCCATCGTCCGGGCATCGTGGAAGCGCTGGCGCATACGGCGCTCGACCTCAACCGTTTGGCGCCCTACATCTCCGCCTTGCAGAACCAGCCACCCGATGTGCATCTGCTCCATTCGCCTTACGATTTGGTGTTGCAGGGGGTGGACACCGTTGTCCCGCGCGATACGCTGTATATCGCCCTGAGGATGCTGGGTATCCGTGTGGGATTCATCACCGAGCGTCAACTGGAACAACGCACCATACCCGACACCGTCCGACGCGTGCTCATCCCGAACACGCAGTACCTGTCCGATGAGGCGTTTCTGTACTTGGACAACCTGCGCCAGAATCGGGGCGTGTTGCTTCTGGGCTATGGCGAACCGTTATTGGTGAACGACCGCTACGGTCGGCGTCGGGGCACGCGAGCAGGCATCACGACGGTGGAGCGCAACCCCTTCACCACTGAGCGCGTCCTACATCGGCGCTTGGATACTTTCTTGGGCACTTGGGGGATTATGCGCCCCTTGCAACTGCGCACGCCCGACAATCAGCCTGCATGGGGGATTGCCTACCACACGGCGCCCTATGAAGACGGCTTCGTCGCCAGCCTGTGCAACTACACCAAACAGCCCCTCACCGTGCGCTTGTTGGATGCCAACGGCAATCCCGTACGCGGGGTGAACCTGATTGACGGCTCCGCTATTGAGGAGCAACTGACCCTGCTACCGCAGGTGCCAGTTCTTATCCAGTGGGCAGGCGGGAGATAGTTCGGGAAGAGTTTCAAGCACCGAAGGGGGCGGTTAGGGGCGCAGGCGTGAAATCCCCTGTAAGGTTAGACTGCGCCATCAGGTCGCCTCGTTGCGTCCAGTGTTGATAGGTGTCGTTGATGCGGTACATCGCTGAGCCGTAGCCATAGTATACCCAGTCTGTGCCGTTGCCTTCAGCTACCAGCGTGTCGCCTAAGTAGAGGTACTGGCGCACTGTTATATTATCCCTACTTCCCAACAATATTATTCATAATCACGGCGCCACCCGCATCGCCCTCCACATTCACCATCGTGCGGAACATATCCAAAATGCGGTCTACCGCCAAGATGAGTCCAATCCCCTCCAGCGGAAGCCCCACCGATTGAAGCACGATCACCATCGTGAACAGCCCTGCGCTGGGGATGCCCGCAGCGCCAATCGCGGCGAGGGTCGCCGTGAACAGCACAATCACCTGTTGTGCAAGCGTCAGTTCCACCCCGTACACTTGGGCGATAAACAGCGCGGCAACCGCCTCATAGAGCGCCGTGCCGTCCATATTGACCGTGGCGCCAATCGGGATGCTGAAACGGCTAATGTAAGGGCGCACCTGGAGGTTCTCCTCTACGGCGCGCATCGTCACAGGTAAGGTCGCTGCGCTGGAGCTGGTGCTGAGGGCGGTAATCATCGGTTGGGCAATCCCTGCAAAGAACCGCCACGGCGAGCAACCTCCCAAAAGCCACACAATCAGCGGAAGCACGATAATTCCATGCACTGCCAAACCGCCCAGCACTGCCCCCATATACTTCGCCAGCGGGATGAACGCCTCTGCACCCGCTTGACCGAGCGTGCGCATCAGCAAGAACGCCACTCCGAACGGCAGAAGGCGCAAAATCCACCCCACCACCACCATCGAGAGGCTCAGCACCTCGTCCACGAACTGACGCACGGTGCGCCCTTTCTCACCCATCAGGTTGAGCGCAACCCCCAAAATCAGGCTGAAGGTGATAATCTGGAGCATGTCGGTTCGGGCAAGGGCATCAATCGGATTGGCAGGCACAAGATTACGAATCAGGTCGAAGAAGGTGGGCGGGCGCTCTTTCAGAATCGCTTCAGGCGCCTCGGCTGGCTTGAGC
>CAKZQI010000212.1 GCA_937139515.1 uncultured Armatimonadota bacterium | reverse complement strand
GAGACGCCTGCGTTCCCAGCGGGCATATCCTACCCTACCTCGTGGCTTGCGTGCTTCGCTCCACGGGCAGGATGCCCGTGCTACGATTTTTCAAATACCCTCAGCACGCTTCCATGCGCAGGCAATTGAACCGAACAGCGAGATTCGGTTCAGCCCGAATAGTCCACCCTGTCAGCCTGAACGAAGCGGAGGGTCTGTGCTTTGAGTGGCGCAGAGATTCTTCGATTCGCTCAGAATGACAAATGGAGACGAGCGTCGGGGAGGTGTTGTCGTGCCTCTTGTTTCCCTAAGTACGAAGCCGTTTGGCAGTTCGTAAACCCCACTCTGTCACCCTGAGCGAAGTGAAGAGTCTAAGCCCCCCTCTCCCGCAGCGTCGGGAGAGGGGGCGGGGGTGAGGGCTTTAGAGATTCTTCGCTTCGCTCAGAATGACAGCGAGGAGCGGGGGCTTTGGTGATGCCCCCAACTCCTGCTATGCTTGGGAGAAATGACCAAGACTAATTCTTAAATCACCGTTCGGCGTGAGTCGTCGGTGCGGGTTTCAGGGCGAATGGGCTTCACACTCGCCACATATTCGGGTTCGTAGTCAATCAGCTTGAGCCAATCTTCCATCACATCGGACTTGGGGAAGATTTCGTTCTCGCTGTACTCACGCTCAATGGCGAGACGCAGGTCCTCTGGGCGTAGACCGTGCTCCACAGTCGGCTCGTTGATAGCGCGCCGAATAGCATACTCCTTCGCGCGGTCTACCACCGACTTGATAAGTGCCCCACTGACCAGGTCGCGCCAATGCAAGGTCTCAATCCCGCCGTTGCGCATAAACACTTGCAGGAACTCGGTGTCGGGCGCCTTGCGCCAGAGATACTGTACCGCCTGCTCAATCAGACACTCGCGCGCTTCGGTGGGCGTGTCGTATTCGCTGGTGAAGGTGGGGTCGAGCGGGAGGTTCTCGTGCAGGTAGATAGCAAATATCTCGCGCGTGGCGTCGCGGTCGGGTCGGCGTACCTTCACCTTGCGGTCAATGCGTCCTGGGCGCAGGATGGCAGGGTCGATGTAGTCGGGGCGGTTGGAAGTGAGCATCACCACCACATTTTCCAGCGCCACCAGTCCGTCCATCTCGGCGCAGAATTGGGGCACGACCGTGTTGGAAATGTTGAGCCAGCGCCCTGAACTGCGTGTGCGCAGGATCGATTCCGCCTCATCAATAAAGATGAACACGAGGTAGCCCTCACGCGCCTTCTCGCGGGCGATGGCGAAAATCTCGCGCACCATCCGCTCAGTCTCGCCCAGCCACATGTTGAGAATCTTCGGACCGCTGATGTACATGAAGTACTCCTTCACGGGTTTGCCAATCTGTTCGGAGTATTGGCGGGTGAGATTGTAGGCGGTCGCCTTACCGATGAGCGTCTTGCCACAGCCGGGCGGTCCGTACAGCAGGATACCCTTGAGCGGCTGCTTATCAAACTTGCGGAAGATTTCAGGGTGGAGCAGGGGCAGTTCAATCGTCTCGCGGATGAGTTGGATTGCCTCTTCTTGTCCCCCAATCTGGCTCCACTCCAGCGGAGGCACCTCTTCAAAGTAGTAGTCGCGCACCTCTTGGTGAGGGATGTGTTCAATAGCGACTTTGTAGTTGGGTTCCAAGCGGACTTCGTCGCCGGGTTTGATGAGGGTGTCGCGCAGGTCGGAACTACGGAAGACGATGCGTGCGCTCATGCCTTGGGCATCCATACTCACACGCAGGCGATCCCCCTCCAGCACCTCCTGCACCTTCACGATAGGTCCTGCAGGGTGATAGCCTAAGTCGCCTATCACGGCGAACGCCTCGTTCACCTTCACGCGGGTGCCGACCTTGAAATCAGGAGTCTCTAACTTCGGGTCGATGTTTGCGTAGTATTCGCTATCGCCCATCGCCACCATCGCAACGCCCTCGTCGGGCGAGTCGAGGAACACGCCGATTCGGTTCGCAGGGGCAGTGAGTTTCTGGTAAGCCTCTTCGTACTGCTGGAGCGCCTCCATCGCCTCCTGCATCTGCCGTTCGTCCACCTCCAGTTGGTGCTGGAGCAGGGCGAGCAGTTGGCGTAGTTGATAGTTATCGCGGGGTGCGATGCGCATAATTTCGTTAAGGATAGCCAGAGCGCGGATTTGCGTCTCGGGCAGTTCAAACTCGTCGTCATACCGTCTTGCCATAGAGAGAGGACCTCCTCACCTACTATACGAGAATTATACACCACGAGTTTCGGAACTGGGTGGCATACATCGCCCCTGAGATGCTAATCTCCCGATGGAGGTACACTTTGGGCGATGGCGACAGTTCGCAAGGCTCAGCGCAAGCGGTCAACACGCCGACGCCCCTACCTGCCCACCCGACGCCTGCTCACCTGCGACGAGTTTGAGCAGTTGGTCGATAGCGGTCTCTTCACACCCGAAGAGCGGTTGGAGCTGATTGCAGGAGAGCTCGTGCAAAGGGAGGTGCCTGTGAAGAGTACACATGCAACGGCTGTTCAGCTGGTGGAGAACGCTTTTCGCGGAGTGTTCCAAACGGGATACAGTGTGCGTGGGCAACTCCCTCAAAGGCTCAGCGATTACGATGAACCCCTGCCCGATGTGGCGGTCGTCGTCGGCACACCTCGCGACTATGCTCAGCAGCACCCTACAACCGCCCTGCTGGTGGTGGAGGTTTCGGACACTTCTTTGAGAATGGACCGTGAGACGAAGGGAAGCCTCTACGCCTCTGCAGACATCCCTGAATATTGGGTATTGAACCTGCCTGAGCGCGTATTGGAAGTGTATCGCGACCCCGAACCAAGGGCACGCACCGCATTCGGAGCAGGCTACCGAACCACCTTCCGACTGGGCGAAACCGAAACAGTTAGCCCCCTTTATGCGCCTCACGCCTCAATTCGTGTGGCAGACCTGCTTCCGTAAGCCCAGTCATCACCGCTTGTGTCGGGTACTATATGGTGTATGAAAGCGGTGCGGCTTCATAATTTTGGCGGGCTTGAACAGTTGGTTTATGAGGAGAGTGTGCCAGACCCGACTCCCCAACCCGGAGAGGTGAAGGTGCGAGTGCGTGCGTGCGCCCTGAACCATCTGGATATCTGGGTGCGAAATGGGATCCCCGCTTACAAAACACCCCTTCCTCATGTCTTAGGCTCGGATGTCGCAGGCGAGGTGGCAGAGGTCGGCGAGGGTGTGAAAGACCTGCGCGTGGGCGAACCCGTGGTGCTGTACCCGATTGTCTCCTGTGGTAAGTGCCGTTTTTGTCGGATGGGGCGTGAGAACCTCTGCAACGAGGTCAAAGTCATCGGGGCACATATCGCGGGTGGGTATGCCGAATACCTTGTTGCCCCCGCACGCAACTGGCTCCCGAAACCTCCGCCCCTCAGCTGGGAGGAGGCATCGGCAGTGCCGTTGGTATTCCTTACAGCGTGGCACATGCTCATCGAGCGCGCTCGGCTCCAGCCCGGTGAGTGGGTGCTTGTGATGGGGGGCAGTAGCGGAGTGGGAAGCGCAGGCATCCAGATTGCGAAACTGCGCGGGGCGTTGGTGATTGCGACCGCAGGCAATCAGGCGAAGATGGAACGCGCCCGCGCCCTCGGAGCGGACGCCGTCGTGAACCACAGCGACCCCGAATGGTGGCGCCAAGTCAAAGACCTCACTGAAGGCGACGGGATTGATGTGGTGTTTGAACATGTGGGGCAGGCGGTATTTGAACCATGTGTGCGCCTGCTCAACAAGGGGGGACGCCTCGTGACCTGCGGAGCCACGACAGGGGGCACTGCTCAGTTCGATATCCGCTACCTTTTCAGCCGAGAGCTGGAAATCCACGGCACTTACATCGGTACCCGCGCCGAACTGGAGACGCTCCTGAAACATGTGGCAGGCGGTCGCCTCAAGCCAGTGGTGGACAGCGTGTTTGACCTCGCTGACGCCCGAAAGGCACACGAGAAGCTGGAAAGCCGAGACTTCTTTGGCAAGGTCGTCCTGCGAGTACCCTGAAGGAGATGGCATTGACACGCCCTCTGCGCAAAGTGCTGGTTGCGAACCGTGGGGAGATTGCGCGTCGGGTTATCTACGCCTGTCGCGAGATGGGCATCGCGACGGTGGCGGTCTACTCCGAGGCAGATAGGCACGCCCCCCACACCCAAGAGGCTGACGAGGCGTATCTGCTGGGCGAGGCGCCTGCCAGCGAGAGCTATCTCAACATCCCGCGTATCTTAGTAATCGCACGGGCATCGGGCGCGGACGCAGTGCATCCGGGCTATGGTTTCCTGTCGGAAAACCCCGACTTTGCTCAAGCCTGCGCTGACGCAGGGTTGGTGTTCATCGGTCCACGCCCTGAGGTCATTCGCCGATTGGGCGACAAAGGCGAAGCCAAACGGCTGGCAGAGCAGGTCGGTGTGCCGATTGTGCCCGGCTACAACCCTGTCACCTACGCCACGCCTGAAGAACTCCTCCCACACGCACGCATGGTGGGCTTCCCAATTCTGCTCAAGGCGGTTGCAGGCGGTGGTGGCAAGGGCATGCGCGTGGTGCAGACGGAAGAGGAGTTTTTAGCCTCGGCGGAGAGCGCCAGCCGAGAGGCGCAGGGCGCGTTCGGCGACCCACGCCTGATGTTGGAGCGCTACCTCGCACGCCCACGCCATATAGAGGTTCAGATTTTGGGCGATGAACACGGCGCCGTGTGCCACCTATTTGAGCGCGAATGCTCGGTTCAGCGACGGCACCAAAAAATCGTGGAAGAAAGCCCCTCGCCCGCTTTGGATGAGGCGACCCGCACTGCCATCACCGAGTCGGCAGTCCGCTTGGCGCAAGCTGTCGGCTACACGAACGCGGGCACTGTGGAGTTTTTGCTGGAGACCACCCCTGAAGGCGCCCGCTTCTACTTTCTGGAGGTCAACACCCGCCTGCAAGTGGAGCATCCCGTGACCGAGATGGTGACAGGGGTCGATCTGGTGCACTGGCAGTTGCGGATTGCCAGCGGGGAGCGCTTAGATCCCACGCTCTTTTCGCTTCAGCAGAGGGGGCACGCGATGGAGGTTCGGCTCTATGCCGAAGACCCCGCCAACGAGTTCGCACCCTCGCTGGGCACGCTCAGCGTCTGGGAGACGCCTCACCTGCCGGGTGTGCGCGTGGACTCGGGTGTCTCGGCGGGGAGTGTGATTACGCACCACTACGACCCGATGCTCGCCAAAATCATCGCCCACGCGCCTGACCGCCCAACGACCCTGCGCCGATTGGTCAGCGCACTGGAACAGATGGCGGTGTTGGGCGTGCGCACCAACCTGACCTTCCTCATCCGCCTGCTCCATCACCCCGCCTTCGTAGCGGGTGAACTGCACACAGGTTTCCTCAAGGAGCACACTATTCTCGCTGAGCCGACCGAGCTGGCACCGCCCGCCGAGGTGCTTTGCGCGCTGGCTCTGGTAGACACTCTGGCACGACGCACCGCTGGGGGCGTTTCTGGGAGCAACGAAACGAAAAGCGCTACCCCATCCCCCTGGCAAACCACGGGCTACTGGCGTCTTGGGGGCGAGTGAACCCTGCGCCAGAGGGTTTCAGTATGGCTCACCACACGTCGTTGGGTTTAGGCGCGAGCCGCTCCAGAACCAGCGTTAGGGCTTGCGTGCCCAACCGCTCTTCGCCCGACGCCTGCAGGGTCTGATAGAGTTGATGAACCAGCGCTGTACCGAATAGGGGGATATGTTGGTCGCCTGCCTCCTCCAGCAAGATACGGAGGTCTTTCTGAAGCAGTTTGATCATAAAGCCGGGCTGGAAATCGCGTCGGGCGATACGCGCCCCTAAGTTCTCCATCGCCCAAGACCCTGCCGCCCCCGAGCTGAGCACCTCAACAACCTGATTAAGCTCCAAGCCCACCCGCTCGGCAAACAGGAGCGCCTCGGAGACCGCCAACATCCCGACCGCAACCGCTATCTGGTTGGCGAGTTTCATCAGTTGCCCTTTCCCGCTCTCGCCAACATAGACGACCTTCTTGCCCATCGTCTGTAGGATTGGCAAGGCGCGTTCAAAGGCTTCTCGGTCGCCCCCGACCATGATGGTGAGGGTGCCCGCCTCAGCGCCCCACTGCCCGCCGGTCACAGGCGCATCCAGAAACAGAGCCCCCCGAAGACCAGCAAATTCGGCTAACTCCCGTGTGAGGCGCGGTGAAGTCGTGCCCATGTCAATTCCGATTGCCCCTTCCAGCATCTGGGGTAGGGCAGCGTTTTCGTCCTCAAGCCACAGTTTCCGAACCGTGCTATCGTCGGGTAGGCAGCTGATAATCACCTCGCAGTGCTGAGCGAGTTCTCTGGGGGTGTCTGCCTCTTGCGCACCTTCCGCCACTAACGCCTCAATCGGGGGACGACTGCGACTGTAGACCCAAAGCGGATAGCCCGCTTTTAGGATATGGCGTGCCATTGGTCGCCCCATTATCCCCAAACCCATAAACCCCACTGTCGGCTTCATCGGCAGTAAGGTTAGGGCTAACCCTCGCAAATCCTGCACCGCCCCTTATCTCTGCGGTTTTTTTAAAAATGCCCAGAATTAAGCAGGAGTCCTCTCGGAATTGGTGTATAATAGGAATTGGCTTGAAGCGCTTCAAGCAAGAGCCAGTCTTGGTTTTTGTAGGGAAGCGCGAAGGAGGTCACTATGCGACGAGGCTTTACATTGATTGAGCTATTGGTGGTCATAGCGATCATCGCCATCTTAGCGGCGATACTGTTCCCCGTGTTTGCGCAGGCGCGCGAGAAAGCACGCCAAACAACCTGTGTGTCCAACTCGAAGCAGATTGGACTGGCGATTATGCAGTATGTGCAGGACTACGACGAGTTCTTCCCGCCATCTCAGTATGGTGGGGGCAACACCCCGATTGTTCAGCGCCTATGGTACAGCCTTGTAGAGCCGTATGTGAAGAACCAATACTCCGAACCCCACTGGATGGACCCGAACCAGCGCTATCATCCTGGGCGCGGTGGTATCTTCAGCTGTCCAAGCTATCCTGCTCAGAATCAGGGCGGACAGTACGGCGTTCACTACGACATCTTCCCCGACTTCTGGAACTGCTGTACACCCAGCAGCCAGCGCGACGCCCGCCACCAAGCGACCCCGTTAGCGCGCCTGGAAACCCCTGCTGAAAAAATCATCGTGGCAGAGAAGGGAGTCACCGATGCTGCATGGGGTTGGCCCTTCTTCGGAACCTGGCAGTGGGATTGGGCAGACTCGGTCGGTAATCCGCGTGGTGCTACGGATAACTCGCGGATTGCTCTGGAACGTGACCGCGATTGCCAACCCTCTGGCAACGGCACTTGGGCGCTCTGTGGCATGCACCCGCGCTATCGGCACAACAATGTGGCGAGCGTGCTGTTCGGCGACGGGCATGTACAAGGGATGCCACGCGGACGCATCCTCTGGTTCCGCCACATCTATGTGCCTGTTGGCTTGCCCGGGCAGTGGACCTCAGAGGGCTGGTATCCTTACTAATCCGAGCGTATAGGGTGGGAGCCTTCGCTCCCTCCCTCATTAGGGAGGTCCTACCGATGGAGAACAAGCAGACGATTCTGTTGATTATTGCGGTGGTGGTGCTTCTGATTGCAGGCATCCTCTTCTATCAAGGCTATCAGTCCACTCAGCCGAAGATGGAGGCGATAGGGCGTGAGGATATTGAGAAAGAGATCCAGCGCATTCAAAATGACCCGAATATGCCTCCACAGGCGAAGCGCACCGCTATCGAGACGCTCCGAGCGCGCACTGGCGTTCAACAACAAGGCGGCGGACAATAGGCAAGCTAGGTGCGGGTCTCTGCCTGCTTCAGATAACGCAGAGACTCGCTCATCATTACTTCGGGGCTGGGCGCATAGTCAAACGGCTCCAGCGAGCACCAGCCCCGATAGTCTATCTCCCTAAGCGCGCGCAGGACGGGCGCGAAGTCGGTCTGCCCGTAACCTGGCGCACGCAAGTTGCTGTCGTTCAGATGCACATGGGCAATCCACGAGGCATATTGGCGGATCAGGGCAGGCACATCGTCGGTCTCGGCAAGCGCGCTTTTCACATCCAGCATCGTCTTGAGATACGGGTGGCTCGCCTGCTGAACGAGCGCCACCGCCTCGCCGAGTCGCTGAACCACATCGGTTTCGGGCAGTGGCTCTAAGAGGATTGAGACCCCCACCTGTTCACACCGCTTGAGCGCAGGCTGAAGCGTCTCCAGCCACAGCTGGGCGCTCTCAGAAGGTGTGAAGGGCGGAATACTGGAACGCTGTTTAGGCGAGCCGAACACCATCCAGCGTGCGCCTAAATCGCTGGCGAACTCCACCAACGCCACCAGGTAGTCCGCTGTGCGCTGGCGCACAGAAGGGTCTGGGTGTGCCACATGCAGACCCGGCGGCGACCACAGGAGCATATGAAGCCCCACAACCTCAAGGCTGTGGAGCCGTGCAGTCTGGCGGATGAGCGCCCGCGTGCCCGAATCGAGCGTCAGCACCGACTCGGCGAAGGTAAACGGCGCAATCTCCACACCTTCGTAGCCGACCTGCGCCATCTGGTAGCAGGCGTCTTCCCAGCTGAGGTGTCTGAGTACCTCGTTGCAGAGTGCGTAGCGCATCTTATTCGTACCTCAATGCCACAATCGGGTCTAAGTTGGCGGCGCGCCAAGCGGGATACAGCCCGAACACAACGCCCACCGACGCCGAGAACACGAACGCACCAATCCCTGCCCAAATCGGGAAGTAGAAGTTCAAGCCATTATCACCGAATGCGGTGGACTGCTTAGTCGCCCACTCAATCAGCTCGCCAACCCCCCAACCCAGCCCCATCCCAATCAGACCGCCGATAGTCGCCAAAGTCGCCGACTCGATGAGGAACTGAACCAGGATTTGGTAGCGCTGTGCCCCGACCGCCTTGCGCAGACCGATTTCGCGCGTGCGCTCGGTGACCGAGACCAGCATGATATTCATAATCCCGATGCCACCCACCAAGAGCGCCAAGCCTGCGATGCCTCCCAAGAGCACCCCGAACAGCGAAATGATACGTGTGATGGCGCTCAGAATGCTTTCTAAGGTGTCCACGCGGAAGTCGGGTTGGTTGTTGTGCAGGCGCATCAGCGTTTGCCAAATCGCATCCATCGCAGAAGCTGTCTTGTCGCGGGAGTGGGGCATTGCGTAAATCACTGACAGGCTCTCGTCCCCAGCCCAGCGTCGGAGTGCCGAATAGAGCGGGATGTAGACCGCTTGGTCTTGATTCTCGCCGAAGGTTTGCCCCCGCTTCGCCAGTACCCCAATCACGCGCACTTGGGTGCCGTCCACCAAGATGTCTTGCCCGATTGGGTCGGTCTTGCCAAACAGTTTCTGGGCGGTTTCGTAGCCCAGCACCGCAATTTTTTCGCCTTCCAGCACCTCGTGGGGTTCAAAGAACCGCCCTCGCTCCACCTCCAAAGCACGCACGGTGGGGTAATTCTCGTCCACTCCGATTAGGTTGGAGTTGAACTTCTCGGATTGGAACACCATCTCCTTCTGTCCCAGCGAGCGTTCTGCCGTCGCGACACGCAGTTCGGGGATTCGGCGGATGGCTTCCAAATCGTCCAGTGTGAGCGATTCGACGGTTCCGCCCTGCTCGCCGCGCCTCAGCCGTTCGGAGGGGTCAAAGGCGACGATAACCACATCCGAGCCGAGTTTCTCAAACTCGCTGACGACACTGGCGCGGGCGCCTTCGATGAGAGCCACCATGACCACCACCGCCATCACCCCAAAAATCACGCCCAGCATCGTCAAAAACGAACGGAGCTTGTGTGTGCGAAGCGTGTCCAAAGCAACCCAAAGCGCCTCAATGATGCCCATCTCAAAAGAGTATACCCTTGATAGGTAATTTTGCTCCCGTGAGGTATACTACCGCTATCCGATACTTTTGGAGGAACCTATGAAACGATTGGTACAAGCAGTGGCGCTGAGTAGTGTCTTTACCTTTGCGTTCAGCCTCGTCTCTGCCCAGCAGGAATACACCCTGAAGCTCAACCTCAAGGAAGGCGACACCTTCAAGTTCAAGATGTCGATGGACATCGACTTTGGGGGCACGAGCGTGAACGCCTCTACAACGATGACCCAGAAGGTCGTCAAAGTGGAAGAGAACGGCAACATTGTGATGGAGTTAAGCACCACCGAAATGATTGTTAAGTTCGGTGATACCGAAATGCCCCAACCCCCCCAGCCCCCTACTCGAGTGACTTTCAAACCCAATGGGGATGTTGCCTCTTCGGGTGCTGGGAACTCGCCGACCAGCCAGATTGCGGGCAATTCCAACTATGTCTTTCCCGATAAGCCCGTGAAAGTTGGCGACAAGTGGAGCCACACGATGAAGGGTCAGAACGGGATGCCTGATTTGCAGGGCGAGTTTGAGCTGGTAGGCGTAGAGAAGCTGGGCGAGACCGAAGTGCTTCGCATCAAGGTCAGCTGGCGCCAAGCAGAAGCTAAAGAGAACGCCATGAGTTCCGAGGGCTTCGTGTTGGTGGACCCTGCGACAGGCATGGCTCATCGCTTTGAGTTCAAGCTGAAGGGGATCCCGATAGAAGGCGCTCCCGCACCGATTGACGGCTCGCTGAAGATGGAGCGACTTCCCTAATCGGGAAATCCCTATCATCTGCGAGTAGTATCTACCCCCCCTCTCCACAAGGTGAGGGGGGATTTTGATAGGGGGAGACGAGGGTGTCCTAAATGAGGGTGTTCGAAAAATCGTAGCAGGGGCATCTTGCCCGTGAACACGCGTGGCATCGGTATCCTGCCGATGTACCCAGAGCGCACGACACGAGACAGGTGCAGGGCAGAATGGGTTCGCTGGGAGCGCAGGCGTCTCGCCTGCATTGTCAACCGCTTGGTGAGAGAGGCCCATGCCACAGATGCGGGCGGGACACCCGCGATCCCAGTGATTTTTCGAACACCCTCTGTCCTAAGTTGAGAATTAGGGCACGCTTCTGGGGGGTGAGTAGGAATGCAAGCGACTGCTGGCAAACTTACCATCCACCCACCTTATCAAACTCCGGGAACCCACACGCGCATCGGGCAAGCCGTGCGGTTGTCCCAGGCGTAGTAGGGTATGGCTCGGAAGCGCACCTGTTGGCGTGCCCGAAGCGGTCGGTAGAGCGTCTCGCCCCACGCCTCAGGCGCATCTAACGCCTCGCCTTCGCCTTCAATCAGCACCACACCGCCCAAAAAACCGCTATCGTAAGTCGCGCGGAGCACCCCGTCCAATCGGACTGCTAACCGCTCCAATGGCACGGGCTGGTCGCACTCTTCTAAGCAGTAGACAATCGGTCCGTGCTGGATTGCCACCTGCCATCGGTCTGCCTCTACCAGTGGGTGCGCCTCCATTAGGGTTGGTGCCATCGGCAGATGGAGGGTCAAGCGGTCTTCAGGTGTCCATCGATGACGAACGACCGCATAGCCTTTCTCGTGCTGGAGCGGGAGGGGCTGACCGTTGAGCTGGAGCGAGGGGGTCTGGCACCAGTTGGGTAGGCGCAGGTATAAAGTGATTTCTTGAGGCGTGCCCTGAGGCAGGCGCACTTCTACCGTACCGTCCCAAGGATAGTTGGTGCGCACTTCTATCGGCACTTCGCCTCCTTGAAGGGGCACTTGGGCAGTGCTTTCGGCATACAGGTTCACCCAAATGGCGTCGTCGCTGTAGCCGTAGAAGTAGCCTCCCAGCGAGGCAATCAAGCGGGCAATATTGGGTGGACAGCAAGCGCAGGCATACCACGATTGGCGGTGGTGGGTGCCTTCGCTCTCCAGCGGGTTCACATAGAAGAAGCGGTTTCCGCTGAGCGAGATACCTGCCAAAGCCCCGTTGTAGAGGGCGCGCTCCAACACATCAAAATAGTGCGCCTCACCCAACAGCAGTCCCATCCGATGTGCCCAGAAGATGAGCGCGATAGAGGCGCAGGTCTCTTGATAAGCGGTTCGGTTCGGCAGGGCATAGTCGGTGGTGAAGCCTTCGTGGCGTGCCTCGTTGCCGATGCCCCCTGTGATATAGGTGCGACGGTTCACCGTGTTGTGCCACACTCGGAGCAACATCGCCAAGATTGCCTCGGCCTGCGGGTCGCCCTCCATCACCAGGTCGGTGGCGCCTGCGAACAGATAGGCGGCGCGCACGGCGTGCCCCACAATCTCCTGATGTTCGGTCAGGGGCAGGTTATCTTGCCAAATCGTGCCGTCGTACTGGTCGGGGTCTATGCCGTGCTCTTGGGCGAACAGTTTGCGACCTCGATGGAGCAAAAAGAAGCGTGCCAACTCCAGATAGCGCTTCTCGCCCGTGGCGTGCGCCAATCGTATCAGCGCCAACTCAATTTCGGGGTGTCCACAGTAGCCCAGACGCTTGTTCGGGGCGTCGCCAAACACCGAGTCGATGTAGTCAGCATAGCGGGTCGCGATTTTCAGCAAGCGGTCGGAGCCGGTAGCTTCGTAGTGGGCGACCGCCGCTTCAAATAGGTGCCCTGCGCAGTAGAGTTCGTGCCAGTCGCGCAGGTTCGTCCAACGCTTCTCGGGCGCCACCACCTGAAAATAGCTGTTCAGATAGCCTTCGGGTGTCTGGGCGCGTTCTAAAATCGCAATCACCTCGTCCAACTTTTGACGGATTGGGGTGTCAGGGTTCTGCGCCAACACATAGGCAGCCGCCTCCATCGCCTTGTAGAGGTCAGAGTCCATATAGACAGGTCCCTGATACCCCTCGCGCTTGCCTTCGGCGGCGAGGCGCAGGTTGGGGATGTTGCCGGCGCGCTCCAACTCGTTGAACAGGTGGGGCAAGGTGATTTGGCGGTTCGTCTGCTGGCGGGTTTCCCAGAACGGGTTGCGAAGTGCCACGCGCTGAAACGGTACAGGTCTCATTTCGGCTCTCACGGGCGGTATTGTACCTGTTGCACCTCACGACTCAGAGGAGAGCGACGGTTCCGACGACGCGCGGTCTGCCTCGCCGTTCAAGTCGCGTCGGATGGCTTGTACCGTGCGGATACGGTGTCCTTCCAACTCGTGCACACGCAGTTCCCATCCGTCCACGATGACCGCTTCGCCCACCGTCGGCAAGTGTCCCAACTGCCCGAACACATAGCCCCCAAGCGTGTCAAACTCTTCCGACTCGAGGGGCACCTCCAGCAGTTCGCTGGCGTCGTCGATGTGGATGCGCGCATCGATCAGGATGGTTCCGTCGGGCAGGGTCTGCACTGGGGTCTCTGGCTCCACATCGTACTCGTCCTGGATTTCGCCCACAATCTCTTCCATCAGGTCTTCTAAGGTCACCAGCCCCGAAGTCCCGCCGTACTCATCTTGGAGGATTGCCATGTGGGTGCGTTGGCGTCGCATCTCTTGGAGCAGTTCCACCACGCGCTTGCTTTCGGGCACGAAGAAGGCAGGGCGCATCACTTCCGCGATGCAGAGTTTCGTAGGCGTGCCATCGCTCAAGCGGAGCAAATCTTTGGCGTGGACAATCCCCACGATGTTGTCCACATTCCCCTCGTAGACGGGGATGCGCGAGTGCCCCGTTTTGCGTATCAGCTCAATCACATCCTGAATCTTGGCGTCCACTGGGACGGTCTTCATATCCACGCGCGGGGTCATCACCTCACGGGCAATCGTATCGGTGAACTCAAAAATGGACTGGATCATCTCCTTCTCTTGCTCTTCAATCACGCCCTGCTCCTCGCCTGCCTCCACCAGCACACGCAGTTCCTCTTCGCTGACCACCGGCGCGAGCCTCTGCATCTGGATACCGAACAGTTTGAGGATACTGCGTGTGGTGAAGTTGACCATCAAGATGGGCAAGCGGAACAGGCGGTCAAAGAGCATCAAGGGCACAATCACCATCAGCGCCGTGCGTTCGGGGTAGGTGATGGCGATACTGCGGGGCACGGTCTCGCCGATAATCACATTCGCGAACGCCGTCAGAATCGCCACCAGCGCCACACTGAACCCCAGCAGGTCCATCCCGATTGCCTGCTCCAACGGGCGCAGGAGTTTGTGGAGCGGTTCGGCGAGGTTCGTTGCGGCGACCGCCGAGGCTAAGAACGCCACGATGTTCAACCCAACCTGCACGGTAGACAAAAACCGCGACGGCTCCGACTTGAATGCCAACAGATAGGGGGCTAAGCGGTGGTTCTGTTCGTTGAGCATTCGCATCCAACTGTGGCGGATGGAAGTGAGCGCACTCTCCGCCATCGAGAAGAACGCACTTAGCAAGAGTAGGATCAGAATGACCCCAAAGCTGGAGGCAGGCGAAAGCCCCGTGGAAGTGGTCTGGGCGGTTTGGAGCGGTTCGCTGGGCGATTGAGCGTTGAGCCACCAGACGGCAAGTCCGCTTCCGAGAACGATGAGTATCAGGCGATTCCAGAGTTTGGGATAAGGGCTACTGTCCGAGTTATCTGTCATCGGTTTGTTCGACCTCCTCATCGGGGCACGAGCCAGTAGATGAGCGCGGCGACACCGATGCCGAGCAGGCTTCCCAGCACCACTTCGCGCAGGGTATGCACCTTCGCCTCCACTCGGCTTTGGGCAACCAGCGCCGCCAGCAGAAGCGCCAGCACCGACGCCAACAAGTTGCCCGACACAATCACAATCGCCAAGGCGAAGAAGAAGCCCAGCGCAGAATGTCCGCTCATCGCGCCCCCATGAAACAGGCGCACTTTGCCCTGAGTGGATAGCACCTTCACCAACGACACAATCACGAAAATCAGAATCACGCCAATGGTGAGGGCAACCGCCAGGGTCGGTTCGGCGCGTTCCATCCGAAGGCGGATTTGTTCTAAGCGCAGGTCACCCATAAACAGTACCCAAGCGACCACCACCGCGTTCAGCGTGGCGACCAGCACCGCCCCCGCCGCGATGTCCTTAGCGAACTTTGCCTTCGGATGATACTCTTCCGTCACAAGGTCTACCGTCGCCTCCACCGCCGAGTTGAACATCTCGGCGATTAACACCAGCGAGATGGTGAACAGCAACACGAGCATCTCGCGCTTGTCCAGGCGGAACAGCAGACCCATCACCAGCACCATCACGACACTGAAGAAGTGGAATCGCATATGGCGCTGGGTGCGTACAACGGCGATAATCCCTTCCAGAGCGTAGCGAAAGCCGTCCAGCGGGTTGCGTCGCGTGGCGATTGCCTCACGCTCTTGACCGTTGCTCTCGGTCGGTTCCGAGAGGGGCGGTGCTTCCGCTTGTCGGTCCGTCTCCTGATAGGTTTCAGGAGGCTCAGGATTGGTTCTCATTGTATCGCGAATACCACGCGCTATTAGCAGGATACCCCATCTGACGCAAGATTTGTATCGCCTGTTGAACCATCCCGTCGCGCCCTGCGTCGGTCTCGTCCTCATAGCCCAGCAGATGAAGCGCCCCGTGCAAGCTCAGCAGGAGCAGTTCGGTCATCAGGTCGTGGTGGTTGAGCTCCGCCTGACGCTGGGCGGTCTCCACCGAGATGACGATGTCGCCTAGGACGGGCGCCTCGTCGCCGTAGCCGAAACTCAGCACATCGGTCGGCGATGACACCCCCCGATAGTCGCCGTTCAACTGGGCAATCTGGGCGTCGTCGGTCAAGAGCAGATGACACTCCAGCGGTTCGCTCGCTATCGGCTGGGGAAGGGGCGCCACAGCGAGGGGGAGCGCACCCTCCACCGCACGACGAACCTGCTCCTCAAAACGCACCAGGTCAACCCCAGCGTCGCGGAGAATCGCCTCAACATTCGGGGCTACACTCACTGAGACCTCAAGAGGGACGGACTGCATAGACCTCTTCAGAGTTGGGGTACTCAATCCGCTTATGGCGCGCCGCAACCAGCACCTTCAGGAACGCCTCCTCGATGCGTTTTAGGTCGCAGAAGGTAAGCCCGCATTCGTCCAGCTGGCCGTCGTGTCGGCGCATCTCGACCATGTCGTGAATGAAGTTTGCGAGGCGGTGTGGGGTCATTTCGCCCAGCACGCGCGTGGAGGCTTCCACCGTGTCTGCCAGCATGATAATCGCTGCTTCGCGCGTTTGGGGCTTGGGACCTTCGTAGCGGAAATGTTGCTCTAACACGGGGTCGGGTAAGGAGCCGACTGCTTGGTGGTAGAAGTAGGTGATGAGGCTGGTGCCGTGATGTTGGGCGATGATGTCGCACAGGGCGGTCGGCAGGCGGTGTTGGCGCGCCAGCTCCACCCCGTCGCGCACATGCGAGGCGATAATCCGTGCGGAGAGGGCGGGGTTGATGCGCTCGTGCGCGTTGATGCCTGTCTGGTTCTCGATGTAGAAGTCGGGCTTGGTGAGCTTGCCGATGTCGTGGTAGTAGCCCGCCACGCGTGCCAGCAGGCTATCGGCACCGACGGCGAGCGCCGCCTCCTCTGCCAACTGCCCGACCATTTGGCTATGGAAGTAGGTGCCGGGCGCTTTGTCGCGCAGTTCGCGCAGGAGCGGATGCTCTAACGAGGCGAGTTCCATCAGCACCATCGGCGTCGCTAAGCGGAACGGGCGCTCCAGCAAGGTCAGCCCCAGCCAGAAGAGCGCCGTGGCGAAGACGCCCCCCACAACTCCCCATAACCCGCTTTGGAGGGTATCCAGCCAAGCGACCCCACTGCCCGCCTGAATGCTGATGGCGGTCAGCGCCAACACGGTGCTGAGCAGGGCGCCTGTGAGGAACAGCTGGGCACGCCGTCGCAGGGGCGCCACCGCGTAAATCGCTATCCAGCCCGATAGCCCCACCCCCCCCAGCGTTTGGATGGGCAAGCCCTGAGCGAGCGCAGAGCCAGTCAGAAGCACCGTGAAGGTGAGCAGGGCGACCAGCGGATGGATTAACAGCGACACCAGCATCCCGCTCGCCAGCAGGGGCGCAAACGACAAGAAGCCGTGCTCGGCACTGAGCGCGGAGCCGTTCGCAATCGTGGAGGCTAAGCGCACCCCCAACAGACCGAACAGCCCAATCAGCACCAACAAAATGATACCGACCTCGCGGGCGCTGTGGGGGATTGGGGAGCGCAAGGCTAATCCCGTCGGGCGCAACAGCCCCCCATAGTAGAGCATCGGGATCAGCACCGCCAGTTGACCGCCTGCAATCAACAAGCGTTCACCTATCTGGGGAATTAGCGTGCGGAGGCTTCCGTTCAGGAGCGCCAAAGCGAGCCAGATGAGCGCGCCTGCCACCACCGACCCCCAAGGCACACGAACTGTCGGCTTCTTGGTGGTAGCGCGATGGGCAAGACGACCACGCCCTCGCCGGAGCGGCGCCCAAGATAATCGCATCGGAATTCGGAACGGACTACTTCTTGCGTCGGCGTTGCTTCTGGCGTCGGCGACGCTCACTCGGCTTCTCGTAATGAACGTGGCGCTTGTATTCTTGCAAAATGCCACTCTGCTCAAGCGCTTTCTTGAAACGCTTGAGCGCGTTGTCTATCGACTCATTCTGACGAACCTGTATCTGTGCCAATGGTCTGATGCCTCCTTCCTTTTGTGCAGGTAGCGTCTTATTATTGTCTGCCTCTCCGCTACTTCCTGCCAAGGACTGGCTAATTATATCGGAATTCGGCGCAAAAAGTCAAGAGGGTTGGAGGGTGTTTGAAAAGTGCTGGGAGTGCGGGCGTCTCGCCCGCTTGTGGCTTGGGCATCCTTGCCCAAGCGTGCTTTTCACGGGCAAGATGCCCGTGCTACACTGCGTGGCTTGGGCATCCTTGCCCAAGCTGTTTTTCAACGAATGTGCAGGCGAGACGCCTGCGCTCCCAGCGGACCCATTCTGCCTTGCACCTGTCTCGTGTCGTGCGCTCTGGGGACATCAGCAGGATACCGATGCCACGCGTGTTCACGGGCAAGATGCCCCTGCTACGATTTTTCGAACACCCCCAGTCTTAGTCTCTGCTTTTGTGTTGAAAAAGCCAAACTTCAGTCTTGGGCAAAGATGCCCAAGCCACACTATGGGTCAGGAAGACTCAGCATTCAACAGCCGATTGTACTCCTCGCGCAGGGGTCTTGCACTTTGGGTGTTGCCCTGCGCCTCCAGTAGTTCGGCAAATCCTTGCAGGGTGGCTAAGTGGGCACTCAATATTTGGCGCTCACGGTCAGGGTTGTACAATCCCAAGCTGCGCCCTGCGCTGTTGAACGGGTAGGTCAGTTGACGGTAGCGCTGGAACACCACCAGGGCGCGCTCGTAGTGCTGACGGGCGCGCGTGGTGTCGCCCATCGCCCGATAGTGCTGTGCCAGCGCCAAGTGCGCAAAGCCGTAGGCGGTCTCCACAATCTGGGGCACGGCTAACACCCGTCCGTAGGGCGATTCCTCAATCTCCACCACACGCTGATAGTACCGAAGCGCCTCCTCGTTGAGCCGTTCGGAACCCCCTCCAGCGTATTGCGCCAGTTTGAGCAAGGCGGGCAGGCTGTGAGGGTCACGCTGAAGCGCCTCTTGGAACGCCTGACGCGCCTTGTCGCGGTCGCCTTCACGCTCGTAATAAAGCCCCAATCGGTACCAGTTGCGCGCCGAGGGCTTCATCCGCACCGCGCGCTCTAACATCTCCAGCCCGGTCTCTCGGCGTCCCAAAGCGTAGTACAGCTCGCCCGACTCCATCAAATAGTCGGGATTGGTGGAGTCAAAGCTACGCGCCAGCCCATACAGCTCCGCCGATTGGGGTACTTGCTGGATGAGCGCTTTGTAGCGGGCTTGGTTGGCATACAGCTCTCCGATGCCGAGGCTGGCGAGCATCAAGATGAGCGTGCCGACGATGATGAGCGCGGTACCGCGTCGCTCAATCGCCCGCAGGGGGACAGTGTAGACCCCATCCACCGCCAGCGCAAGCCCCAATCCCAACAACCCCGCAAAGGTCAGCAGGTTCGCCCAAGCTTGAAAGTCCGAGTCGACCGCATTATGGAGCAGTGCGCCCACGACCCCTGCCAAGATGCCCACGCGCACGCCGCGCCAATCTTTGGCAGGCACAGGCGTTTTGGCGGGCTGAGGCGGGATTTCACTCTGACCTGCCCGCGTGAACCAAGCCCCGACCATGCCCAACAACATCAGGAGCGCCAACACGCCCGACTCACTGGCGATTTCCAAGTAGGTGTTGTGGGCAGAGCGGGTGAACCCTACCGAAGCGTAGCGCGGGTAGTTCCACTCAAAACTGCCCGTGCCGACACCCAAAAGGGGATTCGCCAACGCCATGCGGGTAGTGCCCTTCCAAGTCTCCAATCGGAATGCGCCCGAATGCACCTCTTGGGTCGCCGCTTGGGGGGTGAGCCGTTGGGCGGTGGGTGCGCTGAACACCACAATCAGCGCGGTGAGCGCACCGACAACGCCGAGCCTCAGCAGGAAATCGCGCTGAACCAAGCCCCACTTGAACGCCAGCGCCAAAAACACCACACCCGCCCCCACAAACGAGAGCATCCCCAAACGCGAAGCGGTCAGCACCAGCGCGCTCAACTGGAGCCACAACCCCACCGTGAGCAGGGCACTCAGCCAGCGACGGCGCGGTTCCTCCCACTCACGCCCGACCATCAACAGCACGCCCATCGTGAGAGGCGCCGTCATCACCAGATAACCCGCCAGCAAGTTCGGATTGAAAAAGGTCGCAAACACGCGCCAGTTGGGAACCCCGCCCAGCGCATTGGTCAGATACTCACTGCAGGCGCGTAGCCCCACCAAACTGGCAGAGCCGACCAACGCTCCCAAAAGCCACCAAGCGGGCGTCCCACGCCGAACCACCGCCACCATCGTCATCAGTCCGACCAACGCCAAGACCCAGCCCACCAACCGATAGATTCCAGACCAGCCCGACCCCATCACCGCTGCTGATAGCCCCAACAGAAACAACATCATTAGCAGAGGCGCCAACACCCGCCCCACAGGCAGGCGCCACATTTCGGCGTACCAGGCACTCACCAAAAGCGCCACCACCCAAAACAGCCCTACTATCGCACCGCCCATCACGGGCATATCGGCGCCCCAAAATAGTGCGCTCACCCACTCGTCGGGCGCAACAGGGCGCGGTCCTGTGTACAGGCTCCCTGTCAACCAAGGCGCCAACGCCAGCCCCGCCGAGAGCAAACCAACCGCCCCGTTCACCCACTGGGGCACGCGGGGTTTGAGACGCGTTTTGCCGTTACCAGTGCGTCCTGCTCCATTCCCACGCATAGCGAAATACCGCCTCCAATAAAGGCGACCAGTCGTAGTAAAGGTGGGGCAGCTCGTCCAGCCGTGCCCAGTAGGTTCCCAGCGACTCAGTAGGCATCGTAGGGTTGTCCAAATGTTCGGCACGCGCCAGATACACAGGCGAGGCACACGGCTCTGGCTCTTGGGGCGAGCAAGGCTCCAGCAGATACCACCCCACCAGGTGCAGATGGCTCAACACCGCACCGGCTTCCTCGTAAGCCTCGCGTCGGGCGGACTGCTCTGGGGTCTCACCCGGCTCGATGCGCCCGCTCGGCACGCAGTACCCTCGGTTCTTGATGTTCGCCAGCAAGAACTGACCCTGCTCGTTCACAATCAGCACCACCACATAGCGTGTGGGGGCTGGCGGTTCTGGGAACGCCTCCGCTGGCAGAAACCGCATCCAGCGCCCCGCCCACACATCGCGTAACTGGTTCCAGTCAGTCAATTCGTCGCTCCTTTCGCCCCCACAATCTTGCCTTGCACATGGCTGAGGGGGATGGCGCCCAGCGTACGGCTATCTTCCGAACGCTCCAGATTGTCGCCCACCACAAACAAGTGCCCCTCGGGCACGCGTCCGCCCATCGCATACACGAGCGGACTCCAGTACTTTTGTGGTATCTCTTCGCCAGGTAAAGCGACCACACGCTTGATGAGCATCTCGCGATTGGGGCGCACAACCACTACCACATCCCCCTTCTTGATAGCACCGAACAGCCAATAGGCGTTGGTCATCAGCAGGCGGTCACCCTCCTTGTAGGTCGGCTCCATCGAGGGACCGCTCACCACAACGACGCGGAAATAGGTGGCAAAGAAGATAGCGCACATCCCAAACAGGATAAGCAGGCTCAGCGAACGCACGCTGGAACGATGTCGCTTGGGTTGAATCGGTTCTGCGATGCTCATAGCACTCTCTCCTTAGGTCGCTTCCGCAGCGAGCTTCTCGGCGCCGGGCGGAGGGCGCCAAGGGTCGCGCGGGTGATAGAAACGCCAGACCTCGTGGGCAACTTCTCGGATTGCCTGCTCGCCCTCATTGTCAGGAGTCCAGCGGGTATCTTCAGCCTCTTTGGTGTAAACCGCCAAGATATACGCGCCTGACGGAGCGAACACAATCCCGATATCGGAGCGTGAACGGCTAATCGCTCCCGACTTGATACAGCACACGACCCACGGGGGCACCGATGAGCCGATAAGGTCATCAAAAAACTGATGCGATAGGATGCGCAACATTCGGTCGCATCCAGCGGGCGTGCCCGCTTTGCCTGTGCGGATGGCATCCAGCAATGCCACCATCTCGTTGGGGGTACACATGCCCATCCCCCACTTGTCGCGCAGGCTCTTGAGTTCGCTATCGTCGGGCGGATGCAGAGCCAACAGGCGTGTGTGCTTCAGCCCTAGCCGTTGGAGATGCTTGTTCACCTCTACCGTGCCCAGCCGACGCGCCATCATGATCGTCGCCGTATTGTCACTCACGGTAATCATCAGATGGATTGCCGTGCGCACATCTACCGACTGGTTCTCCTTGAAGAACTGGAGAAGCCCTGCCCCATCGCGGATGTCTTCGGGTAGGATCGGTAGTTTCTCGCTGTAGCGCAGGCGCCCCATATCAATCTCCTCAAACGCCTTGCTCATCACGGCGACCTTGATGGTGCTGGCAGTGGGGAAAATTTCGTCGCCCAAGCGGTTGATGCGATGATGATAGCGGGTGTGATAGAGGCTGTAGCCCATCACGCCCCGGAACCGCTCGCAGATGGAATCCAGTTTCGCCTTGAGTGTGCGTGGGTCGGGTGCCATCGTCTCTATTCTACCTCGCTGAACGGTGCGCTAACAAGAAGTGGTCGTGCCCCACATAGTAGTGAACCGAGTGTTCCGCAGGCTTGAACCACACAATCCCTTTCGGGCAGACCCCAAAGAACGGTTCTACCGCTTGGTGTGCAGTTTCAAGGGGGATAGGTGCCCCGTCTTTGCGCACAACACTGCAGTGCAGGAGGTCATCTTCACCTTCGAACTGGATGACGAGGTCGTCCCGCTCCAGTCGGTAGCGTTCGGCGTTGTTGAGCAAAATCGGCACACCTGCCTCAATATCTTCCAGCAGGGCTTGTAGGACGCGCTGCGCCTCGTTCGGCATAACTTGATTTTACCCGTTTCGGGAAACCTTACGGACTTCTGTTCGTCTGACTGGGTGGTATACTTTTTGTGGCGCCGTAGGGCGTACAAACGCATTTAGGAGGCTATGGCATGCGACGAGTGATGAGCTTAGCGTTGGTCGGTACTTTGGTGGGCTGGGCACTGGCACAGGAAACTGCTCCCACTTTCCAGTACCGCTTCAAGGAAGGTCAGCAAGAACAGTACGAAGGCAAGATTGAACTCACTGGCAACTTGCCCATCCCCGGTGCGGCAGGCATGGCAGGCTCGCTGGTGCTCAACCTGACGATGTTTATGAAGACCGAGAAGGTCGAAGAAAACGGTGCGAAGGTGACAACGGGGCTTCAGGCGTTTGAGGCGGTCTTCAACGGTCAGCCGTTCCCCGTCGGACTCGATATGGCGAAGAGCGTCATCCCCGACTCGACGGCGACCGTAAACCCTCAAGGCAAGCTGAGCGGATTGCAAGGTGGTGGTGGCTTGATGGGTTTCCAACTGCCTGGCTTTGACCCGCGCAATATGGCGACGATGCTCGTGCCGACCGAACTGCCCCCCACCCCGCTGACGAACGGCGCTACTTGGGAGTTCACCCGCGCCTTCGGTGAGGGAGCAGACGCGTTCAAGGTAACACTCAAGGCGCGCTACGAGGGGATGGAAGAGGTCAACGGCACGAAGTACCTCAAGATTGTGCAGAACTTTGAGCAACCCATCGAGTCGTACCAAGACGCCTTCTATCAGCCCACGACTGACAAAAACAACGCCGCACGAGTCACACGAGGCACGATGAAGGGCACGATGACCCTCTGGTTCCACCCCGAAGACGGCGTCCTCTACCGAGCGACCGTCCAAGCCAGCCTCGACCAGACCACTGAACCCATCAAGAAGGACGGTTCCGAGGTCAAAGACTTCGAGCGTGAGAGCACCCAGCTCGGCTTGAACGGCACCATCACTCGCAAAGCGACCGTGGCGAACACAGAAAAGACCAGTTCCTAATGCCTAATGAGTTCTCTACACCGAAGCCACACAACAATCTACGGAGGGTAGCCTCAGGGTCTACCCTCTCCCCTTGCTTTACTTCTGCTTTGTTTGGGTTTCTGACACCCCCTTCTGTCATTGTGAGCGAAGCGAAGAATCTCCAAAACCCCCCAGCACAGACCCTTCGCTTCGCTCGGGGTGACAAGGTAGGGGTCGTCATTCCGCCCCCCTCTTTTGTCATTCTGAGCGAAGCGAAGAATCTCAGTGCCATCCGAAGTAGAGACCCTTCGCTGGCGCTCAGGGTGACAGGGTGGGGCGTTCGGATTGAAGCGAAGCTCTCTATTCAGGGCTACCTATTTGCGTCTAAAAGTGGGCTGGCGTTTTGGAAAACTGAACCCAACGAATGCCCCCCTGTCAGCAAGAGGCAGGGGGTGAGGGCTTTAAAAACCCCCTCCCCAAATCATGGGAAACTTCTTAGGCTTCTGGTGGCTTGTCTTGTTGCCCTACTGATGTTCGGCGCAGGAAACGCCCAAGTCATCGTCCCCGAAATCACGCTCTCCCCAGAGGCAATAGAGTATCTCAAGCAGGGTAAGCGCACTCCAACGCCCGACACCCCACCCCCTGCCGAGAACCGCACCGATCGAACCGACCGCCGCACCAAACAGCGCAACCCACTGGATGTGTTGGACACTCTGCGCTCATGGGACGATTGGGAGCGCGAGTTCGAATCGACCGTGACTATCAGCGGGCGCAAGAGCCTCGGGTTCCACCTCCACCAAGTAGAGGGCGACAGCACCTCGTTCCGCGACCAAAACTACTTCGGTCAGGGCGGACAACGCTACACCGACAATACCGACCTCACCATCCGAATGAACAAGTTTCTCGGCTTCCTCTCGTTGGACTGGCGCTGGACTAATAGCCGATTCCGCAACCCCTATGACGCCCGTATCACCTACAGCTACGAGACGCCCGACTTTACACTCGAGTGGGGCGACATCACCGCCTCGCTGGGCGGAACGAACCAGCTGGTCAGCTTCAACCGCACCCTGCGCGGGATCACGGGAAGCGCACGCTGGGGACGAAACACCCTGCGCTACATTCAATCCGAGACGAAAGCGGGCGCCCGCACCATCACCATTCAGGGCAACGACAGCCCTGGTCCCTACTACCTGCAGGGGAGCCAAATTGTGGATGGGAGCGAACGCGTGCAGGTAGACGGTATAGACAAGCGCCGAGGTGAGGACTACACGATTGACTACTTCGCTGGTATCCTGCGCTTTCGCGAGGGTTTGATTATCCCACGCACCTCCACGATTATCGTGACCTACGAGACCTACGCCTTCAACTCGGCGCCCAGTCGCTTGGAGGGATGGCGTTGGGAGAGCCAACTCGGGCGGGGCTACAACTTGGGCGTGAGCATGCTCTCGCAAAAAGCACGCGGGGGCACCGCCCTCCGACGACGCACCGAGCAGTTCTACGGACGAGGTGCGCCCAGCGTGCCCTACGACCTGGAGTTCGTGCCGATTGTGGACGCCAGCAACCCGATTCTCATCACCGTTGCAGGTGTGCCCCAACAGCCCACCGTGGACTACTACTTTGATGAGGTGCTTCCCTATCGCTTCTACTTCACCCGCTTCATCCCCCAGAACCTGATTGTGCAGGTGGAGTACACGCCACGCCCCGACCCCGGCTCTACGATTGGGGGCAACCGCGAGGTGATGGGCTTAGACCTGACTGTACCTCTGGGCGGTTTGGGAAGCCTCGTGTGGAACTACGGGCGTAGCCGTGCGCAGTCGCTGGGCGCCAACTTGGAGGCGAACGCCCACATCTTGGTCGGTAAGTTCAACTTCGGTGCGCTCTCGGTAGACACCACTTGGCGCGACATCCCCGCCCAGTTTATCGGTATTGAATCGGTCGGCTTCCGACGCAACGAACGGGGACACCAGACCAGCCTGCTCTACCGAATCAACCCGATTTCGCAACTCCAAGTGAACCTGTCGCAGTCGCGGGTGGCTTCCCTCTCGACTTCGGTGGGTCAGTTCGGGGCGAGTTTCACCGACACCACTATCCAGACCTTCGCCTACTCCTACACGCCCGCCGATGGTTTCAATCTCAACCTCAACCGCTCGGTCAGCCAACTGCGTTCGGGCACCACACGAAGCGACCAGACGCGCGACACCGCCACACTCAGCCGTTCGTGGAAGCAGTTGAACCTGCTGTTGGGCTACGACCGTGCTGAGGCGAACGCTCTCGGCAACCTGAGCCAGACGCGCTACCGAATTCAAACGCTTCGCTCACAAGCGGACTGGACAGTGAACTCGCGCTTGACGCTCCGTGCCACCGCCTCTACCAGCGAAATCCGCCAGAACCAGACGAATAGCACTCAGACCCCTCCCAACACACGCGCCCGCGATTACTCGCTTTCGCTCAACTGGCGCCCGCTGGACACGCTCTCGGTCAACTATCGGCTTAGCGATACCGATTCGGGCACTTTGGGCGCCAGTGGGTTGGATTTCCGTTCGCGTCAGGGGGGGGCGCCCTTGCCCACGGGAAGTATCACCAGTCCGTGGGGTGTCGGGTTCAACGGCAACGGCTTCTCGTCGGGCGCGCCCCTGTTCAGCGGGTACACCTACTACGGGGTGCGTGGCAAAGGGCAAGACCTCAGCGTGCAGTGGAACCCCTTTGAAAACCTCTCCGTTGACCTGCAGTGGAGCCAACAGCGTTCGGCGGGCGATTTCCAGACCAACAGCGAGCAAAACTCACTGGCGGTGGGTGTAAGTTATGTTCCCGTCAGTTGGTTGGCGCTCAGTGCGAGTTGGTCAACCCAAGAGGTTCAGTTCCTGACTGCCACGGGCAACTCCACCAACCGCTATTTCACTCTCTCGGCGGACATTGGTCCGATACGCCGATGGACGATTTCGCTCGGTTTCTATCAGATGACCACCAGTAGCGTGCTGGGCGAGGGCTTTATCGGGGGCGAGGGGAGCTATCGCCAAGAGCCTATCGGCTTCTCTGGGCGCATCAGCTACGACCTCGGAGCGCGCCAAAACCTGTTCGCCGAGTTCCAGCGGGTGGAGTTGAAAGGCTATCTGCCCTCGCGCGACACTTTATTCAATATCGGGTATGAATACCGAATTACACGCAACTGGGCATTCGTGCTGAGCTACCGCTTCCGCGAGCAGTTGAACTTAGACCCTCAATACAGCCAGTTCAGCTACCGCGCCCGCTCGTTGGATGCGAATTTGAATTTTGTCTTCTAAGAGGTACTCGTCCAGTTTGGGCGTAGTCGTGGAAGCTCTTTACAGAAGAACTGGTTGAAGTCCAAAACATTTAAATTGCCCTGATAGAGATTCTTTACAGAAGCCCGCACTACCAAGTAGATATTCTGTCTGTTCAGCTCATCTATCTTGGACTCTGAAATATCTTTTTTGGCTTCCTCAAAGGGTTCCGTCACCATCAGGTAGATAGTAAGCCCCCTTGTGATGCCCAACTCTTGATAGACCTGCTTATATCGCTCCCGCAAGGAACGCTTGACAGAGAGTATCGTGCATCGCCGTCGGTCTGTCTGCCAAAGGTTCATATTAGGGAACAGAAAGTCCACTGTTCCGTTCAAGACGCACTGTTTCTCGTAGAGACCGTTATATCCCAATTGATTCAGGATGAACTCCACCTGATACTGTGCGCTACCCCCTGCACGAGTACGGCGACTTTGGGCGAAGGATTGTTCCACGAGGCTGTAGACGGGTTGTATCCGACGCACCACCTCAGATACTCTGTAAGCATCAGTTGCCAACTGATTCAGCGCGTTCATCGCCGAGCGAACTACTTGATAAACGGCGGGGTAGTTTTGCTGACACTCTGGCGTAAGTGCTTGGTATACCATCTGGCTCAGTGCTTTTTGCTCATATTTCTGATAGAGTTGATACTCGGAATCCAGAAGCTCACATAAGATTTGGTCTACATTGCTCAATTTGCAATCAAGGCGAAGTGAACCATACTTTTGCATCAGCAAGCGCTGAGCTTCCTGTGCAAGTTCAGCACCCGATGGTATAAGGCTGAGAAGCTGCTTAGCAAACCCTTCTCCTTGTACTTCGTCTTTGAGAGCCATGCCACTATTCCTTCCTCAGCACCACGATATGCTCCTCACTCATCGTGGAACCGATTTCGCCAGGTTTGTTGGAGGGGCTGTTGCGTAGGGGCATTCGCTTGTTGGGAATGCGACGGTGGTAGCTCGTTTGAAACCGCCAGCCGAAACAGGAGGCAATTTCAATCAGAATCTGGTCTGTAGGAATGCGCACGGACTTGACTGTTCGATTGCCCACGACGAAGCACCCATACGCCCCAGAACGGCAGACTCGTGAGAGTTCCACGAAGCAGTCCGCAAAGTCATCATAGAATTGGCGCACTTGTCGGGCGCGACGCGCATCCCGTTCCGCGATTTGCTCCACAATCCGTTCCAGAGTGCGTGAAGAGTAAGGGGCGTGTGCTAAGCGAGGCTTGCCCCCAAGCGCTTCGCGGTCTATACTTTTGGCTTGTTGGTCATCTATGCCGAGCCACTGGAGTGCCAAACGAGAAAACTGACCGCCGTGCTACCTGAGGAATCATCATCGCAGGATAGACATGATAACAGTGCGTGTGGGTCTTCGTGTTCGCTGTTGCATAGTCCCAGTCCTCGTCGGTGGTCGCCTCAATCGGGTAAGCGAACGCAAGTTGCGCTTCACGCACAAAACAGTCCTCGCTGGTCAGGTGGCTAATCGGTCGCACGGGAAAAAGTATACCACCAGAAGTACGAGTGCCCCCAACTGACATCGCTAAAAAAAACCACCTTGTTCCGATAATAGCACTGGAACTGCCAGAAGGCGTTCGGAGGTGAAATGATGAGACTCACACTAACAGGTATCCAAAGGATACTAATCGGTGGTATCGTGGCGTTCGTGGCGTTTTCGGTAATCAACTGGTATGTGATACAGCAGACCAAAGTAGGCGGACCTGCCTACGAAGCCATCAAACAAGGTAAACTGCTCCTTTCTGCAGTGGAACCACCAGAGCTCTACCTCGGCGACGAAAGACCCCTCTCTCTGCTCCTGACCCTATATGCCGAAGGAATCAGCACCAAAAGTGTCGATGTGCTGGTGCAAGACCTGCAAAAGGCACAGTCCGACTTCCAGTCGGCTTACGAACAGTGGAAACAACAACTCCCACCCGGCGAACTCAGAGACAAGTACCTCCAAGAGGTCTACACCACAGGAATGGCGTGGTTCGATATCGCCCTCAACAAAAAAGCACCCCTCGCCCGACAGAAAAATGTAGAAGCCATCGAGAAACTGGAAGCGGAGGTCGCCATCCCCGCCTTCGAGGCGCACCGAAACAGTATACTGGCGTTCCGTGAGCAAATCGCCCTCCGAAACCAGCAGATTGAAACCCAAGTCAACAGCACCATTACCCGCTCCCTGTTCCTGATAGGAGGCTTGGTGCTGTTGGTACTGACCGTGCTCGGCGTGATGGCGTGGGTAGTGCGGGGTGTGCTGTCCAGCGTCCAACGGATGCAAGACGCCATCCAACAACTCGCCATAGGTAATCTCGGCGTCGCCGTGCAAGCCGACCCGCGCAGTCCGCTCTTCACGATGATGAACGCTTTCAACGAGGCGGTGCAAGCGCTCGCTAAATCGTTTCAACAGTTCCACACCACCGCCCAAGACATCAATCACGGCATCAACCAGACCGCCGACGGACTGAAAGCCGTCAGCCACCAAGCGCAAGCCGTCACCCAATCCGTCAACGAAGTCGGACACAGCGTCGACCAACTCGCCAGTGAAGTGCATCGGACCACCCAGACCGTGCAAGACCTGCGCGCCTCCGCCCATCAGATGCAGGAGGGCGCCTCACAAGTCGCCGAGGCGACCGTTTCTGCCTCTAGCCAACTTCAGCAGGTGGCTCAAGCCTCCCGCGAGGTGGCGATGGGCGCAGAGAACACAGCGCAAGTGGCGCAAAAAGGCGTCCAGCAGATGCACAACACGCTCCAGACCGTTCAACAACTGAACGAGCAGTCCAAGCAGGTTCAGCAGTTAGCCGAGCAAGTCGTCCATCAAGCTCAGGAGGGACGCCAAGCCCTGCGTGAGACGAACCAAGCGATTCAAAACATCGACACGCAATCGGAACATCTCGCCCGCGAGCTGGAGCAGCTGGCGCAGATGACCAGCCACATCACGGGCATCCTGCAGACGATTGAGGAAATCGCCCGCCAGACCAACCTGCTGGCGCTCAACGCCGCGATCGAGGCGGCGCGGGCCGGCGAGCACGGCAAGGGCTTCGCGGTGGTGGCGGCCGAGGTGCGCAAGCTGGCCGAGCGCTCGCAGGTGGCGAGCCAGGAGATCGGCGAGCTGTCCGAGAGCAGCGTGGAGCTGGCCGAGCGCGCGGGCGAATCCTGCTTCTCGGCCGACGGCTTCGCGGCGGTGGTGGAGGAGGTGGCGCGGCACCTGCGCGCCTTCGACGCGGTGCACGGACAGGCCGTCCGCCTGGCGGCCGAGCAGGCCGCCGAGGAGGACCGCTTGGCGGCTGAATCCAGCTGCGCGCTGGGCCGCCTGGTGTCCGAAGTGTGGCTTCGTTACGAGCAGGAGATGCGGCAACGGGGATGGCTCGATTTCTCCGCCTTGGAGGCGGGGGCGCTGCGGCTGCTGGAACGCAGCGCCGCGGTGCGGGATCGCTGCCGCTCCACGTATCCCGTGGTTCTGGTGGACGAAGCGCAGGACCTGAATCCGGTGCAGTACCGCCTGTTGGAGCTGCTCTCCTGCGATCAGGAGATGCTCGTCGGCGACGAGCAGCAGTCCATCTACGGTTTCCGGCAGGCGGACAAAACGCTGTTCGAAAGGCATGCGGGACTGCACGATGCGCTGCCGCTCACGCGCAACTACCGGTCCCACGAGAGCATCCTGCGGTTCGTCGACGACCTCTTCGGCGAGGAGTGGGCCGATCGTGGGCGGATGGGTCCGGATCGCCCCTCG
>CAKZQI010000211.1 GCA_937139515.1 uncultured Armatimonadota bacterium | reverse complement strand
ACCAGGTTGTGAAGTCGGTATAGGGCGAGGTGGCTTTGTCTTCAGGCGGTGGAGCCGTTCCCTGCCAGACAGCACTGAGGCTGAGGGCGCCCAAGTCGGTCTGACGCCAAGCGACGGCATCAAGGTTTGCTGAGAGCGCCACTTGCGGTTGTTGGAGAGTGCCCTCCAGACGCCAGCGGGCAGAGAGCGTGCCTTGCAAGGTGCTGGTGCGTTCAAGCAGGTCGGCGGACATCTCTATGGGCAGTGCGCTCAGCACCCGACGTGCCCAACCGAGTTGAAGAGCGCTAATTTCGCCCTCGCCCTGAAGCCTCTCGCTGGAGGGTTCGTAGCGCAAGTCACTCAGTTTCAGGGTTCCATCAGGCGACTCCAGTTGCACTCTGCCCTCCAGAGCTCCCTCCGGCTCGGAGCGGAGTTGCGCGGTGAGCCTGCCAATCGGAGCGCGATTGAAGCTTAGATTTTCACCTTCAATGGCGAGGCTCCAGCGGAGGGTTGGTTCTGGTTCTTGCTCTGAGGATAGCTTGACCTCACCCCCTAACCCCCTCTCCGTAAGTGAATGCTTTAGGTTGACCTCACCCCCTAACCCCCTCTCCGTAAACGGAGAGGGGGAACTCGGTTCACCCCCCTCTCTGCTTGCGGAGAGGGGGGACGGGGGGGTGAGGTTTTCCGAGGTTGCCCTCACCCCCAGCCCCTCTCCCGACGCTGCGGGAGAGGGGAGCAGCTGGCTCCCTCCCCCTGCCTTTAAGGGGAGGGTTGGGGAGGGGGTTTCAAACGCCCTCACACCTGATCGCCAATCCCAAACGAGCTCGCCCTGCGCCGATACCGCGCCCTCCAACAAGTAGTCCTCAGGTAAGTAGGTCTTGAGAACCGTTAGCGGAAGCCCCTCCAAAGAACCCTGCGCCTGAAGCACGGAGCCAACCTCCCAACGCAACGAGCCGTTGAGACGCCCCTCCACAATCTGGGCTTCTATCTCAGGAAGTTCCAGCACGGCTGACCCGTTTCGCTGTTCATAAACAACAGCCATCCGAACCGTGTCCGCCTTCACTTGGTCAAACAGGGGGTTCTGCGAGCGGATTTCGCCCGTGATACGGAACTGCTGAGTGTTCCCGTTCGCCTCAAGGCGGGCAGAAGCCAACCCACTGAGGGGAATATCTTCGCCTGTCCAGTCGGCGATGGCGGTGAGGTCTAAATCACGAGCGTCCGCCTGCGCCGTGAATGCTATCGGTTCGCCAGCGCGCGCTGGGAGCGTCATTTTGCCTGAAGTAATTAGTTCAGAGGCGCGTCTCAGGATGCGCAACTCAGGAATCGTCACTTCACGCTCGTAGAGGGTGAAAGTGCCCACCAGAATTTCAGTTCCAATATCGCCCAGTCGCCCATCAAAGACGGCAACATCGCCGACTGCCTCCAACCGTTCGGGAGTTCCCCGCAAGAGTACCGTGGCATAGCCCACTCCATCCAAACGCAGGCGCTTGCCGTTGAAATCGTCCACCAGCGCGCCCTCCGTGTAGCCGAATAAGCGTGCCACTCGATTCAGTTCAATCTCGTCGGCATCTATGCGCAGGTCTAAATAGGGTGTTGAACCGATACGCACCTCGCCCGATATCTGAATCGCACCCAGTGCCCCCTGCAGTATGGCGAAGGGGATACTGACTTTGTCGTTGGCGTACTCCAGTCGCGCCCGCACCGTCCCCAAGCGCATCCCATCATATTCAACTCGGTCGCTGAGCAAGTTCGCTTGGAAGGTGGGCTGGCTGAGGCTCCCCTGCCCTATTACCACGAGGTCAAATGGGGCGCGTAGGGGCTGGTCGTTGAATGCCGACAGGCGCCCAATCGGGAAGTTGCGTGCGACTCCCCAAAGCTGAAAGGTCGGTTCTTTGGGGCGCCAATCCACATACGCTTTCGCTTGCAAAGGTTGCCCTTGATAAAGCGCGCGCCCGTTCTGAATCCAGAGTTGACGCCCGTTCAGCACCACCTCGGCTGAGAGGTCACGGAGCGCGCCTTCGGGGGTTTCAAAGCGCGCCAGTTGGGCAGTGCCCACCAGTTTCGGTTCGTCAAGCGTGCCCTGCAAGCGCGCTGAAAAGCGGTATGCCCCACTGACCAGAGGCTTCTCGGAACGCACAAACTGCCACAGCCTACGCGCATCGTTGCCACGCGCTACCAGCTCGGCATCGTAGCGGACGGCTTCCCCCGACCAATCCACCAAACCGCGCGCCTGCAGCTGACGGTCGGCGGTCTGTAGAGTGGCAAACAGGTTGCGCTCGGTGAACTGGCACTGGTAGCGCGCCTGACGATAGGGAAGGCGTTTGCCCTGATAGGTGACCTGCTCTATCGTGCCCTGCGCCTCTCCCACAACCTGAAGCGGTTGGTCGCGCTGGAGCCGTATCTGCACATGAGCCTCAGCCTGAGCGTTCTCAACTTCCAACTCAGGCAGGCGAAGGTAAGCCACCAAGCGCGACCCGTTCACGCGGTCAGCACGCAGGTCAATCAGCCAATCCTGTCCATCGGAGAGCGCCGTCGCCTGAAGGGTGCCGAGGTCGGGTGCGGTTGCCTCTGCCTCTGCATAGAGGGCTTGGAGCGGTTGAACCACTCGAAGCCTCTGTACCTGAACCGTTTGGCGCACGGGTGGATTGGGTATTGCATCTTCAAAATCCAAAGCACCGTCCGAAGCGATTAGCACGAACGCAAAGCGCGTCGGCTCTTCGGGGGGCGGGCGCTGGAACAGTGGCTCCAAGTTCCAGACGCCCTGGGCGTTCCGAGCGATTCGGGCGCGGGGGCGTTCTAACACAAGGGTGAGCGGTTCCCCAGAGCGCGGGTAGCGCAGTTCGGCGTAGCGCGTGCTGAGCAGGGGCGAGCCGTTCGGCAAGTTCAGCCGAACCTCCCACAGGCGCACGCGGGTCAGCCCCAAGCTCAGGCGCTGAATATGCAAATCTAAATCGGACTGTCGGCGCGTGTAATCGGTCAGGGCGGTCGGCAGGCTGGCCTCCACCGCCAACTTGACTTGGGCAAGATAGTAGCCCCCTGCCAGCAGGAGAAGCCCCACTGGGAGTAGGAGAAGTACGCTCTGCCACAATCGCCAAAAGAGCGTTCTAAGAATCCACCGCACCGACCTTAGCGAGCCGTTCTGCCATCACACGCCGAGAGAACTCAATCGCGTTGTACGAGCTGCGGATGAACGGTCCCGACGCTACGAACAGAAAGCCCATCTCCTCCCCAATCTGCTGATACTCTTTGAACTGATCGGGATGTACATACTCTTGCACGGGCAGGTGGCGCTGGGTGGGGCGTAGGTACTGCCCAATGGTGAGCGCGTCCACCCCTGCGTTGCGCAGGTCGCGCATCGTTTGGATAATCTCGTCGTGAGTTTCGCCCAGCCCCAGCATCATGCCCGACTTCGTGTAAATAGCGGGGTTGAGCTCCTTCACCTTGCGCAACACGGCAAGTGAGCGGTCATAGCGCGCCTGAGGGCGCACGATGGTTTGCAGGCGCTCGACCGTCTCGATGTTGTGATTGAAAATTTCGGGTTGGGCATCCACCACGCGCTGAATGCACCAAGTTTTTGCCTTGAAGTCGGGAGTTAGCACCTCCACGATAGCATAAGGGATGGTGGCGTGCAAGGCGCGGATGGTGTCAGCAAACTGTCCTGAACCCTCATCAGACAGGTCATCGCGAGCGACTGAGGTCACCACGATGTGCTTCAGCCCCATCTGCTTGGCGATTTCGGCAAGCCGTTGAGGCTCCTCGGCGTCCACAGCGAGCGGTTTGCCCGTTTTGATAGCGCAGAACCCGCAGTGGCGTGTGCAGACATCCCCCAGTATCATAAAGGTTGCGGAGCCTTTGGACCAACATTCGGGCAGATTGGGGCAGCGGGCACTTTCGCAGACCGTGTGGAGCCGAGCGGTGCGCATCATCTGCTCCACCTGCTGGATTGTGTCGGGTTTGGGCAAGCGTATCGTGAGCCATTCGGGCAAACGCCGATTCACCATCTCGATTTTTGCCATCGTGAGCAGATTATACCACTTCAGCCTGAGAGCACGGCTTGTTTTGCGGAGACAGGCACCTATTTTGAAGGGGGCAGACCCCTATGTCTGCCCCACCTGCACTTTTACTGCGGAGCGGTTTCGGGCAAACCCTGTTGTTGGCGCTGGATTTCGCCCGCTTTACCGCCGGGGAACATATCGATTTCGCCAACGACTTCGCCTTGCTGTTCGCGGAAGGAGCGGAAGCCCATAAAGACCGCCAGCGCCACCGCCGCCACCGCTAAAGCGATAACCAGCATCGTCTTCGTTCGGTCGTCCATAGGTGTTCCTCAGCGATCGGTCTTGAACTCTTCGCTCCAGTGGATGAGGTTGCGTCGGCGCTGCTGGATGGCGGTGGCATCCCAGGGCCATGCCATAATCGTGTGTCGGTTCATCGCTTTGGCGTGTCCATCGGCGAAGCCGAAGGTGGTCAGCCCTTGGTGCGCCCCGATGGTCGCACGCCCATCCCCAGAACCACACCAGTTGTACGCGAAAGTATTAGGGGCAGTGGGCCAACTGGGATCGGCGATGTTCCTGTTGTTCCAGCGCCACCAGCCCATATGACGCCCATAGCTGGATGTCATCCACAACTCGTACAGTACAATCGTCTCGGCAGGGCGACCAATCACCGCAGTGGGGCGCGAATCTTGGTCTGCATAGTACGCAGCGACACCGAAAGTGTCGGTATCTGCCCACTGCCCCGATTGATAGTGTGTCCAAGAGTAGCTAATCGGATACCAGATAGCGTTCGGGTTAGTACAGTCGTTGCGGGGCACATTATCGCTGGGACAGGAGTAGATGTTGGTGTTCTTCGTGTAGGGGTACAGGGCATCTTCCCAGCCGAACGCCTGGTTCGGCCCGTTGGGGTCGTTGTTCAAAGTGCGTGCCCCCGTCAGCAAGCGATGGAACTTCTCGTCGTAGTCTTGTTGATACATCATCGCGGCGGTTAATAGTTGCTTGATGTTGTTGGCACAGGTTGTTTGGCGCGCCTTCTCTCGTGCTTGAGCGAACACGGGGAACAGAATCGCCGCCAGAATGGCGATAATCGCTATTACGACCAATAACTCAATCAGAGTGAAACCTCTCCGTTTCGGGTTTCGCATAGTTCACCTCCATCCCTAACATACGCCCACCCGTCCGAGACTCCTGCCAATTTTCAGCGCTTCATCGCCACAAATATCCCATCTCGCAACGGCAACAGCGTACAGATGAAGTCTGGGTCATCGGCAAGCAGGCGGTTCGTCTGGCGTATCGCTTCGGTTTGGGGGTCGGTGGCGTTCTCATCCCAAAGCGCCCCGTGCCAGAGGGCATTGTCTATAATCAACAGCCCGCCCGAACGGAGCTTGGGCTTGATGACCTCTATGGAGCGGGGGTAGCCCTCCTTGTCTATGTCGTTGAAGATGATATCAAACTGCCCCTCGGTCTGTTGGAGCTGTTGGACTGCCTCGCTGACATGGTAGCGTATCATCTCGCCCACGCCGAGCACGCGGTCGTTGTCGGACACCACCAGCGGCGTGCCGCCTTGGCGCGCGACGTCATCGACGGCAGTCGACACGGCATCGGGAAA
>CAKZQI010000210.1 GCA_937139515.1 uncultured Armatimonadota bacterium | reverse complement strand
TTGACCCACGCACAGGGCTGGGGCTGACCCACCTCGTGCTGGTGAGCGTGAAGGCTCCCGAGGGCATCACCGCCGATAGCCTTGCGACCGCGCTCGCCGTGACGGGCGATAGGGGGCAGGCGGTGGTCAGGCGCCACTATCGCCAAGTGGAGGTGTGGCTCCAGCAGGTCGATTTAAGAGACGGCTCAGCCTTCTGAAACCGTGTTGCGCAGTTCCGACAGGAACCGCTCCAACGATTCGACCTGCACTGAAAACAGATGGAGGCGGTTCAGCGTCTCCACATCAGGAACGCGCTCCAACAGGGGGCGCGTCTCTTCGGGCAACTCACCGAAACGCACCTGAAGCGTGTTCAGAATCGCTTGTTGAAGCCCCTCCTCCAGACCCTGTCGCAGGCCCCGCTCGACGGCGAGACGCTCTTGAGGACCTATCCACTTGCGTCGGCGACGACGCTTCATCTCCTCAATCACCGCCTCTACTTCGCGCTCTAAGTCGTAAGGCAGGCTCATAAATTGGTCCACCACCTGGTAAAGATAGCGTATGTGTGGCGAATTATACCCCTGCTCCAGCATCTTCCGAAACAGGCGTTTCTTTTCCTCTGCCATCAACCTCAGGTCGCCACGCAACTTCAGCGAAGCTAAGTGGGCTTGAACGAACAGGGCAATCGGGTTCGCTTCCTCTTGGTACGCCTTTGCTTCTAAATCCAACAGTTTCACCACTTGATACTCGAAGCGCGCATAGGTCTGACCGAAGCGGTATTCGTAGGAGGTCGGGCGCCAGCTCGGATTAGTGTCCGCTAATATAGCGAGGCTCATCACAGGCAGTCTATGTCGCTCACGCAGATGGTAAAAATAGACAAACATCCGTTCGGCAAACTGCGGGTCGGGGCTGACCTGGATTTCGGTGTGAAGCACCACCAACGCCGACTGCTGGTCGCGCAGGCGCACCTGAGCCACCACATCGGGACGACGCATCCCGCGAGGAACCAGCGGGTTCAGCTTGGGCAACTCCACATTCAAGAAAGTGGGCTTGACGCTCCAGTCAACCAACGCCTCCACATCGGGAAAGAGAAAAGCCAGCGTATCGCGAAAAAGGTGTTGCACCACCTCCTTCCAGACGGCGTCGTAGTCGATCGGCTGGATGGTCATAGGGCTGGCGCCCCTTATTCGGGGCGCAGGGTGTGGCTCACCGTCTCGCGCAGTTGGAACCCACGCTTGAGGAACTCCCTCACGAACGCATGCCCGCTCATCGACTGCTCATAAGGGACGGTTCCGCGCGGGACGGTTCCGTTCGCCACCCCAATAGCGATAATCGACGCTGCGAAGCCCGTGCAACGCTCCATCGCCGTGAAGCCTGTCGCATCGTCGTGATAGTCCACAAACTGCACGCTGATTTCGTAGGGGGCGCCGTCCTTCAACCCTGAGCCGTAAGCGTACACCACAATCAGGTCTTTTTCCTCAGGAAAGTCGATTTTGGGGGGGATGACCGTCGCCGTGAACTGGCGGGGCGAGATGTGCGCATCGCCGATTCGTATCGGTTGCTCATCAAAGAAGCCCAGGTCGCGCAAAGCGCGCATCGTGTCCCAGTGTCCTGGATAGCGCAGGGTCTTGTAGTCGTACTCACACACTTTGCCTGCGAGCGTGTAGGGTGCGGTGGAGGTTCCGCCCGAGGTGGGCGCCGCTTCCAGCATCCCGACGCCCTCAATCTCCAAGCATTCCACATCGTCCATCGTGGGCACATAGGTGGGTTTGCCTTCGTGCAAGGTGAGCGCTTCGCCTGTGTATTCCGAAATGACGCCAATCATGTTGAACACCAGTTTATAGCCCAAGGGGGGGATAGGGTTCTGAGGCAACCCGCCACAGCGCAAGTGGATTTCGTGGCAGGTGTCCATCTTCTCCATACAATACAGCCCTAGATGGTTCACCATACCGGGCGCCAGCCCGCAGTCGGGCACTAAGGCGATGCCCGCCTTTTTTGCCTCCTCATCGTGCTTGCGGAACTCGTGCCAGAACCACTCTGGCTCGTTGCCCAAGTCAATAAAACTGCGCTTCGCCTCCAACGCCTGCTGGATGAGGCGCATGTTCATCTGCCAGGGCACGGCACTGATAATCACATCAACCGATTCGAAGAACTCCAGTATTTGCTTATGATTTAGGGCATCCACTTGCTTGGGGAGTACAATCTCTTGCCCTAACAGCTGGTTCACTCGCTCTGCCTTTAGAGTGGCGCGTTGCAAATCGATATCGGCTAACAAAATCTGTTCGGGATTTCCGAACCGGGCTAAATCGTAAGCAATCGCGGGTCCTTGCATTCCCGCTCCCAAGATAGCGTACTTCGTTTTGCTCATCCTGTTTCCCTCCATAATTTCGGTATGGCGCCGAGGCGTATTAAAAACAGGGGGTCGGCGCCGACCCCCTGTTTTGGATTATACCCGAATCGCCAAGCCTTATCGGATGAGCTGGAGCACGCCTTGAGGTGAGGCGTTCGCCTGACCCAACACGGACATACCCGCCTGCTGGAGTATCTGGAACTTGGTGAATCGGCTGATTTCCTCGGCGAAGTTCGTGTCGCGGATAGCCGACTCGGTTGCGGTGAGGTTCTCCTTCGCCACAGCGAGCGAGCGCATATTACTCTCCAGAATGTTCCTCTGGAAGGCACCCATATCGCCTCGCAGTTTGGAGACCTGGGCAATGGCTTCATCAATCACCTTCAACGCTTCGGTGGCATTCGAAGTCACATCGATGTCGGCAAGTGAGTTGAAGGTGGTCGATGCGGTGGTTCCTAAGCGATAGGAAGTCATGTCGTTGATGCCGAAGTATGCCTTTTGCCCCGCGTTGGCTCCGATTTGGAACTCCAGCTGACGAGCGCTGGTATTGCCAACTGCGTAGGCTGTGTTGTTGTCCACATTCCCCGCTTCGCGGAGCGTAATCACATTACCCTTTGCGTCGGTGAGGCGCAGTCCGGAGGAATCCTGAGCGACCCCACCAGTGAACAGCACGGTCGCATCAGCCGTATTGCCATCAGCGAGATAGACCCTGAAGGTGGCAGTGGCTGTCGCGTCTTGACCCGTCATCGTTGCCAAGATGGTCTGGTTTCCTGCAGTGGCGAAGAAGAAGTCATTACGCGAAGTGCTCAGGGTAAAGTCATGGTTTGAACCATACTCCGTGGCACGGAATTCGACTTGCCGGGTGGTGGTGTTGAATTGCGCGACTACACCAGTGTTAGCACTAGCGCTGTTGATACGGTCCAGGAAGGCGCCGAGGGTTTCGTTTCCATCGGTTGAAAAGCTTACACCGTTGATGACCAAGGTACCAGGCACATTTGTTGCGCCAACAGCCTGCGAGACCAAACTACCCAAGGTAGTACCAGTAGTCAGAGCTGCTGAGTTGAGTTGGGCTCTTTGAGCTTCTTGGGTAACCTCAACAGTGACCGTTCCCGACGCAATCCGATACTCGCCCGCAGCACCCGATACCGAACCCATAACGCTCCCACCGACGAACATACCACCGATTCGTGCCGTATCGGTCACCGAAGCACGCACACCTGCGGTTCCATCCAGCAGCTTCTTCGTGCCGAACTGGGTCTGCATCCCGATACGGTTGATACTGTCTATGGCGGAGCGGATCTGGTTCTGGTTCGCCTGCAGGGCGGTCTGATCGTTGGTTCCTGTGTTGCCTGATGCGACCGCCAATTGGCGCATACTGCGCAGGAGGTTGTGCACTTCCTCCAAAGCACCTTCGGCGGTCTTAATCAGGTTGGCAGAGTCTTGTGAGTTGGCAATCGCTTGTTCCAAACCTGTAATCTGGGCGCGCAGGTCTTCTGAACGAATCAAGCCAGCAGGGTCATCGGCACCGCGATTGATGCGCATCCCCGACGCCAAGCGCTCGATAGAACGACCGAAGTTATCCGAAGCCCGCTCCACATTGCGCAGAGCATTCAGCGACGATATGTTTGTATTGATGCGTAGACTCATCGTTTATCCTCCTTGACTGTGTTTTTTGCGGACACCTCCCCGCGCCGATCCCTCGGCTTGGGTGGCTATCGCCCGTGTCCAAGCGTGATTGTTGGAAGGAACCTCAGATAGCTTCTCTGTAATTTTACGAGGACTTATAAAATATCGTAGAATTAACAGGTACCCCGCTGTTTTGCGGGGGCACTTTTCAGTTCAGGGCTTACCAATCCCAGTACGGTGAGGAACTCCTTTTCTTTTGCAGAGTCGCTTACAATCTCTTCAATCACGAACCAGTGGTCAATCACGCCGCGACTGCGTTCGAGGTCGGTTTTGACGCCCCCCGTGACGGAGCCTTCTCGCAAGAGCAGTACGTTTACACAGTTAGGTGCCCCCGCCTTTGAGCCGCTGCAGCGATTTTATGGATGCCCCTAGTCGTTCTAACGCGCCTGCAGGGTCAATCCCACCCTTTATCTCAACAGCCTGAGCAGTTCTCCATCTGCGCTTTTTAGCTGGATGTCGGGGTCAGAGGAGAAGAGTAGAATGCGCCCGTTGTGGAGGACGATGCGGTCGGGTGAGGTCTCCTTGATTAGTTGATGTTCGTGCAGGTAAGTGCGTAGTTGCTGGAAAATCAGTTGCTTATTCCCTTGCCTTTCTCGTTTTGCCAAGAGCCTTGCGCTTGGGCGCCCGCCGCCATACCTCGCCAGATGTCCAGCTTACGGGAGCTAATCTGGTCGTCTTCCAAAATTAAAAACTATTCGATTCAAGTGCAAAGCGATTTTCTCCGCCACAGGTTCTGAAGGAAGTTGCGTGCCCTCTTCGAAAACTTTCACATCCAGCCCTACCCTACTCATAGATTTTTGAGAAATCATCGCCAGCATTCGGTAATAAGCAGTGGAACGAGCGACGGTCTGTAGTACTTCAGGGAGAGCAAACACTGTGACGGGTTTGATACCGCGATGAATCACTCGGTTCCACGCACTGGGATGAATGCCTAAGGCTTCTAAGTTTTGCCAGTCGTAGCGCTCCCCTTCCAGTGCCTCAACTTGCTCCGCTACTTCGAGCAGACCCCATTCGTGAACCTTGCGGTGGAACAGACTGCTTTTGGCAATCTGGTCGAGTGTCCAAGAGTTTTTGGAAGTCTCATTTTTTCTCATCGCTTTGTCCAGTAGAGAACACTCTCCCTCACAGGCAAGCGACCATATTTGCCCATCTGCTGGGAACTGTTGCCATTATATCGTGCGACGGATACCTTATCTATGCGGAAGCCATACTGCTCAGTGATGTCGGATAGGATTAGGTCGACAGGGATTATCTCGCCCTCAAATCGCACATTAAAATGGGTCAAACACGCAGTCTTGAGGGCTAATCCCAAGCCTCTTGAGGGTCTCTTCGACAAAAGCATAAGTGAATGCCTCTTTGTAGCGATAGAGACGCAGAAGCGGGACTGTTTGTTTCCGACATACGAAACTAAAGGTGCGAGGCGGGGTTCCTCTGAAAGCAAAGGGGCGTACTTCCTTTCGAGAGAGTCTCTCCAACGAGAGCCTGACTCCCCTTGCGATGTATCCCATTCGTCGGCAGCGTAAAGGTCTAACTGCATATGTAAAGGTCTAACTGCATATGTGGATTGTACCTACTTGACAGGTTCGCAAGCCGTCCCTAAACTTCAGCGGTATAATTACCCCCGAGGAGCGACAACGATGAGCCAAAAGCAACGAAGCAGTGCCTTTATGGTTGAGACTACCCCCATCGGGAAGACCTTTACCCCCGAGCAGTTCGATTCGGAGACCCGAATGGTCGCCAAGACCGCTGAGGACTTCGTGCGCCACGAGGTTCTGCCCCAACTGGAGGCGATTGAGCAGGCGCAAGAGGGTTTGATGCGCGAGTTAGACCGTAAGATGGGCGAGCTCGGCTTCACCGCCGCCGAAGTGCCCCACCACTACGATGGCTTAGACCTGCCCAAGACGACCGTCGCCCTGATTGTGGAGAAACTCGGTCCCGAGCCTGCCACTTGTCTGACCCTCCAAGCGCACGCTGGGCTGGCTATCCTTCCGCTGGTGCTGGAAGGCACGCACGAGCAGAAGAAGCGCTATCTGCCCAAGCTCGCTTCGGGCGAGTGGTGTGGCTCGTTCTGTCTGAGCGAGACAGGAAGCGGTTCGGACGCGCTGGCGATGAAGACCCGCGCAGTGCCCGCCCCGAACGGCGAGGGCTACCTGCTCACCGGCGAGAAGATGTGGGTCACCAACGCCGGCTTCGCCGACCTGTTCACCGTGTTCGCTAAGCTCAACGGTGAGCAGTTCACCGCCTTCTTGGTGGAGCGCTCCTTCCCCGGTGTGAGCCTTGGGCGCGAGGAACACAAAATCGGTCTGCACGGCTCCAGCACTCGGCGCGTGGTGTTTGATAATGTGTTCGTGCCAGCGCACAACCTACTCGGCGAGGTGGGCAAGGCACACTACATCGCGCTCAACACGCTGAACTTGGGACGCTATAAGATGGCGGCGAGCGCGCTGGGCACTGGCAAATACGCGTTGGAGGTCTCTACTCGCTACGCTAAAGACCGCCATCAGTTCGGACAGCCGATTGCCAACTTCGGCATGATACGCCAGAAGCTCGCCGAGATGACCACCCACCTGTTTGCGTTGGAGAGCATGCTGTATCGCACCGGAGCGCTGATGCAGGAGTGGTTTGAACCGCTCCATCACCTGCCCGCTGATGCCCCCGACCTGCATCTGCGCTATCGCGAATCCGCGTCCGAATACGCGGGCGAATGCGCCCTACTGAAGTTCTACGGCACGGAAGTGCAATATCTGTGCGCGGACGAGGGCGTCCAGATACACGGGGGCTACGGCTACACCGAGGACTTCCCGATTGCCAAGATTTTCCGCGAGTCGCGCGTACCACGCATCTACGAGGGCACGAACGAAATCAACCGCCTCAACCTGACCCAGCACCTGATACGCCAGATGCAGAGGGCGGGAGTTCCCCTGATTGAGGAGGCACGCGCTCGTGAGAACTTCGCCATAGAGAGCCTGCCTACCGAAGTCCCAGCGATGTTGCAGGCGTTGGTGGAGGGTTTCCGTTCGGCGACGCTGTACGCCTTCCGATTGGCGTGGGAAGCGTATGGCGACCACCTGCGCGAACAGCGTCAGGAGGTGGCGGGCGCGCTGGCAGACATGACCACCTATCTGTACGGCTTGGACAGCATCGTGGCGCGCTTGCCCCACCTGCAGGGCACTCCCGCCGAGTGGGCGCAGATGGCAGGTTTGCTGTTCGCCCGACAAGGTGCCCAAGTCGTGCGCGACCGAGCCGACCTCATCCTCAGTGCGCTGAACGCTCCCGCTGAGGCTCACCAGCGCATGGAGCGGATGGTGCCCCTGCCACGCTTCAACGCCGTAGATTGCGCCAACCGCTTGGCAGAGGCGGTCCTCCAGCGCGACGGGTACCCGCTCTAAAGACCTTCTGTGTGCGCTCAGGGTGACGGGGTAGGGCGCAAAGTGCTCCCTCGTCATTCTGAGCGAAGCGAAGAACCCGGAACATTCGCTCCAGACTTCTTGAATCGGACATCCTCAGCAGGAATTCCTTCCCTAAAACCGAAACAGGTCCCTGATGAACTCACGAGGAGGGAACCGTTGGTCAACCTGAGCCAGCTCAATCAATCGCTTGACCAGTTCCAAGACCAGATTGGGCGCGTAATTGTGGGTCAACATACTGTCGTTCAACAAGCGCTGTGCGCCCTATTAGCCGATGGACACCTTCTGCTGGAAGGGGTACCCGGCATCGCTAAAACCTTGTTGGTGCGCGTGATGGCACAAGCGTTGGGGCTTCAGTTTCGGCGCGTGCAGTTCACACCCGACCTGATGCCCTCGGATCTCATCGGTACGAACATTTTGGACACGCGCACAGGCGAGTTTCACCTACGCAAGGGACCCATCTTTGCGAACATCGTGCTGGCAGACGAAATCAACCGCACGCCCCCAAAAACGCAATCCGCCCTGCTGGAAGCGATGGAGGAACGCAAGGTCACCATCGATGGCGAACCCTACCCACTGCCTAAGCCGTTCATGGTGTTCGCTACCCAGAACCCCATTGAGTACGAGGGCACCTACCCCCTGCCCGAAGCCCAGTTAGACCGATTCCTGCTCAAGGTGGTGATTGACTACCCTCAAGAGGATGAGGAACGCGCCATCTTGAACCTGCACCACGAGGGCTTCCGCCCCGACCGACTGGAAGCCGTAGGGATTGAACCCGTGCTGAACGCAGAAACGCTGGAACAGGTGCGCCAAGCCACCCGCGCGGTTCGCGTGGAACCCGAAGTGCGGGACTACATTCTGCAGATTGTGAGGCGAACTCGCCAAAATGAGTTCTTGCTGGTCGGTGCCAGCCCCCGTGCGGGAATCGCTTTGCTGAATGTGAGTAAGGCGCTGGCGATGATACGCGGACGCGACTTTGTGACACCTGACGATGTGAAGCAGGTGGCGCTTCCTGTCCTGCGCCACCGCGTCATCCTGAAACCCGAATCGGAAGTGGAAGGCTTGAACGCCGACCGTATTGTGATGAGCCTACTGGAAGCCGTGCCTGTACCGAGATGAGTGGAACCGCCCTGTTGGAAAAACCGAGAGAAGCTCCGCTGACGACCGCTCCGTCAGAGGCGACCCCGATTTTGATTGTGGTGCGTCCCAGCAGTAGCGGGATGCTCCGCCATGTACAAGGGCTAATCAAATACCTACCAGAACACAGTTTCCATCCAACGCTCACAGGTCCCGATTTCATCCGCGACCGCCCTGGACCGATTGCTGACAGCCGAGCGGTCAAGACTCTTCGTGCTTATGCCCGCGACTTCCCGTTGGTGCACTGCCACGGTGTTCGCGCTGGCTGGATTTGTGCCCTCGCCCTCCGAAACAACCACCCCTGGCTCTGGACAGTTCACCACCTGTTGATGAGTGAGAGCCGTCTGGTGCGAATGCTGTGGCGATGGATTGCCAAGTATCCCCGCATAGTGATGGCGGTCTCCGAGAGCGTGAAGGGGGGCATGGTTCAGGGGGGGATTGACCCTGAGCGCGTGGAGGTCGTTCCAGGTGGGATTGACTTGGGGCGGTTTGAGCAGTTGCCTGACCGTATAGCGATGCGCCTGCAGTTCCATAGCCCACGCGAACGCCCGATTGTGCTTTGTGTGGGGCGGTTTGTCCAGCACAAGGGGTTCGATATCGCCCTCCAAGCGATGGAGCAGGTCTGGCAGGCGTTTCCCGATGCCGACATCTGGCTGGCAGGCGACGGGGTAGATAACAAACGGTTGGTCTCGCTCAGCTTAGCCAGCAGTAAACCCCATCATATTCGCTTCTTCGGCTACTGGAGCGCGGTGGAAGAGCTTTATAGCACTGCCGATGTGCTGGTTGCGCCCGCTCGCAACGCAGGCTTGGGACTGGCGGTGATGGAGGCGATGGCGTGCGGTCTCCCCGTGGTGGTGAGCGACATCCCCCAACTGCGCGCGCTCGTCCAGCACGAGCAAACGGGACTCATCGTGCCGAAAGAGAACCCCGAAGCCTTAGCCCAAGCCGTAGTCCGACTGTTGAAAGACCCTGCCCACGCTCAGCAGATGGCTCAGCAGGCAAAAGTCCAGTCGGAGCGGTTTCATATTCGTCATACGGTGGAACGCACCGTGCCGTTCTACCGTTCGGTGCTGGGCAAACTGTGAGTGGAGAGCGAGGCGGGACAGTAACGCCCGCATCGCCAAGCGATGAACAACCCTGCTCCCACCACCAACAAGGCGACCAAGTGCCCATAGGTCAATCCCGCAAATGCGATCACTGAGGTGGCGCCCGCACGGAAGAACTCGTTGATGAACCGGTACCCCCCATGCAGAGCGAGGAACCACCCAAACAGCTGACCCTGATGGCGCGGACGCTTCTCTAAACCCAACAGAACTGCAAAGATGATAAGGTTCATCGCGGTTGAGTAGAGCTGCGTCGGATGGCACGGCTCTGAATGCCCTGGAAACAGCACGCCCCAGGGCAGGTCGGTCGGCGCACCGTAGCAGCACCCTGCCCCGAAACAGCCGACCCGAGCAATCGCATAGCCCAACGCCACCGAAGGGGCGGCGAGGTCTGCAATCTGCCAAGCGGGCAGTCGGCGACGCCGTACCATCCACAGCCCCGCCAAGATGGCTAACCCAAACCCGCCGAAGTAAGACATCCCGCCCTCCCAAATCCGAAATGCCTTGAGGGGGTCATCGGCATAGAGCGACCACTGTGTAATCACAAACGCCACACGCCCCCCTAAAATTCCCAGAAGAACCATCACGAAAGTCAGGTCAAACAGGTCGTCGGGGCGCACGCCGTATCGGGGTGCCACGCGCGCAGCACGCCACAGCGCCAGCCCAATTCCCACCATCCACATAAAGCCGTAGGTGTACACCGTGAAAGGACCGATATGGATGAGCTCAGGCATCATGATTGAGTGTCCTCCACAGGCTCACGGTGTGCGGGGGCGAACATTTGAAACGCAATCAGCCCCAGCAGAGAGGTCGTGATAGCCATATCCGCCACATTGAACACGGGCCAAACCACGAGATCAAACATATCCACCACATACCCCAGTCGCACACGGTCAATAAAGTTGCCCAGCGCCCCCCCAAGAAGCATCCCGGTCAGCAGGCGTATCGTTCGGGGATGGCGTCCTCGGCGCTCGTACCATATCAATCCCGCCACCACTCCAAGCGTGAGCGGTATCGTCAGCCAGCCTCGTCCGCTGAGTAGTCCAAAGGCAATCCCCGTGTTGTGCGTTAGCGTCAGATAGAAGTAGGGAGACACTACAGGCACTGGGGTATCCAACTCTAAAGCGGAAACTGCCCATAGCTTGCTCAGTTGGTCAATCACGAGGACAATCAGCGCCGTCCACCAGAACATCGCCTATAAGGATACCCCCGCAACGGCGAATGTAGGGAAAAAGGGTGTCGTTCTTGTTTTCTGCCTCCGTCCCCACTGACACCGCTTCGTCAACCCCCTCGCCCCACAGTGTCATTCTCACACCCCCCTTCTGTCATTCTGACACCTCCTTCTGTCATTCTGACACCTCCTTCTGTCATTCTGAGCGAAGCGAAGAATCTCGGTGCAACCCGAAGCAGAGACCCTTCTCTGACGCTCAGGGTGACAAGGTAGGGTGAGGGTGTTTGAAAAACCGTAGCACGGGCATCCTGCCCGTGAAGGGTATCTTGGGCAGGGATGCCCAAGCCACGAGACTGATTTTTCGAACACCCTCTCTGACACCCTTGACATACCCTATCCCGTCGGGTATACTCTGCACAGTTATGGAGACTAGCTCTGGAAGTAGTCGTGGACACCTTGACAACCCGGACCGTCGTTCGCGGGTAAACAACTCGCACGGCAGATAAGACCGTAAAGGGCACTCTTATTGAGTCGGCCCTTCAGGTGTCGCGCACTTCCAACTTCCTCATCCTTTAATTCCCCCTTCACCGAAGGTTCCCTAACCTTTGGCTCGGCGCACCGACGGTCTGTCTGCCACTCGGTGTGCGGTTCGGGTTCGGGAACTTCGGGCGGTGCCATCGTTGTCGCCGTCTGCAGGCTTGCAGAGTGCTGAGCGTCGTGTCGGCTCGTACGAGCCGACTCATCGTTGGCGTCTCCACAAACTCATACCTAAGGAGGTGTATGATGGCACTGTTGGTGATGATTGAGACTCAAGAGTTGAAGAGCCTCTTGGAGGCGCGCCATCGCGAGCGACTGATGGAATGGGCTGTGCGCAATCACCCGGCAGATGTTGCGCAGACGATTGCTGACCTGCCTACAGCCTATGTGAAGACCGCTCTGGAACTGATGGAGCCAGAACTGCGCGCCGAAGTGTTCGGCTACCTGGACGAGGAACTTCAAGTGCGCCTGCTGACCCTGCTGGAGCGCAAGGAACTGGCAGAACTGTTCCTCCAGCTCCCGCAGGATGAGCGGGTTGACCTTTACCACGAGCTCCCTAAATCTAAGCGTGAAGAGTTCTCGCTCTTGCTGGAACAGATTGAGCGGGATGACCTGTTGAAACTGGCGACCTATCCCGAGTCCGCAGTCGGGGCAATCACCACCACCGAGTATGTCGCCTTACGCCCTGAGATGAGCTTGCGCAAAGTGTTAGACCTGATTCGGGCAAGCGCGCTGGATAAAGAGACCGTATACATCCTGTATGTGGTGGACGAGTTGCGCCATCTGCTGGGCACGCTTTCCCTGCGCGATGTGCTACTGGCGGAACCTCACCAGACGGTAGCGGAGCTGATGCGCCCTGAGCCGATTGCCATCCGCGCTGACCAACCTGCTGAGAGCGCTGCCGAGCTCATCCGCAAGTACGACCTGCTCGCCCTGCCCGTGGTAGACGAGGCGAACCGAATGCTCGGCATCGTGACGGTGGACGAGGCGATAGATGTGGAGAAAAAAGCGGAACTGGAACGACTCACCCGCTTCGGAGGCGCTCTGGGCGGCCCTGACCTGAGCCTGCGCTTCTCCCCGTTCCGCCAGCTGTTTGCTCAGCGACTCTTCTGGCTTGCGCTGTTGACCTTCTTTGGGGTGTTGACCAGCACCTTCGTTGCCCAGCAGGAGGAGATTCTGGCGCAGGTGCTCGTGCTCGCCGCGTTCATCGCACCGATTATTGATATGGGCGGGAACACAGGCGGGCAGGCGGCGACCTTAGTCATCCGCTCTATGGCACTGGGGGAGGTGCGTTTGCGCTGGCGCGATGTCGCCTTCGTCATCAAGCGCGAAATCCCCATCGCGGTCACCTTGGGCATCGCCATCGCCGTTTTAGAGGCAATTTTGGCGTTCGTGAGCAAGGGGATTGGAGGCGATGTGTTGATGGTGGTCGGTCTCAGTATGCTCATCGTGACGATGTTGGGCGGGATAATCGGTTCGCTCCTGCCTTTTGCCGCGCGCCGACTGGGATTTGACCCTGCGACCCTCAGCTCGCCCGTGATTACCTCCATTATGGACCTGCTCGGCGTGATGATTTACTTCGGGATGGCTTATGCCTTCTTGGGTGATATGCTGAAGTAAACACCCCGTTCTTGGAGGGGGCAACACCCCCCTCCCTACGTCTGCCCCAAATGCAGGGGCTAACAACACCAATCAAGGAGGTGATTCTAATGCTCTTCATGAAGCACTGGGACACGCTCGCCCTGATGAACACGATGCTTAGTTTGGCGATGGCGTTCCTGCTGGGGGGCGTAATTGGTCTGGAGCGTCAGTGGCGCCAGCGCACGGCGGGACTGCGTACGAATGTGCTGGTGGCAGTCGGTGCAGCGCTCTTTGTGGACATCGCAGGGCGCATGCATGCCTTGTACGGTGGGACACCCACCGCCATCCAAGTAGTGGCGTATGTCGTTTCGGGAGTCGGTTTCTTGGGCGCCGGGGCGATTATGCGCGAGGGGGGCGGTGTGCGCGGACTGAACACCGCTGCGACGCTCTGGGGCTCTGCGGCGGTGGGCACTGCCTGCGGCGCCAACCTGCTTGCTGAAGCGGTGTTGGGCGCGCTGTTCGTGCTGATGGCGAATACAATGCTCCGCCCGATTGTGAACCGCATCAATCGCGCCCCATACGAGACCACCGATGCCGAGCAGGTCTACACCCTGCGCCTGATTGCGCCTCGTGCCGAACGACGCAACGCCCTCTGGCGCCTTGAAGACCTGCTCCAGCAAGCGCATATACCTCTTCACCAAATTGATGTGGAACCGTTCGGCGATGATGAGGTGGAAATCAGTGCGCGCTTTGACGCCAACTCGCTTAGCCCCAGCGAACTAACGCGACTGGTCAACCAGATGATGGAAGGCGACCTCGTGTCGCAAGCCTATTGGAGTGCCAAAAGTGATGACTAACAGATGGAAAAACACCAGAAGCAAGGGGGGACAGGTAGTGCTTGTCCCCCTCGCAGAGGTAGCGTAGATTACTCTTCACAAGGCGAGTATTGGCGAATCAGCTCGGCGATATCAATCTCTTCAGGGGAGGAGCCTTCTACCTGTAAAAAGCCCCTACCACAGGTCTCGGCATAGGTGAGCGTGATGGTTTTGCCATCCAGCACAAAGGTTGACGAACCGCCCACAGGATAGATACAGTTCTCAGCCGTGCGCACATTCGTCATCGTGAAGTTGAGGGTGTTAGAGCCTATGGTCATCGTGCCTGTGCCGGTGAACACGCCGAACACATCGTCGGGTTCTTTGGTCGTGAGCGTGCCCGTGTTCTGGACGGTAATCACACAACCGGGCGCCAGTTCTAGGGTGTAGTTTGTTGTAATCTCGTAGGTCAGCTCGTTGCGGTCGGGCAGGCGGAATTCCATCATGCCATTCATCTTGCCCGAACCGTTGTCATAGTCTTGGTAGAAGTTAGTGCAGACTTGGGTTTGGTCGTCGTAGGAGATTTCCACGCGAATGACTCCTTGGTGCTGAATGTCGAACTCGTCGGTGCATCCTTCGTAGCGCTCGGTGATGACATGCACTCCGCGTTCCTCGTCGTACTCGTACTCCACTTCGGGGCATTGGCTACGGCGTGAGGCGCGTTGGAGACTGCTGGGCAGGTAGCCCCCTGCGTTAGCAGCGATGTTGAAGCCGTTGCCGATCAAGGTTGTCAAGTTGGCGACGGTGCTAGAGAACTGGTTCTGACCAGGCACAGGGATGTTAGGGGTGCTTCCACCGCCACCGCAGGCACTAATGAGCAAGAGCACTGACAGGCTGGCAGCCGCCACCGGCAGGACGGCTACGACTTTGTGAAGGTTTGATTTGTTCATCCTTCTCTCCTCTGGGGCGAAGCCCTGTTAAGATTATCGGCATTTTAGGGGTTTGTTCTGGAGAGGGATGCCCAGAGTTGCGCTAAGGCGTAGAAGCCTGCGCTCTCGGTGCGTAGTACCCGCGCGCCCAGCGAGATGAACACACTGTTTGGCAGTGCTTGCATCTGTTGGCGCTCTTCGGGAGCGAATCCGCCTTCAGGACCGACCACCAAACTCAGCTGCACTGGTGTATTCTGCTTAGTGAGCCAATCCACAAGGGGTAGGGCGCCCTCCCACTCATCCAACACGCCGATTGGGACGGGTAGGTCTTGTAGGGCTTGCTCCCATTTCGGGAACAGGCGCACGATCGGCACACGCGCCCGAAATGCCAACTCGGCTTCTTCCACCGCAATCTTTTGCCAGCGGGCGAGCTTGGTGTCAAGTTTTTGGGGTTCCAACTGCACGAGGGAGCGTTTGGACGGGGCAAACCAGATTTCCGACGCGCCCGCTTGGGTCGCCAGCCGTATCACCTGTTCCGCCTTCTCTGGGCGCACAAGCGCTTGCAGAAGCACCACACGAAGCGGCGGCTCGGTCTCCAAAACGGTTCGGCTTATGACGGTGAAATGCCCAGAGTCTTGCAGTTGGACGATGTAGCCGTTGCCCGTGCCGTCCAGCAGGCAGAAGGCGTCGCCGTGTTGGAGCCTCAGCACCCGTGTGAGCTGGTGGCTTATTTCTGAGGGTAAGACACCCTGTTGAAGCACGGCAGGACTGACGAAGAACCGCGCCAGCGCGCGGGGGTTCAGCGTTTCTGGAACACGGCGGCGACCCATGTGCGTCGTTTGCGCCTCTCTATCAGTTCGAAGCCGACCGCTTCTAACGCGGTGCGCACACCGTGCCAGTTGCGCCCAATAGTGCCTGACACGATGTAGTAGCCGTTGGACTTGAGCAAGGGGGGCACGCGCGGGGCGGTCTCAATCAGAAAAGTGCTGATGATGTTGCACAGGATGAGGGCGAAGGCTTCTTCGTGTTCCTCCAAAACCGTCCATCCCTCGCCAAGCAAAACCCTCACGCGCTCTCCCACACCGTTGCGCTCCACATTCGCTTGGGCGATTTTGACCGAGAGTTCGTCGTTGTCCACAGCGACCACCTCACGCGCCCCCAGCAGAGCGCAGGCAATCGACAAGATGCCCGTGCCCGTGCCCATATCGGCGGCGCGCATATCGGGCTTCACATATGCCTCGCACAGCGCCAAGCAGAGCGCGGTCGTGGGGTGTCCACCTGTGCCGAACGCCAAGCCGGGGTCTAAATGGATGACGCGCTCCTCAGGCTTAGGGCGATGTTGAGACCATGTGGGCTGAACGCGCAGGCTCTTGCCATACTTTCGGCTTCGAAAATGGCGTCGCCAGAGCGTGTGCCACTCTTGGTCGGCAACTTGCTGCACTACGACCTTTTGCACAGGCGGTAGCCCCAGCGCTTCAAAATCGCTCAGCCGTTGTTGAATGTGCTCCACCTGCTCGGTGGCGAAGTCGGGCAGGTAGGCGACGATGCTAGGAGGGGTATCGCGGAGCTCGACCCCAGAGCATCCCGCATCCAACAGCACCATCGCTACAGCGTCCCACGCAGGCGGTGGGGCGACCACCTGCACGCAGAGCCAATGGGGTTTGTCTTGCACAAAGATACTATACCCGCTACGCCACCTTCGTTCTCGGAAGCCCCCACTGACACAGCTTCTCGTACAACAGGTCAGGTTTGAGTGGCTTGGTGAGAAAGTCGTCCATCCCCACCGCAAGGCACTTCTCGCGGTCTTCGTCCATTGCGTTGGCGGTGAGGGCGATAATCGGCAGGTGGAGCGAACCGCCCTGCTGACGCTCGTACTCGCGGATACGGCGCGTTGCCTCAAAGCCGTCCATACGAGGCATCTGGCAGTCCATCAGCACTAGGTGGAACGGCTCGCGCGAGAGCCACTCCAACACCTCTATGCCGTCGTTGGCGACCTCGCAGTGTATGCCCCACTTCTCCAGCACCCGACGCACGACCTTCTGGTTCACATAGTTGTCTTCGGCAATCAGCACGCGCAGTCCGCTCAGCTCGGTCTGCTCGGCGTTTTGGAGCTGCGCCTCCAGTTTCACATGGGCGGGCGCCTCACTTTTAGGCAGCTGGAGTTCGAACCAGAAGGTGCTCCCCTCGTCCACTCGACTTATCACCCCGATTTGACCGCCCATCTTCTCCACAATCTGCTTGCAGATGGCGAGCCCCAGCCCCGTGCCTCCATACTTGCGTGTGGTGGAACCGTCGGCTTGGCGGAACGGCTCAAAAATCATCTGCTGGCGCTCTTCGGGAATGCCCACGCCAGTGTCTTGAACCTCAAAGCGGAGATGATATTGCTCATCTGTCTCTGAGAGCACTTTGACTCGTGCGACCACTTCGCCTGTTGCGGTGAACTTGATGGCGTTGCCCACCAAGTTGAGCAGGACTTGGCGCAGGCGCAAGGGGTCGCCCAACACATAAAGCGGTTTGTCCCAGAGCACCTCTTCACGCAGAAGCAGTCCCTTTATTCGGGCTTGGGAGCGCAGGATGTCGTTCGCCTCGCGCAGGAGCCGTTTCAGGTCGGTGGGGGTGGCTTCAAACTTCGTCTCGGTGGTCTCCAACTTGACGAGGGTCAGGATGTCGTCCAGCAGGCTCATTAGGTGTTGGGCGCTTTGCTGGGCGGTGTGGAGCAGGTCTTGCTGTTCCTCGTTGAGCGGAGTCGCTTGGAGCAGGTTGAGCATGCCCAGCACGCCGTTTATCGGGGTGCGGATTTCATGGCTCATGTTGGCGAGGAACTCGTAGCGCATCTGGGCAATCTGCTCGGCGTCGCGCTTTGCTTGCTGAAGGGCTTCTAAAGTGCGCTGTCCGATGACTGCAGAGGCAAGCATCTCACCCCACTTACTGAAGAATCGGCGCATCTCACGCCAGCGCGGGAGTTCACGCTGGTTCGTGCAGAACAACATCACCAACCCAGCGCCTTCTCCCATCCAGCGGAGCGGAATAGCCCAAGTGTTGCGCTCCTGAGAACCGACACGCACCTGCATCAGGGTTGGCTCCAAGGTTCCCGAATACCAATCCGATGTGTCGAGCGTGCGCCAACGCTCTAAAAAGCTCGGCTCAAACTCGCCCCAAGCGCAACATTTCACCAGTTGTCCGCCCTCCATTTGCCAAACGAGCGCCTCACCCGAAAGCATCAGCGATGGCTCTTGGCGCATTCGTTCAATCATCTGGTAAAAGCGCTCTTTGATAGGTAGGGGCGATTGAGCAATCAGCGCCAGTTCCGTGAACAGTTGGTCTAAAGTGGCGTTTAGCCGCTCCGCTTCTTCGCGTAGCACCTGCTCGGTGATGTCTTGCTGAATGGAGAGGTAACCGATGAGCGTGTCATGGTCGTCGTGAATGGGCGAGATGACCGCATCCGCCCAGTAGTGTGTGGTAGGGTGGAAGAACACATCGTTGGCTTCGGTTTTGAGGGGTGTGCCCCACTTGCGGTTGAGCAATCGCCCGCGAAATGTTTGCCCCCCCTGAAGCCGATGATAAATCTCATCGTACACCGACTGAGGCATAAAACCGCTTTTGACGATTTTTGGGGTTTTGCCAAGCACCTCTTCTAAGGTATAGCCACTGATTTGGAGGAAGGCAGGATTGGCATACACAATCCGAAACTGTGGGTCAGTGATTAAGACGGCGCTGGGTGAGTTCTCAATCGCCCACGCAAGGCGCGTTTTTTCTAGGTGTTCCTGCATTTGGGCGGTGATGTCGCGCCCCACCGACTGCAGTTCTATCAACTCGCCGTCAGGACTGAAGAAGGCGCGGTCGGTCCATTCTATCCAAGCGACCTCGCCCGACGGAGCCACCACTCGGTGGCGCAGGGTCTGGGTGGGGGTTTCGGGCGAGAGGTTTTGAAGCGACTCGTGAACGATTGCCTGTTTCTCAAGGGGCAAGAACTGCACAAAGTTGACCCCGATGAGCTCTTCAGGGGTCTTGCCGAACCACTGGGCATAGGCGCGGTTAACGAAGGTGAGCGTGCCGTCGGGTTTCCAACGACAGATGAGCTCCGTCTGGTCGTCCACAATCGCTTGGAAGAAATTTTTGTAGCGCTCTAACTCGCTGTTGAGGGCATGGTTCGCGCGCCCGACCATGTACGCCAGCAGAAGCGAGACCCCCAACGCCACCACACCTGCAATTATCACCAGCGGGAATGTGATGGGTACTCCCAAGCCGAAGCGCGCGGTGAGCAGGGTGGCGACGAACACCGCCATACCTGGTCGCATCGTCCCACAGAGGCTCAACAGGCGCGGAGTTCGCCGACCTTGCTTAGGCGCGCACGATTTGCTCATCTTCTACGCAGCCTCCTCCCGAACGAACGCAGTCAGCGCCTCTTGGAGCGCTGTCCACTGGGCTTGTAATTGGCGTAGTGCCTTATCGGCGCCGTTCAGGTCGCCCGACTTGCCCATCTGCTCCAGAACGAAGCACGCCTCCGCGAAGGCATCTGCCCCGATGGAGCGCGCACTGCCCTTGAGCGTGTGTGCCACACGCCCAACCTGTGAAGCGTCGCCTACGCCAAGCGATTCGTCCAACTGCGTCAGCAAGAGAGGAGTCTGCTCCAGAAACTCTTGGAAGAGCTCTTTCTGGAACTCGGTGTCGCCATCGGTAATCTCGTTCAGCGTGTCCCAATTAATCACTTGCATCGCTTTCACCTCTTTGGTTTCTTCTGTTTCCTTTTGGGGTTCAGGTGTTGTCAGCCACTTTGCGAGTATCTTTTGGAGCGCTTCGGGACGAATTGGTTTCGAAAGGTAATCGTTCATGCCCACCGCGAGGCACTTCTCACGGTCGCCTTCTAAGGCGTTGGCGGTGAGCGCCACAATCGGCGTCTGGACGCCCAGCTCTCGTATGTGTCGGGTGGCGTCGTAGCCGTCCATTTCGGGCATCTGGCAGTCCATCAAGATAAGGTCGTAGGTCTGTTGGGAGGCTTTCTCAACCGCTTCTAAGCCGTTGCAGGCAATCTCCACCACAACTCCAAACTTCTGGAGCATGCGTGTGGCGACTTTGCGGTTCACCTCGTTGTCTTCCACCAGCAGGAGGCGATTGCCTTCAAACGAGGTCGGTTCAGGCGACGACTCGGTCTCGTTCGCTTCCTCTACGACGGCAGAAGAAGTGGGCGCAAGCGGAAGGTCAACATAGAAGGTACTGCCTTCACCCAGTGTGCTGACCACTCCAATCTGCCCCCTCATCAAGTCGGTCAGTTTTTTGCAGATTGCCAACCCTAGCCCTGTGCCACCGTACTCGCGCGTGATCGAGCCGTCAGCCTGACGGAATTCGTCAAAGATGATGGCTTGATCCTCAGGGCGGATGCCGATGCCTGTGTCGCGGACTGCCGTCAGCACGAAAGCGCGCTCGCCTTCGTAGGTCAGCTGGCTGCGCACGGAGATGCCGCCCTGCTTGGTGAACTTGATGGCATTGCCCAGCAAGTTGACGATGATCTGGCGCAAGCGCGTGGCATCGGCGTAGACGAGCGGCAGGTTTTCGGCGGGCTCATAGCGCAGGTAGAGCTCGCGGGCGGAGGCTTGGCTTTCCAAGTTGTAAATGACGGCGTGCACCTCTTCCTGCAAGTTCACTGCCTCAAGGTGCAGCTCCATCTTGCCCGAGTCAATACGCGATAGATCGAGCAGGTCGTCGATCAGCGCCAGCAAGTTGCGCCCATTGCGCAGGATGCGCTCCAGCCGATCTGACTGCTTCTCGTTGAGCGCACCGTAGGTTTGGCGCAGCAACATCTCGCTGTAGCCGTTGATGCTGTTCATCGGCGTGCGCAGCTCATGGCTCATGTTGGCAAGAAACTCGTCCTTCATGCGGCTGGCCTCTTCGGCCTGGCGGCGGGCTTCCTCCTGGGCGCGCAGGAGCTTCTCCCGTTCGGTGACGTCCACCAGCGATACCACGCCGTAGAGGCGCCCCTGCTGCCGCAAAGGCACAAAGGCATACTCCACGATGCGCCCGGAGGGCAGTTCCATGACCCCGCGCTGGGAGTGGCCGGCCAGCACCGCCACTCCGATCAGGATGGCAACGGCGGTTGCCAGGGTGATCGCCGCATTCATCGCAGTCAGGATCGCACCCACCTTGGCGACGACTT
>CAKZQI010000209.1 GCA_937139515.1 uncultured Armatimonadota bacterium | reverse complement strand
CATCTGCGTGGGGCACCAGATAGCCCAAAGGCGAGACAACAATGTGGCGCACTGGTAGAGGCAAATCGGTCAGGAGAACGGTCTGCCCCCGCACAGGCTGAACGGGCAACGATAGCCCCAAAGACCACAACAGCCCGCCCGACCACGCCCCCGAAGCCACCACGACCGCATCGGCGTAGAGTGTGCCCGAAGCGGTGTGAACCCCACGCACCTCACCCGCCTGTTGAACAAACCCCAGCACAGGCAGCCCCCAATAGCAGTCCACATCGTGATAACGCAGGGCACTGTGCAGAGCGTTCATCAACCGTTCGGTTGAAACACGCCCCTCACTGGGCACATACAGCGCATAATCACACTGCTCCGAGATGGCAGGTTCCAGCTTGCGCGCTTCGGCGCCGCTGAGGAGGCGCGCTTGAGGCTCATATCTGGCGACCCATCGGTACTGCAGTTGAAGATGTTCGCAATCGTTCTCACTCAGCCCCACACGCAGGCTACCCGTCAAACGCCAGCCCACCTCCACCCCTGACGCTTCCTGAACTGTTTCCACCCACCTCGGATACAGGTCTCGGCTAATCAGATAGAAGGGGATGGCGTCGGAGTCGTGGAGGGTGAGGCTAAAGGGATTGACCATACCCGCAGAGGCAGACGAAGTACGCCCCCCAACCGAATCGCTCTCCAGCAGGAGCACCTCCATCCCGCGCTTGCGCAGCTCCAGCGCGATGGCAGAGCCGATGACACCCGCCCCTATCACAATCACTCGGCTCATTTTAGCCCCCTGCCACCATCTGCACGATTTCCAGGTTGTCGCCCTCTTGGAGCGTGATTCCACCGTAGCGTTCACGGGGGATAATCTCGTAGTTGTATTCCACCACCACCGTTCGGGGGTCGATTCCGCGCTCAGCCAGCAGTTCAAGCAGGGTGGTCGGCTCGGGCAGGTCTCGTTCCGTGCCGTTGATACGCACTCGCATCGTCACAATTATACCCGTTCAGGTGGGGCTTTTAGCGCCAGTCGCGCTCATATGCCCACTGAAGCAGTTCCAGCACCGCAGGGAACACCTCTTCCGAGTTGGGCAGTATCTGTTCTGGGGGGAGGAGGAAACCGTATTGCCCCGTGTCGCGCAGTTCGTAAGTGAACGAGAGCGCGCCTTTAACACCAAACACCCAGTCGGTCATCCCCCCGCTCGCTGGGTAGATGGTGGTGTAGATGGGTCCGAGCGTGTACACCTCGCCATACACGCTCTGGATGGCGGACTGCATCGCCTGCCCTACCCGAGCGAACACCGAGTTGAACGGAGGGAGCTCATTCGTGAATCCCCACGGGTAGAGGATGAGCTGAGAATAGCTGTGGATATCAATATGCGCCCGCAGGGTGGGCAGGCTCATCATCCATCGGCTGAGCGCGTAGGTCTCAGGCTCTGAAAAGGGGGCAGGACCACGGTAAGTTTCTGAAGAGCGTTGCCCACTGGAACCGACACCTCCCCACTGATAGCCCCAGTTGCGGTTCAGGTCGACACCATAAATCGGCAGACCTTGGCTGTTCGTGCCTAAATAACGCCGATTCTTGCGCCAGAGGCGGTTCGTTGCCCAGCTGAACTCGTAGCCATCTGGGTTTACGACAGGGATAATGTAGACCTCCAGTCGGTCCAAGTATCGCTGGATTCGTACATCGTTGGAATACCCTGCGACCAGCGCATAGCCGAGGTAGAGTGCGACCGAAACTGTTATCCATTCACGAGCGTGCTGGCAGGCGTTGAGCACCACCTGAGGGCGATTGGCGTAAACGCGGGCGCGTTGGGGGTCTCGCGTGAGGCGTAAGGCATAGATGGGACGCCCTTCTACTGACTGCCCCACCTGAATCATCTGCACTAAGCGGGGATTCTGGCGCGCTAGTTGGCGCATCGCATCGTGAACCTCGGCGAGCGTCAGATAGCGCCCGAACAGGTTGCCATCTTGAGGGACGAAGTCGGTCTGTTGTTGGCGAATGAGCGCTTCTACATCTTCGATCAGCACCGTCCACTGGAAGCCCGCTTTTTCGAGCGCACGACGCTCTTGTGGCGACACGCACACATCCACGGTATTGCCGTGAAGGTGGCAGGTCCAGATGTCGTGGACAAGCGAGTGAAGTTGCTCCACCTGTTTGGGGTGAGTTAGCTTCAGGCGAAGCACTTGGTAGCCCGTATAGTCCACGCGCTGTGCCCAAGCATCGAGAGTGATGAGAAAGAGAGCGATGAGAACCCAGATAGCCCGTGCTTTCATACTCCCTATTATAGCCTACTTGGGCTGGTGGGTAGGGGGGAGACCTTGAAAGAGGCGGTCGTAAGCCGAGAGCAGAATCACCTCGCTATGCTCCCAACTGAGGCACTCTAAGAAGCGTCGGCGTCCGAACTCGCTCATGCGTTTGCGTCGCTCCTCGTCGTGAAGCAGTTCCAAAATAGTGTCGCCGAACGCTTCGGGAGTATCCGACGGGGGCGACACAAGTGTCTCCTGAGCCGACCACTTGTTCTCAATACTGCGCGTGGCGACAATCGGGATGCCCAGCGCCATAAACTCTATGATTTTGTTCATCGTGGAACGCGCTGTGTAGGTGTTATCAGGGTCGCTTGCAACACCCACATCCGCCGAACAGAGGTAGCGTAGCAGGAGTTCGCGCTCGCGCACAAAGCCCGTGAAGGTGATATGCTCCTCAATCCCCAGAGTGCGGGCTAACTGCTTGACCTCTTCCAAACAGTCGCCGGAACCGACAGCAACGAAATGCACATCGGTATACCCGCGATTGTGCAGGATATGGTGCGCCGCCTTGACAAAGATGTCGGTGCCATCTTGGGGCCCCATCACCCCCAAGTAGCACACCATATGCTTCTTGCCTTGCTTGACTGCAGGGTCTGACTCAACGGGTATGAACTCCGAAGCGCGGGGACCGCTTCGCACAATCACAATCCTTTCAGCGGGCGCACGCCCACGCTCCAGCGCGTTCTTGCGGTACGACTCGTTCATCTCAATAATCATGTCCGCAATCTGATACGACCAGCGCTCAAACAGCACCTGAAGATGATAGAACAGCCCCTTCTTGCCGAATCGCACTTCATACAGTTCGGGACAGAGGTCGCGATGTTCATACACAAACTTTTTGTCCCGTAGTTTGTAGTACAGACCGAGCGACCAGAAGATGTCCAGCGGGTTGCCCACATGCACCACATCGAAGCCCTGCTCTTTCGCCACGCGCTTGCTCAGGCGGAAGGTGTGCCAGAGGCAGTAGAGCGCTTCTTTGAGAAAACTGCCCACACTGTGTGTAGGCGGTAGCATCGGATAGCGATAGAGATGCACGCCCTCCAGCATGCAGTATTCAGGGTCTTCAGGCGGGCGTGGCGAGATGACCGACACATGGTAGCCCGCCCTCTGCAGAGAGGTCGCCAACTGCCACATGCGCCTATCGTGAGGCACGGGCAGGTTCTCCAGCACCAGGAGAACCTTCCGGTCGCCCGGCATCATCGGCGGTTCCGATTCGCTCCGTGTCGTTTTCAACATACGAGTTCCTGCGCGACTGCTTGCGAGTAGGTTTCCATTTTCATCATCTGCCAAACGCGCTGGGTGTGGGTTTGAATGGAGTAGCGTTCGGCGGTGAGGCGCGCGTTCTGCGCCAGTCGCTTACGGTTATGAAGGGTGCGCTCGATCAACTCCGCCAGCAGGTTGGGTTCACGCGCGTTCAGCACATAACCGTTGAAGTCGTCTTGCACCACGCTGGGCATCCCGCCCACATTCGTGACGACCGCGGGCACCCCACAGGCTAACGCCTCCAGAAGCGCCGTGGGCAGTCCCTCCCAGTGCGAGGTAAGCACAAACACATCCGCCTGGTGATAGTACGGCAATATGTCTTGGCGGGGAATCAAGCCGGTCATCTCCACCGCCTCGCCCAGCTGATGTTCGGCAATCCAGCGTTTCACATCGGCTTCCACAGGACTGAAATCTTGAGACCCGCCCACCAGTATCAGTTTGGAATTGGGGTGGCGGGCGTGGAACTTTGCGAAGCCCGCCACCAGAAGGTCCAAGCCTTTAGAGGCATCAAGGCGTCCGACGAACAAGACTCGCAGAATGCCATCTTCGTTGCGGGGCTGGGGTTGATATTCGTCGATTTCGATACCCAAAGGCACAAAGTGAATCTTCTCCTTGAGGTGGGGGAACCTGCCCACATAGTAGTCGTAGTCGGCAGGGCTTATGGTGATAATCCCCTGCGCATGCTGGAACACCAGTGCTTCCATTCGGTAGAACCACGCTCGGAACACACGCCATCGGAACAGGGGGTGGCGCGTCCATTTCTCAAAGAAAGCCGATTGCCCGTGCGTGTTGAAGTAGAGCGGGTTCGGCGTGTCTTTGAACGCGTGCCAGTGTTCGGCTCGCTGAATGTAGACGACATCGTCAGGACGCAGGAAAGTGGGGCGGTGGCGTCGGAGTGCGCGGATGAACTTGTAGTTGAGCGGGATACGGGAGCGACGCTGTTTCTCGTCATCCACGAACAGGATGGGCAAGAAGGGACGCTCCACATTGCCGATGCGCACGGTCGTCCACTGCCCGACGGGCACGCTGGGGTCTATGGTGATTCCGATGCAGGCGAGCGCACCGGGCGCATAGCGTGCGAAGTTCTTGGTGTACTCCAGCACACCTCCCATCGGGTAAGTCTCAAAGTCGCCCGCATACACCAGCAGTACTTTTCGCATCGTTGCGTTCCTACTTCTTCGTTTTGGAGGTTGCTCTATTAGACGGTGTTGCAAATAGATTGTCGTAGAACTCCACCAGCTTCTCCCGACTGTGTTCCCAGCTGAGGCACTCTAAGAAGCGCTTTCGCCCAAACTCGCCCATCTGAGCGCGCTTTTCGGGGTCGTCAATCAGGTCGACAACCGCCTTGCCGAAAGCGCGCTCGTCGTTGTTGGGAATATAAACCGCCGCATCCTGCGCGGAATAACGCGACTCGCGCAGGTCGAACGACACGATTGGCAAGCCGACTGCCATATACTCAATCACCTTGTTCATCGTGGACACATCGTTGAGCGGGTTGAGCGGGTCGGGTGCGAAGGCGATGTCAGCAGTGCTAAAATAGCGTAGGAGGTCTTCGTCGGGAATGCGCCCCGTAAAATGGACATTCTGCTCGATCTGAAGGTCTTTGCTCAGTTGCACCAAGTCGGGATACATATCCCCCCCACCAATCAGCACAAACAGAATGTCAGTGCGCTTCAGCTCGTGAACTACATGGTGAACCGCACGCAGGAGATAGTCCACCCCATCTTGAGCGCCCATCACGCCCAGGTAGACGCCCATATAGGGCTTGCCTTGCTTGAGAGCGGGGGCGGGCGCCAAACGCTGGAAGCGACTCGCCAAAGGACCGCTCCGCACAATCGTGATGCGGTCGGGTGGAATGCCTCCACGCTCAATCGACACGCGTCGATACGACTCGTTGGGCGCAATCACGCCATCGGCGGTACGATAGGTCTGCTGTTCCAGCCATAGCAAGCCTTTGTAGAGCAGTCCGCGCCGTTGGAAGCGTGACTCGAACAGCTCAGGGCACAGGTCGTGTTGGTCAAATACGAACTTAACGCCCTTGCGCTTGTACCAACGCCCGATGAGCCAAAAGGTATCGGGCGGGTTGCAGGTCTGGATGACATCGAACCCGCGCTCTTTGTAAACTCGCTTCGTTAGGCGCCAGGTCTGTAGCCAGCAGTAGATGAACTCTCGGAAAAAGCTGAACACGCTCTTGGTGGGTGGGGGCAGTGGATAGCGATACAGATGCACCCCATGCAGTTGCATATATTCCGGCTCGTCGTGGGGGCGCGGTGAAATCACCGACACCTCGTAGCCCGCTTCGGTGAGTGCCATCGACTCCTGCCATACCCGCCGGTCCATCGGCACCGGCAGGTTCTCTACCAAAATTAAGATTCTCCCTTTACCAGTATAATCCGACATAGTCGCCTCGAATCTCGTTGGGATTGACCGCACGCGCCAAATCCACGACGACCTGCTCAGGCTTAATTAGGTGTGGCAAACGGGCACGCAGGGCTTTGTCTACATGTCCAATCACCAGCACTTCGGCGTGCCGAAGCACCTCTTCGGGGTTCTCACGCAAAATCTCGTGGATGTGGGGGATTTCACGCTCAATATAGGCTTTGTTGGAGCCGTAAAGCGCCGCGTATGACACATTCGGGTCATGTATCAGCAGGCGATATCCCTTGCCGATGAGCTGCTCGGCGAGTTCCACCAGCGGACTTTCGCGCAGGTCATCGGTGCCGGGCTTGAACGATAGCCCGAACAAGCCCACGCGTCGCTTCCTAAGACGAATGACCTGCTTTACGACCTGATCGATTTGGTGTCGGTTGCTGGGCATCACCTGTTCGAGCATCGGCAGGCTCAGGTCGTGGAAGCGCGCACGGTAGGTCAGTGCGCGCAGGTCTTTGGGCAAGCAGGAGCCCCCAAAAGCGAACCCCGGAATAAGATATTTCGGCGAGATGTTGAGTTTAGTATCAGCGCAGAAGACGCGCATCACTTCTTGGCTGTCGATGCCCTCCGCCTTACAGAGCATCCCAATCTCGTTGGCGAAGGTAATCTTGACGGCGTGGAAGGCGTTGCAGGCGTACTTGATCATCTCGGCGGTACGAATGGAGGTCAGGAACAGCTCTGCTTTGACATCCTCGTAGAGCTGAGCGACCGTTTGAGCGTCTTCAGGCTTGAGAGCGCCCACGATGGTAAACGGTGGGTCGTAGAAATCGGCGATTGCCGTGCCCTCTCTCAAGAACTCTGGGTTGACTGCCAACCCAAAGTGTTGATTAACTTGCTTGCCTGAATACTCCTCCAGTATCGGCAGAACCACCTCTTCAGCGGTGCCGGGCAAGACGGTGCTTCGTATCACCACGATGTGGTAGGCGTCTTTCGTGGCGAGTGCTTCCCCAATCTGCTTGGCGGCGCGCTCCAAGTAATCGGTGGTCAGGTCGCCGTTCTCTTTGCTGGGCGTACCCACGCATAGGAGCGAGATTTCAGTCTGATGAACCGCCTCGTGGGCGTCGTCGGTGACGGTGAGGCGTCCTGATTGAACCGCTTGTTGCAAGAGGGGTTCTAAGTTCTCTTCGACAATCGGCGCGCGCCCTTCGCGTAGGAGGTTCAGTTTGTAGGGGTCGACATCCACGCCCACCACTTGGTGTCCTTCTTTAGCGAAGCACGCCGCCGACACCGCTCCCACATAGCCTAATCCGAAGATGCTTACCCTCATCAGCCTATCCTGCCACCGATTTGTTCCACAATCGGCTTCGGATATATTATAGCCGATTTTTGGGTGAGAGTGGTTCAGTCGTGGCTTGGGCATCCTGTCCATTTTGCTTAATGAGCCAGCGGCTCAAGTCACGAGTTTTCAAACGCCCTCACGACTTCTCCTGCATTCCCTTCCGAGACCAGTCGACAGAGCTCCTCTCGCTCCGACGGAGTCAAATCCAGAATCGGGAAGGTCTCAATAAGTGCTTTGATTTGGGACAAGCCGACATACTTGCGTGTGTAGGCACTCTCGGAATACTTGTAAGTCGTTAGGAATTCGCTGTCGGTGAGTTCGCGGAAGTACTCCAACAGCAGGTTCACATAGGCTCTCAGCAAACGGAGGTCTTCAAGCGGTAGGTTCGGTTCAAGGAACAGTTGAATTGGATGAGTGCGGTAGGTGGCTTTGGTGACCACAATCCCATCGGCGCCGAACTCTTCAGGGATGAAGTAAAGGCCTGCGCGCCCATCCGCGCTCCCCGTATCGAGGGTTCGCACGAAAAGCGGATTCCGTCGGACTTGCTCAGCGAGGATACTGTCTACCTTTGCAGTGAACTGCCGATAAGCCTTGCCGTCGAAGGCGTTCGCATCGACGAGCCGTATGTCGCATTCACCTGGGTGTTCCTGCAACTCCTCCGCCATCAAGTAATGGCGCACTTTCAGCGGTCGTCTGGCACAATGTGTCTGAACAAACTCGTCAAACTCACTTCCGGCTCGATAGTGAAACTGCGGAGAAAGACGGTAGCGTCGCTCTTGAACAGTGTGATTGATTTTGACCCCGACGAACTCTTGAGGCTCTCGTTTGGGGTACGGCTTGCGCTCGAAAAAACAGATAGCCACATGCACGCCTGTATGCTCAAAAAGGTCCTTCTCAAAAATCAGTGCCTTTCGTATCCAGTAGAGGGGTAGAAAATCGTCCCGTATCTTGTTTGAGTTAGAGCAGCCAAAAAGAAAGTTTGACGGAATGATGTAGGTCATTCGCTGGATATTATGTCGCAAATCGTTGATGAGCGCAATCTGGTAGAGGTCTTGGTAGCCGTCGTTTGTGCCCTTGAAGTAGCCCAAGTACTTCTGGGTGTCAGGGTGCTTCACGATGTAGCCGATGTAGAGGTAGGGCGGATTGGTCACATGCCAAACGGGAAGGGGCGTGTCCAGAATCTCGTGAGGGTAGTCCGCTAAAGTATCTCGCTGATGAATACAGAGGCGCGCCAACGATTCGGGGATACCCAACTGGACAGCACGCTGGACACACTGCTCGACCATCTCGGGCTGAATGTCGTAGAGGCGAATGTGGGTCTCAAAAAACTCAGCACGCAGAGAAGGCTCCACCTGCTCCAAAATCGGAAAAATCAGGTTGCCCCTGCCTGCAAAGAGGTCTACCCACCGATACCGATACAGGTGGGGCAAAAGTTCTGGGAGAACATAGGTCTCAAAAACGCTGGTGGGCGTGAGGTGCTCCCCATAAGCCCGCCTTCGCCTCCGTGTGAGCGTGGCATCCATAAAAATCAGTGTACCTCACGGTATAATTGAACCGATGACCAACGACCCACTTGTGATTGCTGGGAAGACCTTCCACTCCCGCCTGATGGTGGGCACGGGTAAGTACCCCGATACGGAAACGATGCTTCGGGCGATTGAAGCCTCAGGCGCCGAGATTATCACGGTGGCACTGCGACGAATTGACTTAGACGCTCCCAAACGCTCTATCTTGGACGACATCGACTGGACACGCTATCAAATTTTGCCCAACACCGCTGGCTGTCGCACTGCAGAGGAGGCGATTCGGGTCGCTCGGCTGGCGCGGGCGATGGGGCTGGGCGATTGGGTGAAGGTGGAAGTGGTGCCCGACCCGAAATATCTCCTGCCCGACCCGATTGGCACCTACGAAGCGTGCAAGGTGCTGGTGGACGAGGGGTTCGTGGTGCTTCCCTACATCAACAGCGACCCTGAGTTGGCGAAGCGCTTGGAGGCGATAGGCTGTGCGACGGTAATGCCCCTCGCTGCGCCGATTGGCACAGGGCAAGGTTTCAGCGCAGGGCTGGAGCCGATACGAATCATCGTGGAGCAGTGTCAGGTGCCTGTGGTGGTGGATGCAGGGCTGGGCGTGCCTTCCGACGCGGCGATAGCGATGGAACTGGGCTGTGATGCGGTGCTCATCAACACGGCAATTGCGAAAGCGCAAGACCCTGTGATGATGGCGGAGGCGTTCCGCTTGGGCGTAGAGGCAGGACGCAAAGCCTACTTAGCAGGGCGCATTCCGAAACTGCCCTACGCGTCGGCGTCCAGCCCGACCGAAGGAGTTGTGCGCTCGTAGATGAAGCCTGCCCTACCCGAACGGGTGCTGATGCTCGTTCTGCCCCACACGCCTCAGTCGCAGGTGGAGCGAACCCTGCAGGTTGCTGAACAGGCGCTTCAGGGCGGAGTGAACTGGCTGATGCTCCGCATTCGCGACCTACCCCCCACCCAGTGTGTGGAGGTAGCCGAAGTGCTTATGCAGATTGCCCAAGCAAATCATGCGCTCTTTTCGGTCAACCCCTATCCTGCCTTAGCCCTGTGGGTGGGCGCGCACGGGGTGCATCTGCCTGAGAGGACGCCAGAATACCTCACTCCAGCAGTCCCCCTCTCCGCAAGCAGAGAGGGAAGGGGAATTGGCGGTTCCCCCCGCTTGCGGGGGGAACCTGAAGGAGGGGGGCAAGCACCCCCCTCCCCAACCCTCCCCCTAAAGGCAGGGGGAGAGAGCCAACCGCTCCCCTCTCCCGACGCTTCGGGAGAGGGAGGGAGCCACCAACTCCCCTCTCCTACAGCGTTGGGCGAGGGGTTGGAGGTGAGGACAACTCAAGAGAGAGGGTTAGGGGGTGAGGTCAGAACTCAAGCATCGGAAGAGGGGTCTGGGGTGGGGGCACATAATCTTCTGGTAGGGCGTTCAGTGCATTCCCTCGAATCTGCCCAGCGTTTCCACCAAGAGAGCGTGGACTACTTGCTGGTGGGACACATCTTCGCCACCGCCACCCACCCCGACGAGCCTGCTCGTGGCTTAGACTGGCTTCGGATGATGGTGCAGACGGTTCCCGTGCCGATGATTGCGATTGGTGGGATCACTCCTGAGCGTGTGGGGGAGTTGCTTGCTGTGGGCGCACGCGGGGTAGCGGTGCTGTCGGGCATAGCACATGCGCCCAACCCGCGTGATGCGGCGGAGACCTACGCACGGGCGCTGGGTCTGCTATAGGCGTCGCAGTTCAGCACCCAGATAGTACGCTGAGAGGATTTGGCGATAGTCTTGTCCTGCCAGTGCGCGCCCCTGAGCGCCCCACTGACACATGCCAGCGCCGTGCCCGTAGCCTTGCCCGACGAGTTTCCACCCTTTCGGGATGGGCTGTACCTCAAAGCGGGGGCTACGCACCAGTGCCGTGCCCACCTGATTGCGGAACTCTGCACCTGACATCACGAGCGTGCCGCGCTTCCCGCGCAGGCGCAGTTGGGTGATGTGCCCACTGGGCGCACGCCGAACCACCTCCATCGCCACCACCTGCCCAAGACGCGGGAACAGCGCTTGCAAGCGCTCATTCAACAGTTCCAACTCCCACTGCCAGTTGGGAGCGATTTGACAATACGGCTGTCCTTTCGGAGGCGCGTCGGGCGCACCGCGCAAGACTGGTACAGGACGCACACGAGGCATCACCGCCTCTATCGGCGCCGTGTGCCCCCCACAGCTGGACGAGTAGACCGCATCCAACACTTGTCCTTCCACCCATAGCACGGTGCTTTCGGTCTCATCCACTGCTTGGTTGGTTGTGGGGTGTTCTGCGTCCACGCCACCGTAAACTTGGCATGGAGCGTGGTCGCACAGGTCGTAGCCCCACTCTCGGAATCGGTTGAGCCGTCGGAAGGTGAACGAGCGCGCCGAAATCGCCTGCGCTTTGAGCGCCTCAAGGTGGAAGCGCACGGGCATCTCGCGGGGCAGAACCGCTTTTAGGTAGTCATCAAAACGCACCCAGTTGATCGTCAGCAGTTTGCCCTCTCGAAGCGTCCACTCCAAATGTCCCCGATAGCGTCGCAGGCTCTCAGGGCGCATACCCACCGCCACGAACCCGCCCACCTCCGCCAGAGCGACAAGACGAGGAGACTCTATCGTCTTCGGACCGCCTTCTGCGACATACCGGTCACCCACACGAAAAACCCGCCAAATTGTATTCGGTGGAGACTCCCCGACGATGCGCCCCGTGTCGGGATTCACAAACTGGAGGATGGCTTCTGAGGAAGCGACGAACAGTTCTTTGTCAAAAGCAGACTGCTCAAGTCCGACCCGAACGAGCCATTCGGAGTCTCGGCTTCGGCGTGTGCCCCGCGCCGAAAGGCGGTTGCCCAGCCAACGAGTCCGTTCGTTAAGGCGTGCCGTCCTACGCATCTACCATTAGCATACCTTAAAACGGCGAAAGCCCCCAAAGGTTGGGGGCTTTTGGGTTCGAGCAGCGTGGACGCGCAGACTTAGTTGCCGTACAGACCCCACAGGGGCCAGTCGCCCGTCCAAGTAGGCTGTTGGGTAATCGTCCAGGCCATACCACCGGGGAAGGCGCTGAGCGGAGAGGGCTGATACTGCTGAGTCGTGGGCGACTTGGCGAGGAACTCGCGCACATTCATCCACTTCGCATGCCCGTCCACATAGACGATAATCAAGCCGTCCATGTGGGGCGCCGCTTTGCGGTCTACGGGTCGGCTCGTCCCATTCGGGAAGAACCAGAGCTCCCACAGGTGGCGATGTGCCATCGGGTAGGCAGTTTGGTTCGGTTGAGCACCCAACACATAGTGGCGCACACCAGGGAACTTATCCTCCATCACAATCATCGTTTCGGCGGGACGCTGGACGCCTGCCATGTTCCCACCCAGGAACGAATTACGAATCTGTTGGCTCGCACCCGTGCGGTTCCAAGTGTTAAGTGCACCCGTAATATGCAGAGCGAGCGAGTAGCCACCGTCAAAAATCTCGGCGTGTTGTTCCCAAGAAGTGCGATCGAACTGACGGCTCGGACAGAAGAAGATGTCTATGTTCTTCACATACGGATAAATCCAATACTGCCACTTATAGTGATTGACGCGTTGTCCATAGGGTCCCGAGCATCCGACCGCATTCGGCTGATAGGGGATACGATTCGGGGCGATACAGTCATCGTTGCGTGGGAAGGTCTCATCCCAGTCGTTGAGGTACATTTGAATGCCCAGTCCAATTTGCTTGCTGTTGGACAGACAGGCGGTCTGACGCGCTTTTTCACGAGCTTGGGCGAATACAGGGAACAGAATCGCTGCCAAGATCGCAATAATCGCAATCACGACCAAGAGCTCAATCAGCGTAAATCCGTTTCGTCGCATAGTCGCAACCTCCTATACGCCCCAATTCTACCCCAGATGATTGTTAAGGAAGCATTAAGAACCCTAACTCCTCAAAAAATATGGCAGGAATATCAGGAGGCAGGAGGAACTCGTCAGCTATCAGTACGATTCGGGTGAACCTTATGTCTGCCGTATACGGTAAGTCTGGAGCGGAGCCGAACGACCCTGTCCAGCAGGAGCTGAATCGCCTTCGGGCGCGCATTGCGGAGCTGGAACACGCGTTGGAGGTGCACGAGTGGGGGGCTTTGACCTTTTCTCAAAGTGTCATCCCTCAGCTGATTTTGGACTTTGAGACAGGTCAAATTATCTCAGCGAACACCTCCGCCGTGCAGTTCTACGGCTACCCGCTGGAGCAGTTTGTCCAGATGAAAGTGGCAGACCTGAGCCTCAAGGAGAACTGCTGGAACCCTGAGCTCAAACAAACTATGGCACACACACGGTATGGTGTCGTCCCTGCACGCCACCGCACCGCCACGGGAGACGAACGCGAATTAGATGCCTACTTCAATCTGATTATGCTTCGGGGTCAGCAGTTCATTCACCTTTGGCTCATCGACACCACCGAACAACAAAACTTGCGAAGGCGGTTAGAGGAGAGTGAAGCGCGCTATCGCTCCTACATCCAAACCGCCAGCGAGGGTATCTGGTGTTTTGAGCCCGATGAACCGATTCCCATCGACCTGCCTGTGGAAGAGCAGGTTCGACGAATGTGGCAACACGCTTACTTTGCCGAGGGCAACCCCGCTTTCGCCAAGATGTATGGTTACGAGGACGCTGAAGCATTGGTTGGAGCTCGCCTGACGGAGTTCCTTGTGCCTGATGAGCCTCAGAACTTTGAGATGCTCCGCCGATTGGCGACCGAGAACTATCGGCTTGAGGCGGTTGAGACCATAGAGCGCGACCGTGAGGGCAGGCGTCGGCATATCTTGAATAATATGGTCGGTATCGTGGAAAACGGACGCCTGGTGCGTGTGTGGGGAAGCCAAGTTGACATCACCGAACTGCGCCAACTCCAACAACAGCTAGAACAAGCCTACCGACTGGAGACCGTGGGGCGTCTGGCGGGCGGAATAGCGCACGACTTCAACAATATGCTCACGGCGATTATCGGCTATGCCGAGTTGGGTATGTCGGCTACCGACAACCCTGTGGTGAGGCGCTACCTTGAGGGCATCCAGCAAGCCAGCCTGCGCGCCGCCGACCTCACGCGCCAACTGCTTGCCTACGCCCGTCGCCAAGTAATCCAGCCCAAGCCTTTTGATGTGCGCGCTTGGCTCGTCGGCAGTGAAGAGTTCCTGCGACGCGTGCTTCCTGAGACCGTGCGCCTGCAGATAGAAGCGGACGCCGAAGTGCCCCGAATCTTAGCCGACGAGACGCCGATGACCCAAATCCTGCTCAACTTAGCCATCAACGCCCGCGATGCGATGCCATTCGGAGGCACTCTGAGCATCCGCCTGCGCACTCAGCGCGCTCTCAACCCCAACACGGGGTCACCAACGGAGGGCGAGTTCGTCGTGCTGGAGGTCAGCGACACGGGTGTAGGTATTCCCGAGGAGAACCTTACGCGCATCTTCGAGCCTTTCTTCACCACCAAACCTGTGGGGCAGGGCACGGGCATGGGCTTGGCCTCGGTGTTGGGCTTGGTGAGCCAGATGGGTGGGTTCATCACCGTCGGGTCGCAGGTGGGGCATGGGTCTACTTTCCGCGTGCATTTTCCACCTTATCGCGAACCCGATGCCCCCCGCTGAGGTATCCTAAGGGTACGATGCACCGGTTCGCCTTTGTCATCCATCCGATCGATGTCAAGCGTGATGCGGGACGCAAGTATCCAGTCGCACGCTACTTGCCCGAACGCTGGGTAGAGAACCTACTCAAGCGCAAGGAGCCGATGGTCGTGTCGCACATCAAGGGGGTGCGCTCGCTTACGGGCGCGGAGGCCGAAGGCTGGTTCATCGGCTGTCCGCTCTCCCCGCGCATGATGCTGGAGCTCCCGTTGGACTTCGTGTATCGGAAGATTATTCGTTGCGGTCAGATTGCCCAAGAATTGGGCGCTGAGATTATCGGCTTGGGCGCGTTCACCTCGGTGGTGGGCGATGGGGGCATCACGATTGCGAAGCACCTCCAGATTGCCGTGACCACCGGCAACAGCTATACGGTCGCCACGGCGATTGAGGGTGCCATCTTGGGCGCTGAGAAGATGGGCGTGCCGATTGATCGGGCGACTGTCGCGGTGGTCGGTGCGACTGGCTCCATCGGGCGCACCTGTGCCGAAGCGCTTGCGCCCCAAGCCGAGCGTGTTCTCCTGCTCGGACGCGACACCCAACGGCTCCAAGCGGTTGCGGACGAAATCGGCGCCAGCGCGCGGGGGGCGGTTCAAGTGTCTACCGACCTTGCCCGCGATTTGCCCACCGCCGATGTGGTCATTACGGTGACCAGCGCGGTGGACGCCGTCATCTATCCGCAAGACCTCAAGTCGGGGGCGGTGGTAGTGGATGTGGCGCGCCCGCGCGATGTGTCGGTGCGCGTTGCCCGCGAGCGCAACGATGTGCTGGTGATAGAGGGTGGGCTGGTGCAAGTGCCAGGTGAGGTGGACTTCGGCTTCAACTTCGGCTTCCCGCCCAAGACCGCCTACGCCTGCATGTCGGAGACGATGATGCTGGCGCTGGAGGGGCGCATCGAGAACTTCACGCTGGGTAAGGAGGTGAGCCTGCACCAAGTGGAACAGACCCAAGCGATGGCGCGCAAACACGGCTTCAAACTGGCAGGATTCCGCAGTTTTGAGCGTGCCTTGACGGAAGAGGAGATTGCGACGATTCGCGCCAACGCTGAGCAACGACGCCAACTCGCCCAGCCCACCCCTTCGCAAGCGCACTGAGATGCTCACCCCTGCCATCCGCGCCGTCGGGTTCGATTTGGACGACACGCTGTGCGTGTACCTGCCCGTCGCCATACGCGCAAGGCACCAAGTTTTTCAAGAAATCCTCCAACCGCTCATCGGACTGGATGTGGATGCATTCGACCAGCACTATCGGCAGGCGTTCAAGACGATGTACAGCGAGATACAGTCCGAGCGGTGGTATCCTCACTACCTGCGCTCAGGTTCCGCCACTCGCACCGAGACCTTCCGCCGAATGCTGGGTCTGCTCGGTCTGCCATCGGATGGGCTGGCAGAGCAGGTGAGTGAGCGCTATGCCCAGCTCCGTGAGCAGCATCTGCACCTGCACGAGGACGCCCTACCCGTACTCACCGCCCTCAAGACGCGCTACCCCCTGCTGGTGGTCACCAACGGACCCGCCTACGAACAGCGTCGTGAACTGCAGGTGCTGGGCATCGAACCGCTCTTCGATGGCGTTGCGATTGAGGGCGAGGTGGGTATCGGTAAGCCGAATGTGGAAATCTTCCGCTATGCCGAGTCGCTGATAGGTGTGCCTCCTGAGCAGATTCTGTTCGTGGGCAACTCGTGGGAGCACGATGTGCAGGGCGCGCTGAATGCAGGGTGGCAAGCGGTGTGGCTCAATCGCGAGGGGGTTGAACCGCCCCACGCTGAACCGTCTGTGCCGATGATTTCGAGCCTCCACGAGCTCCTTGAGGGCATTTAGGGCGAAAAAAATGGAAATTCGTGCGAATCTCTGTCACAAGGCACTGCGTAGGAGACTATTACAGGGTGCAACACCTCCAGAAATCCTCGCATCTGCCCCCCGTGACGGGGGTAGGCGGGGTAAGCATCCAAACACTGATGGAGAACCGTTTGAACTCACGAGAAGAGCCTGATATGGAGCGAAGAAGCCCCCTCGAACAGCAGATAGGGGCTTGTCTGAGGGCAAACCGCCCTCTCGAGCACTTGGCGCCCGAAGACTTTTTAGAACTCGCCCAGAAGGGCAACCGCGTCAAAGGCTACAGGCAAAAGATGGAGCACCTAATGTCCTGCTCCGAATGTCAGAGGACCTATCTGTCAGCCAAAGAAGTAGAGGTGCTTGCCAAAAATCTTCCCCACGCAAAGAGACGCTATATGAACCTCGCCCTGTTGAGTTTAGGGGGAGCGGCTATCGCAGGGCTTGTGGTCTTGGCTGTTTGGTGGAGTTTGGAACGCAATCAGGCAGGCACTCAGGTCGCCTCAGAACCCTCAAGTAGCGTGTCGCAACCTACTCCACCCTCGCCGACGCCCCCCGCCGAACCAGCACCGACACCTCAGACCGAACCAGCCCGTCCTGAACCTAAGCCGAAGTCTGAGCCACAGAAGAGCGAGCCATCCAAACCTCCAGTGCCCAAGCGGATTATAATCGCACAAAACCTCTACCAAGAAGGGCACCGTTTCTACGAAGGCAGAACACAGTTGCCGACGTGGGCGAACGAACTGGTGCTGGACTATCAAAGCTCCCCGACCGTGCGCAGCAGTGGCTCAGGGCGTCCAGTCCCGATTAGACTTGAATCCCCCCCACTGATGAGCAACAGGGCACTTGAAGAGACGAACCCTGTGTTCAGTTGGCAGGCTTTAGAAGGGGCTTCCCAGTACACGGTGACGCTTATTGACGAAGAGACAGGCGATACCCTGTCCGAACTCTCGGTCAGCGACAGGCGTGTGCAGTTCCCTCAACCGCTCAAACGAGGTCAGGAGTACCGTTTGACCCTCAAAGCGCGTGTTGATTGGGAAGGCACAGGGATACTCAACACCGTCAGCGCCTCCTATCGTTTCCGTGTGTTGACACCAGAAGAAATTGAACACCTCCAGTGGGCATGGCAGAACGCCGACAGCGCACCTCTTACCAGCGCGATTGTGCTTTACAAGCTCGGCTTCTACGATGAAGCCAGTCGCCTCTTGGCTCAACACGCCAAAGACCCGAAGGTCAAAAGATGGTACGAATATATCTCTGCCCAAGCACAGACAGGAGCTTACATCGGCGAGTGAGCCTATTCGCTTAGGGTGACAGGGTAGGCTTTTTAAGGTTATTCCGAGCTGTGTGCCCAAACAGGTACAATCCCCTAATACAATGGTGTACCGAACGATTATTGAGCCGTTTCGCATCAAATCGGTGGAGCCTATCCGACTCACCACGCCCGAAGAGCGCGAGCAAATCCTCCAACGCGCGCATTACAACCTCTTCTTGGTGCCTGCAGACGATGTGATGATTGACCTGCTCACCGACTCGGGCACCTCGGCGATGAGCGCGGAGCAGTGGGCGGGCATTATGCGGGGCGACGAATCGTACGCAGGGAGCCGTAGCTTCACGCTGTTCGAGCAGACCGTGCGCGAGATTTTCGGCTTCAAGCATGTCATCCCCGTGCATCAGGGACGCGCCGCAGAACGCATCCTGTTTGCCTTGCTGTGTAAGCCCGGATGCATCATCCCCAACAACACCCACTTCGACACCACCCGCGCCAATATTGAGTACCGAGGGGGTCAGGCAGTGGATTTGCCCTGCGCCGAGTCGCGCCAAACGACCACACCTCACCCGTTCAAGGGCAATATGGATGTGGGGGCGTTGGAGCGATTGATTGAGGAAGTGGGTGCCGAGCGGATCCCCCTGGTGATGATGACCGTGACTAACAACTCAGGGGGCGGGCAACCCGTGTCTATGGCGAACATTCGGGCGGTGAGCGCGGTCTGCCGACGGCACGGTGTCCCGTTCTACATCGACGCCTGTCGCTTTGCCGAGAATGCCTACTTCATTCAGCGTCGCGAGGCGGGCTACGCAAACCAATCGGTGCGCGAAATTGCCCGCGAGATGTTCTCCTATGCCGACGGTTGCACGATGTCGGCCAAGAAGGACGGCTTAGCGAATATCGGGGGCTTCCTCTGTACGAACGATGACGCGCTTGCGCAGATGGAGAAGGAACTGCTCATCCTCACGGAGGGCTTCCCTACCTACGGCGGGCTGGCAGGGCGCGATTTGGAGGCGATGGCAATCGGCTTGCAAGAGGTGCTGGACGAACACTACTTGGAGTATCGTCTCGCCTCCGTTCGGTATCTGGGGGAGCATATCGCCCGCGAGGGGGTGCCGATTGTGCAACCGCCCGGCGGGCACGCCGTGTACATCGATGCAGGGTTGATGCTTCCCCACATTCCGCCGTTGCACTATCCAGGTCAGTCGCTGGTGGTGGCGCTCTATCGGGAGGGGGGCATTCGGAGCTGTGAGATTGGCTCGGTGATGTTCGCTCGGCACGACCCCGACACGGGCGCGGAACTCCCTGCCCTGCGCGAGCTGGTGCGTTTAGCCATCCCGCGCCGAGTGTACACTCAAAGCCACATCGACTATGTGGTGGAGGTTATCTTGGAGGTCTACCGCCAGCGAGAGCAGTTGCGGGGCTATCGGATTACTTGGCAGACGCCGTTCCTGCGCCACTTCTCGTGCCACTTTGAGCCGTTGAGTTGAGGGGCTATTCTGAGAGCACCTGCTCAAACAGTCGTTGCGCCTCTTCGGCTTCGGGGGTGCCAGGCGCCAACTTGATTGCCTCTTGCCACGCCTTGAGTGCGTTCAGGCGGTCGCCCTGCTTGTAGAGCTCCTTGCCGTACTCCAGCTGGTCGCGCGCCGACTTGCGGTTGAACTCGGCGCGTTCACGGTCGTTGGTGGCTAACTCGGACGCAGACCGATAATGGCGCGCCGACTGCTGGAGGTTGCCCGTGCGACGCTGTACCTCTGCCATTCCTGCATAAGCTTCGGGCAAGGGGTAGTACTGCAGAGACTGTTGATAAGCCCGGAAGGCTTCATCGTAGCGTTTGTTCTGAAGCAGTTGGTTGCCGTACGCGCTCAGGGCGGTGGCTAAGTTGCGTCGGAACTCCTCACGCCATTTGGACGATTTCGCCCTGTTGAGCAGTTGATAATAGATTTGCGCCGACTCGTAGTAGCGTCCCTGCTTGTAGAGCCGTTCAGCGCGCCGGGCTTGCTCAACAGCACGCGCATCCTCTTGCTGGAGTTGGTACTCTTGGTACGCTTGGTAAATGGCATATCCGCCTGCCCCTAAGACACCCAAGATGGCGCCCCCTATCAACATCACCAGCAGGATTTGGTTCAGGGTACGAAGCCAAGTTCGGGAGATGAGCGGGCGCGGAGGGGGCAAAGGCATAACGAACGGCGGTGGAGCCGAGTTCGTCAGAACCGGCGCAGGAGCGGAGGCAGTTGCGCCTGCGGGCGATTGTGAAGTGGTGGGATAGGGCATTCCCGTAGTCGTCGGAAAGGGAGAACCCGAAGGCACTGTGGGCATCCCCATCGGGGTCGCCGTCACAGGGGGGGCTTTGAGTTGCTCCAGGGCTTTTTGAATCGCCTGCTTCATCTCTAACGCCGACTGAAAGCGTTCGGCGGGCGACTTGCGTAGCGCTCGGCGCACCACATACTCAATCGCTGGGGGCATATTCGCAGGCGACACAGGGTCGGTGTTCACGATGTTGTAAGAAATGGTAATCACCGAATCTCCTGTGAAGGGCTTCATCCCCGACACCATCTCGTACAACATCGTGCCCACCGAGAACAGGTCGGAGCGCTCGTCGATTTCGCCCCCTTGCACCTGTTCGGGCGACATATAGCTGGGCGTGCCGAAAATCTGCCCGTCCATCGTGATGTTCGGTTCGTGTTTGATGCGGGCGATGCCGAAGTCGGTAATCTTGACCAGTCCATTCGGGAGCAGGTGGATATTTTCGGGCTTGATGTCGCGGTGGATGATGCCCTTAGAGTGGGCGTGCGCCAGCCCGTCTAAAATCTGCATCGTGATTTGGCACGCCTCTTCGGGGGGGATAGTGCCGTCGCGGTCGCTCCGCTGGCGGAGGTTCTCGCCCTCCAGATATTCCATTACGATGAAGTAGCGTCCGTTATGCTCTTCAGTCTCAAAAATCGTGACGATGTTGGGGTGGGTCAGGGAGCCTGCGGCGCGCGCCTCGCGTTGGAAGCGCGCCACACGGTCTTGACGCACCGCCTCGCTCGCCCCTGCGGGCATATTGAGTTCTTTGATGGCGACGATGCGGTTGATTCGCGTGTCGCGCGCCTCGTACACGATGTCATTACTGCGGGCAATCTCCCGAATAATCTGGTAGTGCCCCAGAACCGTCTGTGCGTTCATGCCCCTGTATTATTATACTGAAAATGGGACGCTGGTTTCCCCAACGGTTGACGCCCCAACCATAGAAATAGGTGGTACAACAGCAGGGGCGCTTGGGGCATCTCTAGCAGGCGAAACCACACATAGCCCACGCTGGCGCCGTCGCGATAGC
>CAKZQI010000208.1 GCA_937139515.1 uncultured Armatimonadota bacterium | reverse complement strand
CAGGCGCGACAGGTTGCACACCTTGCCCTCTGCGATGCGCAACATCGGCTCCAACCGATACTCCGCATCGCCCGGATAGATAGGCATCGGGGTTCGCAGGCTCAGGCTGATGTCGATAATCATAGACCGTTCTCACTCAGCGGTCGATCTCGCCCAGCACGATGTCGATGCTCCCTATCAGCGCCACCATATCGGCAATCAAGCGCCCGACCGCCATCTTCTCCAGCGATTGGAGGTTCATAAAGCTGGGGGCACGAGTGTGCATTCGGTAGGGGCGGTTCGTGCCGTCGCTCACGAAGTAGAAGCCCAGCTCACCCTTCGGCGATTCAATCGGCACATATGCCTCGCCCACAGGCGGGCGGAACCCCTCCGTGTGGATTTTGAACCAGTGAATGAGCGACTCCATCGAGGTGTCAATCTGTTCACGGTGTGGAGGCACCACCTTGAGGTCGCTGGTGTTGATAGGTCCGCTGGGCAGACCGTCAATCGCCTGCTGGACGATTTTGAGGCTCTCGCGCATCTCCGCCATGCGCACCAGATAGCGGTCATACACATCCCCATGCTTGCCGATAGGAATGTTGAACTCAAACTGTTCGTACCCGCTGTAAGGGTTGCTCTTGCGGATGTCCCACGCCAGCCCTGTGGCGCGAATGGTAGGACCACTCACACCCAGCGCGAAGCACTCTTCGGTGGTCAGTGTGCCTACGCCTATGGTGCGCTCGCGCCAGATGGGGTTGTTGCTCAGCAAGCCCTCGATATCGTCGATCGCCTTCGGCAGCTCCTTCAGCAGTTGGCGCAGTCGGTCTTCAAACCCGTCGGGCATATCGCCCCGAAGCCCGCCGGGGCAAATCCAACTGGGCATCATGCGCACGCCCGACATCATCTCAAACAGATCTAAAATCTTCTCGCGCTCGCGGAAGGCGTAAAAGAAGATGGTCATCGCCCCCAAGTCCATCGCATGCGTGCCAATCCACACCAAGTGGCTCGCAAGGCGCGACAGCTCGGCTAATATCACCCGCAGGTACTGACCGCGCGGGGGAATTTCGCACCCCAGAATCTTCTCTATGGAGAGCGAAAACGCAAGGTTGTTATTGTTCGCCGAGAGATAGTCCATACGGTCGGTCATCGGCAGGGCTTTGTGGTAGGTGAGGTATTCCGCCTCTTTCTCCATCCCCGTGTGGAGGTAGCCGATGACACACTCCGCTTTGACGATACGCTCCCCATCCAGCTCGCACACCACGCGTAGGACGCCGTGCGTGCTGGGGTGCTGGGGACCTATGTTGATAATCATAGTGCCCTCTTCGGTGCGTTCCACTTGGGTGGCGACCGCTTCCGACGGGATGAACGCCTTGCTCATGACAAGCAAATTATACCTGTGCGAGGGGGTATCTTCTTTGTTGTGCGAAGCGACACGATTTCGGCTATCGCCACGCCCGCTGGGGAGGGTGCCATCGGCATCGTGCGCCTGAGTGGGAAGCAGGCGTTCGCCATTTCCGAGCAGATGTTCCAACGCCCTCAGCGCAAACCACTCCAGAGCCACCGTGTCTACTACGGCAAGCTGGTAGACCCCGAAACGGGCGAGGTGTTAGACCACGCCCTGATGCTGACCTTCCGTGCCCCCCACAGCTACACGGGTGAAGATGTGGTGGAGTTCTCTTGCCATGGTAGCCCTCATCTGCTGAATCGGGTGCTGGCGCTCACTTGGCGTTTGGGCGCGCGCCCCGCCGAGCCAGGCGAGTTTACTCAGCGCGCCTTCCTCAACGGCAAACTGGATTTGGCACAAGCCGAGTCGGTAGCTGACCTTATTCGTGCCCGCACCGATGCCCAACATCGCACCGCGATTGCCCTGCACGAGGGCATACTCTCCAAACAGATACGCCACCTCTCTGAGCGTGTGCTGGGTGTGTTAGCCCAAGTGGAGGCTGTGATAGACTTCTCAGAGGAGATTGGGGAGTTGGACGCCGAGACGCTGAGCAAGACGCTTCATTCCCTGCAAACTGAGATACAGACGCTTCTGGAGACCGCGGTGGGGGGCAGGCTCTTGCGTGAGGGCGTGCGCACCGCAATTGTGGGGCGTCCGAATGTGGGCAAGTCGTCGCTTTTGAACCGCTTACTGGGCGAGGAGCGTGCGATTGTCACGCCAATCGCAGGCACGACCCGCGACACGCTTGAGGAGACCGCCCGCATCGGGGGCGTGCCGTTCGTGATGGTGGATACCGCAGGACTGCGCCAGAGCAACGACCTCGTGGAACAGATGGGAATTGAGCGCACTCTGCGAGCAGTGCAAACGGCTGACCTAATCCTGCTGGTGATGGATGCCAGTGAGGGGCTTACCGAAGCCGACTGCGAAATCCTGACCCAGCTCCCTGCCGACCGTCCGTGCATTTGGGTGTGGAACAAGGTGGATTTGGTGAACTTGCCAGCCCTCACCCACCCCAGCCCTCCCTCTCCCACAGCGTCGGGAGAGGGGTCAGGGGTGAGGGCAACCTCAGAAAACCTCACCCCCCCACCCCCCCTCTCCGCAAGCAGAGAGGGGGGCGAAGCAGGGGATTCCCCCTCTCCGTTTACGGAGAGGGGGTCAGGGGGTGAGGTCAACTCAGAAACCCCCTCCCCAACCCTCCCCCTTAGTGCAGGGGGGGGGAGCCAATCGCGCTCCTCTCCCGCAGCGTCGGGAGAGGGGTCGGGGGTGAGGGCAACCTCAGAGAACCTCACCCCCCCGTCCCCCCTCTCCGCAAGCAGAGAGGGGGGTGAGGCAGGGTGTTCCCCCTCTCCGTTTACGGAGAGGGGGTCAGGGGGTGAGGTCAACTCAGAACCCCCCACCCCAACCCTCCCCCTAACGCAGGGGGAGGGAGCCATCAGCACCTGCTACCTCTCTGCTCTCACAGGCGAAGGGCTAACCGAACTGCACGCCAAGATGCTCCAAGCGGTTCATCTGAACCATCTGCAGACCGAATCGCCACTGCTGGTGCATCAGCGCCACGCCGAGGCGGTTCGCAGGGCGCTGGATGCACTGCAGTCAGCTCAAGCAAGCCTTCAACGAGGGCTACCTCCCGACCTGATTGCCGTGGACCTGCGCTCGGCGTGGCTGGCGCTGGGCGAGATTACAGGCGAAACCTTAGATACCGAACTCGTGAACCGCATCTTTCGGGACTTCTGCATCGGTAAGTAGGTACAATTGCCCTATGTGGCACGGACGAGCGCTGGGTGCCGTCGTAGGGATGCTAATGATGATGAGCACCGCAACCACAACCGATAGCGAATTTCGCGGATTTTGGGTAGACGGCTTCAACGAAGGGTTCCATACCCCCGAACAGGTGGATGCCCTGCTTCGGCGTGTGCGCCAAGCGAACATGAATGCAGTCATCGTACAGATGCGCAAGCGTGGCGATGCTCACTACCTCTCCCCTTTAGAGCCGTTTGCCACCAGCCAGCAAGCGGGCTTTGACGCTTTAGCCTACCTCATAGAGAAGGCTCACAACGACACACCCCCGATAGAAGTCCATGTGTGGCTCAACTGCCACCCTGTTTGGCCCGGAAGCAGCTGGCCCCCCGACCCCAAACACATCTTGAACCGATACCCCGAAATCCAGACCGAGAACATCAACGGCGAGCGCATCACCCCTGTCGGCTACGGGATGGACTGGGGGCACCCACTGAGCAACGAATGGTTCGCACGGGTGGCGCTGGACATCGTGCGTCGCTACGATGTGGACGGCATCCACTTTGACTATATCCGCTACACGGGCGAAGAGTGGGGCTACAACCCCGTGAGCGTTGCACGCTTCAACCGCATCCACAACCGCACGGGCAAACCCGAACCACGCGACCCGCTTTGGAAACAGTGGCGACGCAACCAAGTTTCGGCTATCGTGCGTAAGGTCTATACCCAAGTGATGGCAATCAAGCCCCAAGTGAAAGTTTCGGGAGCGCTCATCACCTGGGGCGACGGACCCAAAGACACCGCCGACTGGGTCAACCGCTCGGCTTACAATAATGTGTTCCAAGATTGGCGGGGCTGGCTTGAAGAGGGCATCTTGGACATGGCAATCCCGATGGTCTATTACAACCAAGCCAACCCGCGCCATTCCGAGTTCTACCAGAACTGGATACGCTTCCTCAAAGACCACCAGTACGGTCGGCACGGCGTCGTGGGCGTAGGTAACTACCTCAATACCTACGAAAACACCCTTCGCCAGATAGACTTGGCGCTGGAACCTTCAGCGCAAGGCAACCGCGTGGTGGGCGTGAACTTCTTCTCCTACGCGGCGACCAGCGGGAACGGCACGGAGGAAGGGGCGCGCATCCTGTATGAAGAACCGTTTTATCAGGCGCTGAATGGGCGTTTTGAGCGATGGCTTCCCACCCCACCGATGCCCTGGAAGCGCATCCCCACCACAGGGCATCTGGTGGGCTTCCTTCTGTACGGCAAAGACCTTACCCCAGTGGACGGCGCTACGGTGGATGTGTATCGCGAGGGCACGCTATTCCGCACCGCCACAACTGATGGCACGGGCTACTACGCGCTTGCCAATCTGCCTGAGGGCACTTATCGGGTGGTGTTTCGCGCCGAAGGGATACCGACCGAAGTGTTGGAGAGCCTCCGAATCACGGCGGGCATCGTCTCGGCACATCATCGCGTGATGGGCGAGAGCATGGCGGTGCGCCTCAACCGCCTCGCAAGCCTGAACGACCTGCCTGAGGGCACGCGCGTGTTTCTGGTGGGCAAAGAGGTGGCAGAGGACTGCTTAGAGCCAAAACAGACGCTCATCGTGCGCGACCCTTTGAGTGGGACAACGGCATCGGTAAACCTAAGCGAGTTCCGATTACCGTGGCAACGGGGCGACCGCGTAGCCCTCATAGGCACGGTGCGCGTGCTACCCAACGGAACCCGCCAGATTGACAACGCGAAGGCGCACTGGTTAGGCGTGCAGTAGGCTCAGCGCACAAGGCGCACTAATATCTCGGAACTCTGAGGCACGCGAACGCACTCCCCAATCCAACGCGACTGCCCGAAGATATAAGTCTCGTGTATCTGGATAGGCACTTCCTCGTCCATCACCGTGCGTGCCTCGTTCCAGAGCGTGCGTGCCGTTCGGGCTACATACCAGCGGGGCACGATAATCGCGACGCCCAAACGCAGGTAAGGTTTCCCCTCCTTATCCTTCAGCACCCGCACTCGCAAGGGCACATCCACCTGACGATACCGCCTCGTAAACAGCTCGGCGAACTGCGCTAACCTCTGCTCCGGTTCGCCGGCTAAATCAGGTGGAAGCTGTTCCGCAGGTGGAAAGGCATAGTACAGTTCACTGTTGAGGACTTCGTCCGCTCGCGCTTGCTCTCGGCTAAGCCATCCGAAAAAGCCGACAACGCCCAACAACAAGATTCCATAAGGTATCCAACGGTTCGGTTTCACAAAACACCCCTTAGAAACAACTCTAATATACCCTAAAAACCGACTGAACGAGAGGCGTTTTTCCCCTATCTGTTTTGGCTTTGAGGGGTATAATGAGCGTACAAGGAGGTTCAAATGCGTCTGATACTACTTGCAGGAGCGATTTTGATGGTTTCGCTGGCGGTGGCTCAAGTAGAGCCCAGAGGAGAGAATCCCGCCATTCGCGTTAACACACTGCTCGGACCGACTGGGCTGATTACCGTGCCCACTTCTACCCCGACACGGTTTGACCGCTTCCAGCTCAGCACCTCGTTGGGCAAGGATGTTCGTACCGTCTCGTTGAACTGGGGTATCTTTGACAGCGTAGAGGTCGGAGGCACCTTCGTCGACCGTGAGGGCGCCCGCAACAAGGTCATCGCTACCGCAAAGGTACTGTTGCTCCCCCAAAACTTTGATTGGCTGGAGGTCGCTTTCGGAACGATCGACCCATTCGACGCCATTGACAACACGGTGTACGGAATTGCGAGCGTTAACATACGAGTCCCCTCAGAGGCTCCCGAAGATGTCGTGGGACTACGCTTGCATATCGGATACGGTACCGGCATCTTTCGCGACAAGGTCATCGGCGGGGGAGAGGTGTTCCTCACGCGCAACTTCAGTCTCGTGGGCGAGTACAACGGTGTGGATACCAACGGCGCACTGCGCTATGTCTACGACGACAACCTGCGCCTTCAACTGGGGATCCAAGCGAAGGTCATCTACTTTAGCACGACCTACGGACTGAGCTTCTGACAGAGCCAGATTGATGGAGCGTCTTGCTCAAAAACAGACGCTCTCATCTACTCTTGTTGCTGTTCAGAGGTTCCTGACCCCTCTTGATAAAATTGGACTTGGTTGCGTCCCGAGCGCTTGGCGATATAGAGCGCTGAGTCAGCGTTGTAGAGGAGGCTGGCAGGCATCGCGCCGAAACGATGCTCCGCAACCCCAAGGCTGGCGGTGACGGGTGCTGGCAGGTTCGGTATCTGTTGGATTGCCTGGCGGAACCGCTCGGCGACGCGCAGTGCCATCTCCAGCTCGGTGTTGACGAGAATAATCGCGAACTCTTCCCCGCCATAGCGTGCGACGATGTCGTACGGGCGCGCGTGCCGGCGTAAGACCTCCGCCACCTGACGCAGGACTTCATCGCCCGCAGGGTGTCCGTAGTTGTCGTTGAACTGCTTGAAGTAATCTACATCCAACATAATCAGGCTCAAGGGTTGACGAAGACGCTCGGCGCGCTGGATCTCGTTGCGCAACGCTAACTGGAATGCTGCGTGGTTCCACAGCCCCGTCAAACCATCGGTCTGCGCCGCGAGTTCCAACTGCAGGTTCTTCTGGCGAAGTTCCTCGTTGAGTGTCTGCAGGTGCTGATGAAGCGATTCCAGCTCGGCGGTGCGCGCCGAAATCTCCTTTCGCTGACGCTCTTGATACTCAAACGATTGGTGCAGATTCTGCGCCATCCGATTAAACACCTGAGCCAAGTAGCCAAACTCATCGCGGGCAGGATAGTCCACGCGTGCCGTCCAATCCCCTCGAGCTAATCGGCTCGCCACATACAAAAACGGCTGTAGGTGCCTACGCACGAACACGACCATCATCAAACTGGCGCCAATCGTGATGATTCCGCTCAAGACCCACGAGCCGTACTGGGCGTATCGAAGCGACTCACGGACAGAAAGACTCTGTGAGGGAGCGATTGAAGCAGTCAGGTTGGCTATCCAATGCCCCTCTGGGTTCTTAATCGGATAGGAGAACGACAAGTTTTGACCACCTTTTCGCTCACTTTGAACCGTTTGGGGCGGTTCAGCCTTCTGCTCAGGAAGGGGCTTCAGAGAAATCGGAATACTACTTGTGCCCCACAAGGCGAGCTGCGTGCTCTTGTCTATCTCGTTGGCGAAGAGCATCACCCCGTAGACTTTAGAGGATATCTGTTCGTCGCGCACGGGCACACAGGCGACCATAAAGAGGCGCTCCCCCATCCGCACAAGCCCCACATCCCCAACACCACGCCGTGCCAGTGAGTACAGGTCATTTCCAGTAATAAGCAAGTGGGGAGCCATCCCAGCATGACCGAGGAGGGAACCCTCCGCATCCCACACAGCAGTGCTCTCATAACCCAGATGGACAACCCCCCACTCCCAAACATTAGTAGTTAGCCAGTCAGCATCTTTGCGCTGAATAGCGGACACAGCGTCGTTCCAGACGGCATAATCTTCGGCGTGGCGGTGGAAGCGCTTCATCTCTTGCTTGAGTGCCATCTGCGCCGATTTCAGCTGGTGTAAGAGTGCGATACGATGCTGAGTTTCCAGAATCTGCTTAGTCTGATCTGAGCTGTACCACCGATAAGGGATGTGAAGCCCCAGAATCGTGAGTGATAGCAGGAGAACAAACCTCAACCCGACAGGAATACGGGCATAGAGATGACGCAGGCGCTGGACACCCACACCGGCAACTCTGCGTCCGTTCCTTAGCCACAGTGGCATACGAAGTTTATTCCACAGTTGCGCGGTGTTTTCAATGCGTTTTTCGCCCCAGCACCTTCCAGAAGGTCTTCAGATAAGCGCGAAAGCGGGGCGCCCGTCCCAGAGTGAGCAGGGTAAGCACCAGACCGATACCGACTCGCAGGAGCGCACCTCCCTGATTGAGCCAGTAGCAGGCTATGGCTTGGGCACCCCCATGAAACTTTCGGAAGAAGCGTTCTTTGCCCCGATTGTACAAGATGACCATTTCTGCACGCCGTGGCGCCCCACTCGCCCCTAAGTGATGAATGAAGACCGCATCGTGGACATAGGCTATCTTGCCCCCTGCTTGGCGCAACCGATAGCAGAGGTCGGTGTCTTCGCAATAGAGGAAGTACTCCTCATCAAACAGAGGGAATGGAGGTTGAAATAGAGTACCCCCCTCCGTAAGGTTCCCCCCGTAAACGGGGGGAACCGAGGTTTGGCTTCCCCCTCGCCTCTCAGGAGGTGGGAGCAGGTTCGTATCCTCAACCCCAACCCGCCTCAACATCAAACAGGCGCCCATCACCTGCTCAGTTTCTATGGTGCTACTAAAATCCCACCAAGTGCGCCAGTAGCGCCCAAACAGCCGAGTGCGGGGAAACAGCTTCTCCAACAATGCCTGTTCGCAGAACACTGCCCACAGTGTCAGCTCGGAGGCGCAGGAGGGCTGGATGCGCCCATCGGGATAGCGCAACTGCCCACCACAAGCCACAAACTCAGGGTGGGTATCCATAAACGCAACTAATCGCTTCAGTGCCCCCTCGGTGGCACGAATATCGGCGTTGAGCAAGAGCGCGTATCGCCCTGAAGCCCGCTTCAATCCCTGATTGCACCCTGCCCCAAAGCCCAAATTCTCGGCGTTCGCAATCAGGCACACTTGGGGGAACTGGGTGCGCACCACCTCCGCACTTCCATCCGAAGAGGCGTTGTCCACCACGATAATCTCGGTGGATACCTCCTGCGAAGCCTCTTGAAGCGAAGCCAGACACTCACGCAACAGCGCACGCGTGTTATAACTGACGATGATGATAGACAGGTCAGGTCGTGAGTGTGCCATCGGTGAACGCAAGGCGCAGGATATAGGTGTAGCTGGTGTGATGTAAGCCGCGTTGGCAATCCACCACGCGTGCCACTCGCTCGGCAGATGAACCGCGCGCCAAGTAGGAAGGCAAGCCCAGCTGAACTTGAGCTCCCTCGGCGATAGCCGTCGGGCAGGCAACACGCAGTCCACCCGCGCTGACATCCTGCACCCAACCAATCCAGCGCTCTTGGGCGGTCTGGATTTCGACCTGTGCCTCATCCGAGAGGGGAACCCGCTCGTGTTGGCGTCGTTGGGTGCGTTGCCACGCAGAGGTCACCTGAAACCCTAGCAACGACGGCTTCACACGGCGCTCGGTGAACCGAATGGAAGCCGAATAAATCCCCGAAGGCAAGGCAACCTCCAATTTGCCGGAAGTGCCCTCCACGAATGAGACAGGCAACCCCATCTGCAACGGGGGAACGAGCCAGAGGGTCTCGCCCTCCAGATGGTGCAGTAGGGTCGTGAATAGCTTGTTGCCGACAGTCAGTCGCACTCGGGTGTCGGGTTCCAGGGGTGGTTGCGTGAAGAGGCACCCACTCCGCCGATGGCAGTTGGCGTAGGCGATTCCTATCCCTCCAAGCAAGGCACACAGAGCCATCATTAGCCAAACCCAATCACTCATGGCGTCGTTGCTTGGAGCGCGTTTCGCACTGCTTCCAGTTCACGCAGGGACTCAAGGCGCAACAGGCTGGCGCGCTCCTCATCCTCCGAACGACGATGGAGCAAATATCGTGCCATCTGCTGAGACGATTGACTCAACAACTGGGCGCTGAAGCGCAAACGCTGGACTGATTGACGCAGAGCCTCGCTGGGTTGAACCGCCTCCAGCCACGCTCCTAACCGAAGGATACTAAGCGTGTGTCGTTCGGCACGCGATTGCAAATCGCGCCAGTTCGGTGTGTCGGCACGAGCCTGCTGGCGCATCTCCAGCAGTTCGCTGGCGAGGTCGGTGACGGCGCCGCTGACAACCAGAAACCAGACCCGCATTCCCTCCTCATTCAGCGTGATGGGTTGAGCGGGAAGCGGTTCAAAGCGTCGGGTTGCACCCACCAACAAATAGCTCGCCCAAGAACGAGGCGGACTGCCACCTTGCCAGCGCCTGAGCTCATTTTCTGCCTCAGCGATTTGCCCCGCCTCAATCAAGCACTCCACCAGAGCCGAGCGCAGTTCGTCCGAATCGGGGTTGGATTGCAGGGCGGACTGAAGTGCGCTGATCGCAGAGCGCAGGTCGCCCCCCTCGCGCAGGAGCTTTGCCCGCTCTAAGTGGAGCGCACTCTCTTGGGGAGCCAACTGAAGCGCAGAGTCGAGTTCTCGGAGGGCGCTCTCGCGCTGGTTTAGGTTCCGATAGAGTTGAACTAATTGTAGACGAAGGCGCACATCGGTGGGGTTCTGATGAATGAGGCTTCGTAAGGGCAGAAGGGCTTCCGTCCAGCGTCCCTCTTTGAGGTAGGTTTGAAGCAGGGTTGCAAAGTCTTTGGGCGGTGTGGCGGGTTCAGGACGCACCGGCACAGGGGGTGTTGGCTCAGGTGGGGGTGGGAGGTTGGTGGGCAGGTCTTGCCATACTTCGTTGTCCAGACGCATAGCGAGCGTGCGCGCCAACGACTGCAGGCTCGACTCCTCGCCCCCGTTTCCTGTGCCACCCCCTTGGAAACCCTCCGCCTGCCAGAGAGCGCTGCGCCGCCCCAGTTGCCACAGCTCCGCTCGGTACTCCAGTTGATTTTGGGCGCGCAGACAGCGCACACGCAGAAGGTAGGTGGCACGCCACGCGCGCGCCAACTGTGCCAAGAGTTCCGGGGCAGGCTGCGTCAATCGCTCAGGGGGCACGCGCCTTTGCTGAGCAAACTGCTGAGCGATGGGGTGGTCAGGCGTGTACCACTCCACCTGAACCTTTCGCAACTCCCGCAAAAACGGCACCAAGTAGGGCTGGAGCGAGACATTCGTGTCGACTTTCTGCCCATCACGCGCCACGAAGGGCACTCGCTCTTGATAAATCAGCAAGATGGGTTGGGGCGAGGCGTTCGCTACTACCCCACCGAAAGCTAGGATGAGGCTCCACCGCAAGGGAACGGAACGCCGAACTACTCTTCGCATAAGCGTAGCCCATTTTGGCAAGCGAGAATCCCTTGTCGGGCGTTCTCCACCTCATACCCCTGCTGAATCTGGCGCTCGTACTCGTTGATGGCTTGCAGGAAATGCTGACGAGCGTTCGCCTTATCACCCAGCCGAAGGTGGCAGATAGCCATCTGTTGAAGGATATCCCCCTTGAACTCAGCTTGGGCAAGCGCCTGACGATAGGCATTCAGCGCCTCGCTGTAGTTGCCCGCCTTTTGGTACTCTTGGGCTTGTTTTAGCGCATCGTTGGTAGGGTTGGAACGCGCGTTACGGTTTGCGGAGTTTCCACCGTTCTGTGGGTAAACGCGTACCTCGTAGACACCACGCTGTTCCGTCTCGCGCACCGACACATCGGGCATCACTTCCGAGCGGTTCGGTGGTGAGGCGGGTTGTTGCTCGCGTTCTGTGCGGTTCTCGTTAGAGCGCATGCGCCCGTCATTCTCAGGAGCGGAGGGGGGTGCGGGTGGAATAGACCCGCGTAGCCCCGAATCGGGTGCAGGTGTCAGCGCCACTCGTGATGGGTCTATCATCACTGGTGGGACGGCGCCGTTGGGAGGCGTGGGCGATGGGGCGGAGGAAGCTGTGGGTGGGGTTTCTGAAGGCTCTACAGGCGGACGGGGAATAGTGGCTTGAGGCGCGCTCGGTCGGCTCTCAGTGGGTACTTGGGCAACAGGGTTCGGAACATCGGGCGCAGGAGCAGACATCCGAAGTACCAAGACCAGTCCCACGATGAGGATGAGGCTGGAGCCTAAGAACGCCATCACCACGGGAAGCGCCTCTTTCCACAAAGGGGCTGGAGGGGCGGTTCTGCCGACCATCTGGGCCCGCAGCGTCTCCAGCCGAACGCGCTCTGACACGCTGAGCGGATTGAGTT
>CAKZQI010000207.1 GCA_937139515.1 uncultured Armatimonadota bacterium | reverse complement strand
GACGAGAGGGCGCGCATCTCGTCTACCCAGACGGTGCCACTGGCGCTCCCACTGCTGGCGAGGATCTCAACAGACACCGAGAACTCTAGCTGACCTTGACTGTTTCGCTCCACTGGCACAACGGCGGAGAAGTTTTGCCATCCCCCTGTAGGCTGGCTCGTATGCGCAAGGAGCGCAACACGCCGTGAACCCGTTCGGATGAACACGCCATAAGTAGCGTTCTGGAATCCCTCCGCACGAATGGCGATTTGAACCCTCAGAGGCTCCCCTTCCTGAGGCGTGAGGTGAACGTTGAAGTTGACCGCTTCAGGAAGCACATAACGCCCCCCTGAACTGCCTTCCCCCTTCTGGAGCCTGATACGCTGGCTGGCAGTCCCCCCAAAGCGCACTGTGTTATCCAAACCCAGTTGAATCGCAGTGCTGGCATCCAGCCCATTATCCGCAAACGGGAACAGCCCATCCACTATCCCATTTTTGTCAAAATCAAGTTCACATCCACCCGACTCGGCAAAAAAGTCAATATTCGCGCTCTGCTGGCTCCAAGCCATCAGGCTCAGTCCAAGCGTTGCCCACATCAGTCCTATTCGCATCACTATCCCTCCCTTTCGGTTGTTCCATACTGCGCAACAGTTCCACTCTGATTCTACCCGCTCATCCGAACAGTTCCACATAGATGTCCCTCAGTTTGCGCCGATACTCAGGTAAAGCAAACTCGTGAGCGCGTTGACGCGCGTTGTGCCCCATCCGAAGACGCTCTTCAGGATGCTCCACCATAAAGCGAATTGCCTCACTGATAGCGGAAATATCGTCAGACTCCACAAAAATCCCCTCCTGCCCCTGACGCACCACTTCAGGAATACCCCCCACTGGGGAGCTAATCACGGGCAGCCCCCAGGCGAGCGCCTCCAAAATAGTCATCGGCACGCCCTCCGCACGACTGGGCAAAATCAGACAATCTGCCTCCGCCAGCCACCGATTGCGCTCCTCCACTCCAATCCAGCCACTGATATAAACCTGCCCCTCCAAACCCAGTTCCTGAGCCAAACGATGCATACCCTCAATATCGCCATCCCCAGCGAACCACGCCTCGACCCGATTGCGTACTGGGGCTGGAAGTTGAGCCATCGCTCGCAACACGCGGTCAGAACCCTTGTGCTCCCCCATTCTGCCCAAAAAAATCAACCTCAAGCAACTGTTACCCTCTCGTTCGGGAACGACTTCGGGCAACACAACAGGATTGGGCATCACATACAACTTCGGCTTGGGGGGCGTCATAAGCCGTTCATAAAACGCTTGCCAAAATTGTGCTAAACTGATAAATCCGACAGAACCGCTGATGAACTCAGTAATACGCTGTTTCGTGCTTTCGCTGGACTGCTCGTAGAAAACATCGAATCGACCGCCGTGAGCATGGAGTAAGTAAGGATGCCCGATTCGCGACAACTGTTTCACAACCAATCGTTTTCTCTGGAAGCTCCCACGCGAGGCAAAGTGGATATGCGCCCCCACTACCCCAGAGGACTGCACAAGGTGGGGCAACCGCTTGAGCACGCCCATTAGCTGAAAGGCGTTTTTGACAAGGCGCCCTAAAGGAGGACCGAGGCACGTGCGAAAATCTGCCATCGCTGTAGCGGGCGTGACGGTGTACACAGGCACATATTCAATCGCTTCTGGGGGGTGCTCCAACAGCAGGCGAATCCAACTGCCTATCCCCCCGGGCACCTCCGGGCTGGGTCCCACAAGTAGAATACGCATCGTGGTAAAATTTACCACAGCAACGGCGGAAATATGGGTTGGTTCGAAACGGTCAAGAGGTCTGCAGGCGCACTGAAACGCACGCTCGCGGGCGATAAGTTCATTCGGCGGTCTCCCCTGTTCTATCCTCAAGCGCGCAAGCGGTTCCGATACCTAATGAACGCTCCTATAGAAGAGAGGCGCGCCTATGGGGAGCGTCGCTTGCGATTGGTGCTCGCACTGGCTCGGCGCACCCCCTATGGACAACGGGTGCAAGGGGGAGAAACGCTCGAATCGTGGCCCCTGCTCACAAAAGAACCTCTACGCGCCCAGCCTCACGACTTCCTCACCTGTGTCCCTTGGCGCACTATCCCTGCCAGCACCAGCGGAACCACAGGCACGCCTCTGCTCCTGTTCCGCTCGCCCAGCTCGGTGGCGGTTGAACAAGCCGCTATCGACACCGTGCATCATCTCGTGGGTTTAGATTTCCAGCGCCATCGTGTGGCAGTGCTCCGAGGCGACGACATCAAAGACCCCCGAGACCAACAGCCTCCCTTCTGGCGCTACGACTCAGGAGGCAGACGCCTCGTCTTCTCTTCCAACCATCTCTCCCCAGCGACTTTTGAGTATTTTTACGCAGAGCTAATACGCTTCCAACCCGACTGTATCTACGCCTATCCCTCGATTGTAGAATCGCTCTGTCGGCTCCTGAAGCAGTTCCGCAAGCCCCTTCGGGTGCCTTTCTGCGTCACCTCATCCGAGAAACCCAGCGCAATTCTGGGAAGCCTGTTGCGCGAGAGCCTGCAGTGCCGATGGATAGACTACTACGGACAGGCAGAGCGGGTGGGCTTCGCTTACCAGATCGACGAAGGGGGCTACTTCTTCTTGCCCGACTACG
>CAKZQI010000206.1 GCA_937139515.1 uncultured Armatimonadota bacterium | reverse complement strand
GTCACCCTGAGCGTCAGCGAAGGGTCTGCGCTTGGGGTTCCTTTGAGATTCTTCGCTGCGCTCAGAATGACAAAGAGGGGGCAGAATGACAGCTGGAGACAATACGGCTAACGAACGGGTGTCAAAGTAGGTGAGAGTTGGCGTGATTTTGAAAGTGATGTTTGCTTATCAGCTCCTTGAGGTTCCCCCCCAAAGCGGAGGGAACCGATTGCTATTAGATAAACAGGGTCGCTTTGGAGCGTACGGCGTCTCCCAGGAAGGTAGCAACGCCCCCGACCTCAACGCCGTCCAGAATCTCGTCTTTGTGGATGCCCATGACATCCATCGACATCTGGCAGGCGACGATACGCACGCCGAGGTCGCGCGCCATCTGTGCCATCTCCTCAATCTGGGGCACACCCTGCTGTTTCATCATCGCTCGGAGCATTTTCGCGCCAATGCCCCCGAAGTTCATCTTAGACACACCCAGCCCCTTCGTGCCCACAGGGGTCATCAGTCCCATCATCTTCTGGAAGAAGGTCTTGCCTGCGCTCTTGCGCTTCTGACGCAGGGCGGTCAGACCCCAGAAGGTGAAGAACATGGAGACTTCCATCCCGCTGGCGGCGGCACCCGAGGCGATCACAAACGAAGCCAGCACGCGGTCTAAATCGCCCGAAAAGACCACCATAGACAGGCGGCTATCGGGCATCGACTCGCGCACTCGTTGAAGTTCTGCCTGCAGTTGCTCTACTTGAGCCTGCAGGGCTTCCAGATTGGGCGTCAAGGACTCAGCTACAGCACTCTTGCCGCTCGTTATCATCTATCTCCCCTCCTATTTCTTGCGCACATAGTGTAGGTAGACGGTCTTGCCGTCTTGTTCAGCAGTTTCTTGTCCCAGCAACTCAGCGTCGTTGACCATTTTGACCCAGCCTTGGAAGTCGTTCACCGAGCCAGGGTCGGTTGCTTTGACCAACAGTACTTGTCCCGCTTGAAGTTCTTGGAATACCTTGCGTGCGTTCACAATCGGCATCGGGCACTGAAGCCCGCGCGCATCCACTTCTCTATCTACTCGAATGTCCATCGTTTTCATACCTCCTGTTGATTTGAATATATGCGTCCCTATCGGTACTGCTATCGGGTTAGAGGCAACTGGGCAAGAAAAGGATTCATCGGTAGGGTGCTAACGCCGCGTTGAGTGCTGATTGCTGTTCGGGCGTGAGGTCTTGAAGGGGCAGGCGCACGCTCATCGGTGGGAATCCCTCGTATCGGAGGGTATACTTGAAGTTAACCGGTGCGGGGAAAGCGTCAATCGCATCGGCGTAGCTGTCTACTAACGCCTGAAGCCCTTCAGCCTCTTTGCCCTCTTGGTAGGCACGCCACACGCGCACCAGTCCGTAGGGGTAGACATTCGCCAGCCCGCTAATAGTGCCCGCCCCGCCGTTTTGCAGGTTGTGCAGGAGGAACTTTTCCTCGCCCACCCATACCTTGAGGCGTGGGGCGAACTGGAGATACTGCTCCAACGAAGCCATCTCGCCTGAACTGTCCTTGATGCCAATCAGGTTCGGGTAATCTAGCAAGGCGGATACGAGCGCGGGCGTTAGCGCCACACGGGTGCGCTGAGGGATGTTGTACAAGATAACGGGCAGGGGCGTTGCCTCCAGAGTCGCCTTGTAGAACGCGATCAATCCTGCTTCTGGTGGGGAGAAGTAGAACGGAGGCGCCACCATCAGCCCATCGCATCCCAGTTTGGTCGCCTGCCGAGCGAGATAGCGCGCCTCGTCCAGGCTACACACGATAATCCCCGCTATCACCTGGAGTGCGCCCCGCGCCTGACACGCCAACTCGTAGAGCCGAACCTTCTCAGGCGCGCTGAGCGAGGGTCCTTCGCCTGTGGAACCAGCGACCACCACCCCGTTCACCCCCGCCGATTCTTGGTAGGCTATCAAGCGCACGAAGCAAGCTTCGTCTATTGCCCCCGCCTCGTCAAAGGGCGTGATAATTGCGGTATGAACGCCTTTGGCTATCATCCTAATCTTCGAATGGAAATCGGAAACGAGTGCTGAGGAAGCGGAACAACCCCGTGAGGAACTCCAAACGCCCCCGCTCCTGCTGGCTCTCTGCCTCCATTTGGGCAAGTGTAATTTGGGCTTCGGCTTCAGGGGGCACATCCATCGCACGGACATCCTTTAGCACCTGTGGCATCTTCGCCAGCTCACTGTTTTCCACCCAAATCCCCCCGCACTCGGGGCATTCATCCAGCTCAATATTGGAAGTGTATAGGTAGTTGTATTGGCGTAATCTGGTATTATGACACACAGGGCAGAGCTTCTCCCACGGCGGGTCGTACGAATGAACGACCGGTCTATACATCTCGTCCAGTTGGGGGAGCGCCTCAGGATCCAACTGAGTGATGTGCAGAAGCTCGTCTTTGTCAAACCAGATGCCCGCACAAGTGGGACACACATCAATCGTGATGCCCAAATGAACCTGAGGCTTCATCTCCACAAGGCAGACAGGACACTGTCGTTCTCGCATTATTTATTTCCCCTCGCTCGCTGACGGTTCGGGTAAACCGTGCATTTTTAAATACACCGTTCCGCTCAATTCTCCTGCTTGCATCTTTAGGGTGCCTTCAATATGGCGTGTCCACCCTGTACGACGGTCCAGGTGAACGACGATTTCGCCTGTCATGGCGGGCAGGGAGTCGGGCAGTGGCTCGGCTTGGGTGCGGATTTTGTAGCACGGCACGCCTTCCAGCTCTATCACACCCTCAAATCGGCTCATATAGCGGGTCTGAAGGCTCCCAATTCCATCCAGAATGCCCCACTGGGCACCGGGTTGCACGGGGCGGTCGGGATAGGCATATGGCACGCTGGTCAGCAGTGCGCCTTCGCCTTGCAAAAGCGTCTCTTTCCCCCGAGGTGAGACCTTCCAGCGCGTCTTCGGTTCCAGCACCACCAGAGGCGCGAGGCTTTCGCGAAGGGTCTTGAGCTGGTCAGGGCTTCCGTGAACAATGCGCTCCACCGTCGCAGTGCCATCGGAATGCACTTCCAGCACGGTATCGGTGATGGTCAGTTCGACCGTCGCTTGGCGTGGGGGCAGGTCTACCGTTTGCACAATGGTGTAGCGCCATCGTTCGCCTTGTTGGAAGCGTCGCTCAATGGTGTACTGGGTCTCGGCGGTTCGGCAACCCACAAGCAACACCGTCGCAATCCAACCGATAACACTGATTGCTTTGTACGCCTGTCCCATCGCCTAAAGTGTACCGAATGCGGGTACTCTATAGGTGTGGGCAGGGATAGGGGTGCAACGCGCTGGATATGGGTTCTGAGCCTCTGCCTGTTGGGGGTGGGGGTGGCTAACGCTCAGGGGCGGGTCATCCTCGTCAAAATCTGGCAGGGTGAGGCACTGTTTGAACGCTCGGAGTGGCTCCAAAGTCAGCGCGCTCGGGGCGTGCTCGGTTGGCTGATACCCAACCCCACCCTGTGGAGCGAACCCGATTGGAACCCCGACTATTGGCTCTCCGACCCCGATGTACCCGACCGCCCGCGCAGTGAGGCGGTGCGGTTGGCGCCTTCGGAGGCGTTCGCTTACGGTGTCCGCTCGGCACCCAGCTTGCTGAGTGCGCCCCAGCGTCGGCAGATGCAACAGGCGCGCTGGGTGCAAGTGGACTTGGGCGATGTGGCGCGCGCCGAACGCTACGCCAAACTCTGTACCCACCAGCAAGCCGAGCAACTGACCACCCAAGCCTGGGAGCAGGTGGATGCTTGGTGCGCCCACCTCACGCGCCTGCTCGCCCACCCATCAGACCGACTTGTGGTGCTGGGCGTGCCCGATGACCCCGACGGCTTGTGGGCGCTGTTCGCTGTCGGGGGCGACCTGCGTCCAGTAGGGCTTATCCAAGACCCACGCGTGAGCCTGAACACCGTCGCCCACTCCGAGAGCCTTAGAGCGCTCGTTCAGGGCACACTGCCGTTTGAGATTGCGCCCGACCCTAAGGGTGAGGCGTTCGGTCTGTTGGCAAAGGCACAGGCACATTGGGACAGGCACCGTCACTCGGAGCCGTTGCGCAAGGTGCTATTAGGCATTTGGCTTATCCTGCTTCTGGCGGCTGTTCTGCCGTTGCGTCCTAAGCGTAGGCGTCCGATGTTGCGTGTGGTCGGTTCCGCGCGTCCCAAGCCACCTCCCAAATCGCGAGCGCAGAGGACACTCACGGCATATGGCGTTTGGGCAGTGGCGCTGAGTGTGGCGAGCTTACTTCCCGCTGCGCTCTCGGCGTCGGGTAGCCTGCCTCTGTTGGCGGTTTGGTTGGTGGGGGCTGGCGTACTGGTGCTGATGGTCGCCTTATTAGATAACTTGACGCTCGGTTTAGGCGCGCTGGCGGGATTGGGGCTGACCCTGCTGATGTTGGATAGCCTCAGCGGGGGCAACTGGGCGCGCGATGGTTTGCTCGGTTATGCCACGCTGGGTGAGGGGCGCACCATCGGGATGGGCGATGCGTACGGTGCGCTGGCAGTGGTGTGGACACTCCTATTCTGTGCGGTGTGGCTTCGGATTGAGGGCAACCCGCTGGGAGCCTTCTACCTGATGGTGGGGGTGGCGCTGTGGTTGGGCTGGCGCGCCCACAACCTTCCCATCACTTTGATGGCGGTGCTAAGCGCATTAGCAGGGGGGGGTACCCTCCTTCGGCAGGAAGCGACCCAGCGCAAGCGATTGCGCCTCTCCCTGATGCGTGCTGGGCGGATTGCTGTGCGTACTGCCCCTATCCCCCACGAGCGCAAACTCATCCCTCATATTGCAGTCGGAGTTGCTATGTTGGTTGGGGCGTTGATGTTGGCGCTCTGGCGTCACCAACCCGACGCTTCAGGCTATCCCGATACGGTTTGGAACTTGATAGCCTCTGGGTGGGGGGGCGTGCTGGTACTGAGCGTAATCGGACTGTTTTTGCTGAGGCGTCTGCGACCGATGGTTCCTGAAGCAGTGCAGTACGGTTGGCTTGCGGGGTTAGCAGGCGCGCTTTTGGGGGGATTAATCCCGCTCAGCATCGCGCTTTTTACCGCATGGGCGGTTTTGCTCAGCGCACTTCAGCAGGAAACTGAATCCCCTATGCCGAATCCCAAAGCCCATACAGGAGGAACGAAATGAAGAACCGTTGGATGATTGGAATGGTACTATCGGCGACGCTCACACTTGCCTCGTGGGGCTTCGTGCAACAAAATCAAACAGATAAGCAGGGGCAACAACAGCAGCGCACTCAACAGCAACAGCAAACGCAACAACAGAAACAGCAACAACAGCGCACCCAGCAACAGCGTCAGCAACAACAGAAACAGCAACAACAGCGCACCCAGCAACAGCGTCAGCAACAACGCGCTCAACAACAGCAGAGAAACCAGTATGCGTTAGCCCCGCTTCCGAACTCCAGCGCGGTGGTCGCCACCGTGAATGGGGAGCCGATTCGCGCGGAGGAACTGGTGCGCGCGACCTACGACTGGTTCGGTGCCTCGGCAGTGGAAGAGCTCATCTTGGAGCGCATCGTGGATCAAGAGGCGCGCAAGCAGGGCGTGCGTGTTTCGCCTCAAGAGGTGGAGGCTCGGTATCGTCAACAACTCCAGAACGCCGAAGCCCAAGTGCCCCCAGGAATGAGCTTAGACGACTTTCTCAAGCGCAACCAGTTCCCACCCAGTCGCCTTTACGCGCGTATCCGAACCCAAATGCTCGCCGAGCGACTGGTGGAACGCACGGTGAACCTCGACGAGTTCGTGGAATACAGCCAAATCATCGTGCGCATCCCCGGCACCACCCCCGAACAGCAAGAGGAGAACCTGCCTCAAGCCGAAGCGAAAGCGAAAGAGGCTTACGAGAAAATCAAACAGGGGCTGGAGTTCACCGAGGCGGTCAAAGAGTATTCTGAAGACCCGTTCAGCCGAGACCGAGGGGGCAAGATGATGTGGCAGAACCGTCAGTTCATCGTACCCGACATCCGCGCCCAGCTGGAGGCGCTCAAACCGGGTGAGGTCTCCGAGCCATTCCGCACTGCAGGTGGGTTCATGATTGTTCGGCTGGAGCGCACGGGCAACCAAGCCTCTGCCGAAGAACAGCGCGATCTGCGCGAGCAGGCGGTACGCTTACGCCTAAGCACTTATGTACAAGAGTTGCAGGCGAAAGCGAAAATCACCAACACGATTGTCAAGCCGTTCACCCCGCCTCAGCAGCCGCCAGGCGCACCGCGCCCGCAACCGGGTGGACGACCTCAACCCCCGGCTCCGCGCCCTGAACCACGCTAAGATGAAGGAGGTCTATTATGGCTAAACGCACCTTGAATGTGGCTCTGATTGGTTACCAGTTCATGGGCAAAGCGCACAGCAACGCCTACCGCCAAGTCGCTCGCTTCTTCCCTGCGCTGGAGTGCCAGCCTGTCCTGAAAGTCCTCTGTGGACGGCACGAGGAGCGTGTTCGCGCTGCCGCAGAAAAGTATGGCTTTGAAGAATACGCCACCGATTGGCAACAGGTGGTGGCGCGTGACGACATTGATATCGTGGATGTCTCCACGCCCGGCAACCTACACGCGCCCATCTCGATAGAGGCGGCGAAGCACGGCAAAATCGTCCTCTGTGAGAAACCCCTCGCCAACAACCTGCTGGAAGCCCGCGAGATGGTACAAGCGGTGGAGCAAAACGGCGTGAAACACGGGGTCTTCTTCAACTATCGCAAAGCGCCCGCTGTCTCTTACGCCAAACAGCTCATCGCGGAGGGGGTTATCGGGCAAATCTATCACTTCCGAGGCACTTACCTGCAAGACTGGATTGTTGACCCGAACTTTCCGTTGGTCTGGCGCTTGCGCAAGGAGGTCTCTGGCTCGGGCGTGCATGGCGACCTGAACGCCCACATTATTGACCTCGCACGCTGGCTGGTGGGCGAAATCAGTGAAGTGTGTGGAATGATGCACACCTTCATCAAACAGCGCCCCCTGCTGGCAGAGTCGGACGACCGCTTGGGCGGTCAAGCCAGCACTCAGATGGGCGAGGTCACGGTGGACGACGCGGCGGTGTTCCTCGCTCGGTTCGAGAACGGCGCCATCGGCACTTTTGAGGCGACCCGCTTCGCACTCGGACGCAAAAACTACAACCGCTTTGAAATCAACGGCTCCAAAGGCAGTATCGTGTTCAACTTGGAGCGAATGAACGAGCTGGAGCTGTACCTTGAGACCGACCCTGAGGGCACGCGTGGGTTCCGCACCATTCAGGTGACCGAAGGAGTCCATCCGTATGTGAGCGCTTGGTGGCCCCCCGGACACATCATCGGCTACGAGCATACCTTCACCCACTTGGTGCGTGATGCGCTGGAAGCGATTAGCAAGGACGAGCAGCCCTCGCCAAACTTCCACGACGGCTTGAAGTGCCAGGCGGTGCTGGAGGCGGTAGAGGTCTCTGCCAACGAGCGTCGCTGGGTTGAAGTGCCTAAGAGCTGACTTGCCGTTTGGGAGGCTGTTGATCTCCACCCTCACCCTCTCCCTAAACGCAGGGGGAGGGAAGCTTTTCCATACCCTCAACTTCCTCGCTGCTTGCAGAGTGTTCGGTTCAACCCCAAAAGCCCACCCTGTCACCCTGAGCGCCAGCGAAGGGTCTGGGGTAGTCCTTCAACCTCACCCCCCTGTGTCCCCCTGACAAGGGTACCTTTGTTGAGTTCAATTTTCCAGAACGCCTGCCACTTTTGGACGCAGGCGGTAGCACCGAACAGCGACTTTAGTTTAAACCCGAAAAACCCACCCTGTCACCCTGAGCGCCAGCGAAGGGTCTCTGCTTTGGGTTTCTTGGAGATTCTTCGCTTCGCTCAGAATGACAGGTCTTACCTCGTCACCCTGAGCGTCAGCGAAGGGTCTGTGCTGTTAGAGATTCTTCGCTTCGCTCAGAATGACAGTAAGGGATAAGAGGACTCACGAAGGGGCGTCAAAATAGGGACAGGTTGATGTGATTTTGAACTCAAGGAATGCAACTTTATCAGAGATGAAGAAGGTTGGCTAATGCCTTCTAAATCAAGGACTCCCCCGTTTCCGATAAGGTGTGCTTTGCAAGTACGCACCCTCTCGCGGGGGAGTCCAAGAGCGAACTCACTCGTCTCGTGTGGTGCTGATAACAATTTGTCCTTCCTGTCCGTCGTAGGCGACCTCGGCGTTCAGGAGGGTGGCGAATACCGAAGCGGGCACCATCACACGCCCACGAACGAGGCGCACGGTGCTCTCTGCCTCAACCGCGTTGCCGTTGAGCAGGATACGATTATGGCGCACATCCACTTGCACCACCTGCTCAGCGAGTTGCGCAGTCGCCAACTTGGCGAGATTGTCCCAGCGCAGAGTTGCCCCAGCGCGCTCCAGCACCTGACGAAGCGCCACGAGCGGGACTCCGTCTTCCACAAACGGCGCTACATCAAAAGTGATGAGCGAGGCATCCAGAGCCACATCGAAGGTCTCCACCCCAGCAGGCAGGCGCGTGCCCAGCTCAAGCGGGAGCCAGCTCGTTTCGGCAGGCGCGCTCTTGGAAGCGGGCGCGAGGGTCGATGCGCTGGCAACCTGAGGGATTTGAAGCTTCTGACCGCGCATCAGCGGTTCTGCGTCGCGGGTGCGCAGACTGCCCTGTTCAGGGGTGACAGGCGCGTTGGTGGCAGCGAGATGCGGTTCCTCCTGAGGAACGCTCGGGCGAAGCGGAGCTGGTACAGGGTTCGCTTCCCGTACGCGCAGGCTCAGGGCGGATTCTATAGTGAGGTTGGGTTGCGCCTGCGGTTCTGGGGTTCGAGGCGATGCTCCTGAAGGGGCGCTCAAGCGGGGCGTTTCCACCGCTCGCGCCTCTGCCGAAGGCGCAGGACGCAAAGAGCCATACGCAAGTGTCATCGGTGCCTGCGCTACCGACAGTGACGGCTCGTTCTGTCCCATCTGCTGGTCCGATTGGAGGGGCTGTTCAAGCTGGTCGCTTGTCTGGCGTTCGGTGCGCCCACCTGGGTTGTTCACGCGCACGCGCGTAGGAGGTGTGCGGAAGGTCTGAACGCCGTTGAACACCTGAGCTTCCAGGGTGTGCGTTCCGTTTGGCTCTTGGGTTGTGTCCCAAGCGAACACATAGGGCGGGAAGTTGCGCAGGGCACGCACCTGACCGTTCACATAGAAAGTCACATAGTGCTGACCCGACTGGTTCAGGCGCACCTCAATCGGCACGGTGCCTGACACTGTGGCGGAGTTGCGCGGAAGGATAATACTAACAGGCGCGCTCGGGTCTGGTTCAATATCTACAGGGGTGCGCATCTCGCCCAGTACTCGCCCCTGAGCGTCGTAGTATCGCACGACCGCCTCATGGGTACCGGGCGCTAACCCCAACGAGCGCAAGCTAATCTGGAGTTCCGACTGCCCACGCGACACCGAGCGATTGGCGACCACGACGCCATCAATCAACACTTCCACCGACGCCGGCTGGAACCCGCGCAGGGAGAGGCGAATCGTGTTGGACGCTCCTTTCTGAACGATGGGTACTTGACGCGGGGACTGCCATTCCGCCAGCGCCAGCGAGGAAAGCCCCGTCAACGCCAAGGCGCTCATAATCCGTTTCGTTCTCTCAAAAGTCATGCAACGACCTCCTTATCCAAGTCACCTGCACGCTCAGTGTACCCCACACTGGCAAGCGAACGCCCTGATTCGCCCCCAAAAAGTCGATTCCTGCCAATTTTCGGGGGAATTGGGCGAAATTCGGCGTCAAACCCTTGACTTTTGAGACGCCTATCGTATAAACTACTTATACCCGAGGGGAGCGTGGAAACAGCGGTGGCAAGGCTTGGCATAGGGCGAGAGACGAAGGGCAGCAGGGCTAACCGTGACGGCGGTTCCCGCTTGGGTATTCTAACCAGTACCAACGGAGGGGCTATGTATGGCTGACTACTCGGCGATGAGCGACGAATTGATGCTGTTTGATGACACGAGTCTCTGTATGACCCACCTACAAGACGAGGAATTAGTTCTGTATGCCAAGCAAGGAAGCCAACGCGCCGTCGAAGTCCTCCTCAAACGCTACCGCTCTTTGGTAGAGAGTAAAGCCCGCGCCTATTTCCTCGTCGGGGCTGACCACGAAGATGTGGTTCAAGAAGGGCTGATAGGGCTTTTCAAAGCGATACGCGACTTCCGTGACGACCCCGTCCATAAGTTCCGCCCGTTCGCAGAACTCTGCGTCACGCGCCAAATTATCTCCGCCGTCAAAGCTGCTACCCGACAAAAACATATCCCGCTCAACGAATATGTCTCCCTCTATAAGCCACTCCAAAACAATAACGAAGAAAGCGACTCCCATTTAGGGGATATGTTGCCCGACCCCAACACGCTCACACCCGAGCAGTGGATTATGGAGCGGCGCATCCCCTTGGCGGTGCTGAAGATGGCGCGCGACCTGATGAGCACCCTGGAAAAGCAGGTATTAGATTTCTATCTGGACGGTCTCTCCTATCGGGAGATGTCCGAGCGTCTGTGCCGAAACACGAAATGCATCGATAATGCGCTCCAGCGTGTCAAGAAAAAGTTAGTGCAAGTGTACGAAGAAAATTACGGGGAAAATAGTCAGTGCAATCGTCGCCGACGGCGGGCGCAGGTCGCTCCCGAACTGGACGACAACCTCCTATGAAAGTGATAAGCCCCACTGAAACCGTTCAGGTTGCGCGCGAAGTGCTTCAGACCGAAGCCGAAGCCATCCTGCGCCTCCAGGAGACGCTGGACGAATCGTTTGAGCAAGCCGTACAGGCGCTTTTGAACTGCGAGGGGCGCTTGGTGGTCAGCGGGGTGGGCAAGTCGGGCGCGATTGCACGCAAACTCGCAGGCACATTCAGTAGCACAGGCACACCTGCCATTTTCGTGCATCCCACCGAAGCGGCGCATGGGGACTTGGGCACCATCGCCGCCCAAGATGTGGCGCTCCTGCTCTCGTTCAGCGGTGAGAGCGACGAGCTGGTGATGTTGTGCCCTGCGCTCAAACGGCTTCAGGTGTTCACGATTGCCATAACTGGACGCCCCGACTCCACTTTGGGGCGGATGGCAGACTTAGTCCTGCATGTGCCGATAGAGCGCGAGGCGTGCCCCCACAACTTAGCGCCTACTGCCAGCACCACGGCGATGTTGGCGTTGGGCGATGCGCTGGCTTTGGCGACGATGGTGGCGCGCGGGTTCACGCCCAACGACTTCGCCTTGAACCACCCTGCGGGGGCGTTGGGACGGCGACTGCTGTTGCGTGCCCACGATGTGATGCGCACGGGTGAAGCGTTAGCGATAGTGCCTGAAGGAGCTTCCCTGCGCGATGTGCTGTTCGCCATTACCAAAGCGGGTGCAGGCGCCGCCTGCGTGGTGAACGATGAGGGCATCATGACCGGCTTCATCACCGACGGCGATATCCGACGCCGACTTTTGCAAGATGAGAGCGCGCTCAGCCGTCCCGTTTCGGAAGCGATGAACCGCAGCCCCTACCGACTGCAGGGCAATCCGCTGGCGATTGAGGTGCTGGAGAAGTTTCACAGCCTCACCGTCAAAATCGGCGACCTGCCCGTGGTGGATGAACAGGGTAGACCCATCGGCATCATCGTGTTGAAAGACCTTCTGCGTATCGGTATTCTTTAGGCGTGTCAATAGCGATTGAACCTCACCCCCCTATGTCCCCCCTCTCCGCAAGCAGAGAGGGGGGGAAGTCTCGCGTCCTAAAGTCCCCTCTCCGTTTACGGAGAGGGGGTTGGGGGTGAGGTCAGTTCCACAGCGTTAACAGATTAGAGTAGCAGGCGACCTCAAGCGCGGTCGCGCTTTTGGATAAGCCAGATTGCCAAGCCAATCCCGATTAGATTGGGCAAACTGCTGGCGAGCAAAGGTGGAAGCGCACTGCGCCCCAGAATAATCAGGTAGCGTGCCAACACCCAATAGACAAAGATAATCGCCACACTGAGTGCGAAGCCTGTGGCAGGGCTGGAACGCTGAGGGCGAATGCCCAACGGCGCACCCAACAGCGCAAAAATCACGCTGGCGAGGGGCACCGTGATTTTGTTGTACAACTCCACGGTCAGCTGGCGGATTTGGGCTTCGTCGGCGCCTTCGCGCTGGAAAAACGCTATCTGGTCGCGCAACTGCCGAAAGGAGCGGGCGTCCACCTCGGTCAGGAGTGCCTCAATCTGGATGGGCGTGCGCCGAATCTGCACATTCAGTGTCGGTTCTGAGCGGAACACCGTGAAGGTGCCGTATTGCCCCTCCGCCGTGCGCCACCACCCGTCGTAGAGCACCCACTCGTTGACGCTCGTCCACTGAGCGCGCCGGGCATACAGCACCACTTCGGGTTCCCGACGGTCGCCCGCGCGATATTTCAGCAGAGTGATTTGGAACAGCTCTTGGTTGACCGGGTCGCGCCCCCCCGCCACAATCACAAAGGAGTCGAGCCGTCCCTCGTTGAACTGGGCGAAGCTGAAGGTCTGCTGTTCGGTGAGTTGGAGCGTTTTGAGAATCTCGGTACGGATGGCGCTGGCGCGTGCCGTCGCCCATGGGACGAGCGTTTCGTTGAAGCCGATGGCGAACAAGCTCACCACGAGGCTCAGCCAAAACACGGGGCGCATCAGGCGCAACATGCTCGCTCCTGCCGAGCGCATCGCCGTCACTTCCCAATCCGAAGAGAGGCGCCCGAAGCCCAGCAGGGTCGCCAACAACATCCCCATCGGGAGCGTGCGCACCGCAATCTGAGGGATATAGAGGAGCGCTAACTCAATCACCACCATCAAGGGAATACCGCGCACGGCGTACTCGGTAATCATAAACACATAACCGCCCGCGAATATCAGCGTGGTAAAAAGCGCCACGCCGAACAACAAAGGTGGGAAAAGCTCGCGCAGGATGAGACGGTCTAACAAGCGCATCGGGTTGAGGATACCTCATCTGGAGCGGGCAGCGGGAATCGAACCCGCACCACCAGCTTGGAAGGCTGGAGCTCTACCATTGAGCTATGCCCGCTCAACGAGTAAGTTATACCCGACTTCTGTCTTAGATTGCAAGGGGTAGGAGGGTGGAGCCGTCACGACCCCCGTTTGTCATTCTGAGCGCAGCGAGGCTCTTCGCCTTCGACTCAGAGTGACAAGACCCTTCGCTGACGCTCAGGGTGACGGAATGGGGAGATTGTCATTCTGACACCCCCTTCCTGTCATTCTGAGCGAAGCGAAGAATCTCGACAAAACCCCCAACTCAGACCCTTCGCTAACGCTCAGGGTGCTAGGGTAGGGGGTTGGGCTGAAATAAATCTCTCTGCTCGGTGCTACAACCGATCCCCATAACCATGAGCGTACCTACAGCCCCACTGCACCCATCCTGAGCCTGCGCTTGCTTTCGTAGCAGTAGCGGGTGTCGGGGAAGATCTTTTCGGGGTTCAGGCGATCGTCGGGATTGAACACCGCTTTGACGCGCTTCATCGTGTCCAAGTCAGCAGTGGAGAACATCTGATGCATCACGGCGCATTTCTCCACGCCAATCCCGTGTTCGCCCGTGAGGCTCCCTCCATAACGCAGGCACAGCTCCAAAATCGCATCGCCCGCCGAGACCACACGCGCCACCTGGTCAGGGTCGGAGTCGTCAAACAGCAACACGGGGTGCAGATTGCCGTCGCCTGCGTGGAACACATTCGCCAACTGCAGACCGTGCTGTCGGGCAATCTGGAACGCTTCGGCAAGCACTTCAGGCAGTTTGGAGCGCGGGATAGCGCCATCTTGGGTCACGCAGGAGGGGGCTAAGCGTCCGAGTGCGCCGATGGCTTTCTTGCGGGCTGACCAGAGTTGTGCCCGCTCGCGTGCGGTGTTCGCCCGACGCACTTCGCGTGCCCGATTGCGCCCACAGATAGCCAGCACCTGCTCGGTTTCGGCAGGGAGTTCCGCCTCAAGCCCGTCCAACTCTATCAGCAGAACCGCCTCAGCGTCCAGCGGGAAGCCGTATCGGAACGCCGACTCCACCGCTTGCAGGGTGAGCGCGTCCATCAACTCCAGCGCGGCGGGGATGATGCCTTCCGCGATGATGTCCGAGACCGTCTGGCTGGCGTCGCGCAGGCTCTCAAACACCGCCAGCAGGGTGGCGCTCGCTTGGGGGAGCGGGGTGAGTCGGGCGGTCGCTTCCGTCACGAACGCCAGCGTGCCCTCACTGCCCACGAGAAGCCCTACGAAGTCGTAGCCGAACGGCTCGTCCTCGTCGCCCCCGATTTCCACCACCTCGCCGTCGGGCAACACAATCTGGAGCGCAGTGATATGGTTCACCGTCACGCCGTATTTGAGCGTGTGCGGTCCGCCAGAGTTCTCGGCGACATTGCCCCCAATCGTGCAGGCGCCCTGCGACGAGGGGTCGGGCGCAAAGTGCAGGTTCTCTTTCTGGACGGCTTTGGTGAGCTGGTAGTTCACCACGCCTGCCTGCGCGCGCAGACGCCGATTGCGCGTGTCCACCCACAGGATACGGTTCATTCGGCTGGTGCAGACCACAATCCCGCCGTTGACCGCCAGCGCGCCTCCCGAAAGCCCCGTGCCCGCCCCGCGCGGGACAATCGGCAGGGTGTGGCGCGAGGCGTACTGACACAACTCCGAGACCTGCTCGGTCGTCTGGGGCAACACGACCACCGTGGGCAGTGCCTTTTCAATCGTGTAGGCGTCACAATCGTAGGTCGCAAGGGCTACTGGGTCGGTCAGCACCGCATCCTGTCCGACGATTCGGGCTAAGTCCTGTGCCAGCGTTTCGTTCATCGGGAACCTCCCACGAGCAGTCCTACTGCCAGCGCCAGTGCAATCAGGGCGAGCGTGATGAAACTGTAGCGCGCCACCAACCGCTCGTGTTCGTGGGTCAGCCACACCAGATGCACCAGCGCAAAGAGCGGGGTGGTGAGCAACAGACCGATCCCCAGCACAATCATCCAGTTGTTGGCGTCTTGCGTGTAGAGGTGCCACAGCCAGCCGACGAGCATCACCCCTGCGCTCAGGTAGGTCAGGCGCCGATAGGTCTGCGCGACGCTCTGCTCAATCTCATACCGCACGAAACGATTGTACCTGTTGGAGGGGAGAGGCTTTTGAAGACCCCCTCCTTTCTCGTGAGCGGTCTTCTCGTTGCCTCCCTCCCCCTGTGTGGGGGGGAGGCTCTTCGTTGGGTTGTGCCCTTGCCATTCCGTTTGCCCCTCTTGTCATTCCGTTCCCCACTCCTGTCATTCCCGTTCCCCACTCCTGTCATTCCCGTTCCCCACTCCTGTCATTCCCGTTTCCCACTCCTGTCATTCCGAGCGTCAGCGAGGAATCCCGTCAGAGTGCCCTCGCCCCGACCGCTGTTTATTATAAAAGGGAATCTCAAGGAGGGGGGGAACCGCAGGAAGACGCTTACCGCCCGCTCACGGGTTCGGTGCCCGTTATTCCCTCAAACGACTCGCCTGCGTGCGGTTTGGTCTTGTCTTCAATAGAGGGTCCCCAAGTGTCTTGGGCGAAGGGGATGGGTTCGCCTCCGAGTGGAAAATCCTTGCGTAGCGGATGCCCCACCCAGTCGTTGGGCATCAGGATACGCTTCAGGTTCGGGTGCCCTTCAAAGGGGATGCCGAACAGGTCGTAAACTTCACGCTCAGGATAGTTGGCACCTTCCCAGTTTTTTTTTTCAGTGATCCGGCGCCCACCGAGAAGGATTGGCAAGCGATCCGGCTGC